>NZ_LMLN01000011.1:0-55349 GCF_001421915.1 Sphingomonas sp. Leaf62 | reverse complement strand
ATACGGCTTCCTTCCATTCCAACGAAAGGATCGCACCATCAAACCGTGGGATCAAACACCTAGATCGGTGATTTCACGCGGTGTCAAAAAGCGATCAACGCGATCGGCGACGGCGTTCGCGGCGAATCCTGCCCTCCCCTCCAGCCGATGCGCGATCAAGCGCGGCCGTGGCGGGGTCAGCCCCTCGATCCGAACCGTCACGGCCGGGTGGAATGTCGGGACCGCAGGGCGTCGCCGTCGCCTAGACGCGACCGCTGGTGCAGCGAAGGCTCACCGGCTACGCTGAACGGCTGCTGATACCTGTCCGCGTGGGGCTGGGCGATACCCGTTCCCGCATGCCCCGAAGCGCAACCGAACGCCCGTCGCTCACATTGGCTTGTGAAATAATCCGTTTGCACGGCAATCATGAACAGCAATGCAGTCAGCATCGTCGATCTTACCGGTCAGGTCGATCATGCACCTGGCCAGCAGATACCTCAAAGAAAAAGGCCCCGGACAATAGCCCGGAGCCTTATTCTGTACGCAGATACCGGGGCGGGTCCCGATACGCTGGACCCGCCCGAACCAGTCAGATGCTTAGAAGTGGGTCGTCAGACCCAGCATCGGACGGAAGCTGTGCGCCGAACCGAAGGTCGACACTTCACCGCGCAGGCGGACGCCCGAGTTGCCGGTGATGCCGCCGAGACCGATGTCCTTCGGACCGACTTCGAAACCGGCGCCGTAGGTCATTTCGTGATAGTCGCGGCTGGCGGTGCCGAACCGGTCGAAATTAACCCAGCGATAGCCGACCTTGCCGTAGATCAGGCCCGAGTCACCGGCGCGGAAGCCGAAACGGCCGGCTGCGCCGTAATCCCAATCGATGTCGCCCGACACGCCCTTCGAAACGCTGCCTTCGGCACCGACGAACACCGGGCCCAGCGGCACGTTGAAGCCGACGATACCTTCGACCAGTGCGCCGTTCAGCTTGTCGTTACGCGGAACCTGCGGGATGCCGGCATCGGTACGCTCGGAGTCGAACTGCTCCCAGCCACCCATGACGGCGACATAGGGTTCGAAACCGATGCCATTGGTGCCGTCCGGTGCGGTCACGGCGGGGGCGGGTTCGGTGGTGGTCGTCGTCGTGTCCTGCGTCGTGGTCGACATGTCCTGCGCGAAGGCAGGGACAGCCACGAAAGCGGCAGCGGCTGCAGCGACGGTGAAAAGCTTACGCATACAAAACCTCATCAGCGTTTACGGTCCCGGCATCGAAGTTGTGCCGGTTTGTCCGTGGCCCCTCTGAACCCGGCAGCACCGGCGAGGTTGCATTGCATCGCAACACTGGCGTCATGAAACTGGGATGTGTGGTATAACGGCCACGGTATCTTTCAGCGAGATGAACGAACCATGGCGGCACTGCCCGGACCATGGTGGCAATATGGCGAGGATGGTGCGACGTCGCGGCAACACCCGCAACGATCGCGGACCTGACGGGTTGGTAATCCGGTCGCAGGGTGCGGCCGGACCCGCAAAAATGGCGGATGGAGGCGGTATGCGACCCCAGATCATCATCTTGGGTGCCGGCTTTGGCGGGATCGCCGCGGCACAGGCGCTGCGAGGAACCGACGCCGATGTGACGCTGATCGACCGGACCAACCACCATCTGTTCCAGCCATTGCTGTATCAGGTGGCGGGCGCGGCGCTGTCGCCGGCGGACATCGCAACGGCCAATCGCGCTCTGCTGCGTCGCAATACAAACACGCGCATATTGATGGCGGAGGCATGCGGAGTCGACGCTGCCGCCAACGAACTCTGCCTTGCCGATGGACGGCGAATTCGCTTCGACTACCTGATCCTGGCAACCGGTGCGGGCTACAGCTTCTTCCGGAACGATGGCTGGCGCGACCATGCCTTCGTCCTCAAATCGATCGACGATGCGCTGGCGATCCGGGCAGCATTGCTGGGTGCGTTCGAGCGGGCCGAGCAATGCGACGACCCGGCCGAACTGCGACGCCTGCTGACCTTTGCCGTCGTCGGTGGCGGGCCGACCGGGGTCGAACTGGCCGGCACCATCGCCGAACTGGCGCGCACGACGCTGGCACGCGATTTCAGCCGGGTCGATCCGCGCGCGACGCGGGTGGTGTTGTGCGAGATGGGCGATCATATCCTCGGTGCGTTCGATCCGAAACTGTCGCAGGCGGCCCGTGCGATGCTCGAATCGCTCGGCGTCGAGGTACGGACCGGCGAGAAGGTGCAGGCGATCGACGAACGCGGACTGACGGTCGGCGACCAGCGGATCGATGCGGCGGCGGTGCTATGGGCGGCGGGAACCGAAGCACGCCCGGCGGCCGCATGGCTGTCGGCCGATGCTGCGCGCAACGGTGCGGTGAAGGTGCGGCCGGACTGCTCGGTGCCGGGCCATCCCAACATCTTCGCGATCGGCGATGTCGCCAGCTTCGATACCGGTGACGGCCCCCTGCCCGGCCTCGCGCCCGTCGCCAAGCAGCAGGGGCAGTTCGTCGGCGCGTTGCTGGCGGCGAAGATTGCCGGACGTACGCCGAGCGACACGTTCCGGTATCGCGATTACGGGACGATGGCGGTGATCGGCCGGTCGCGCGCGGTGGCGGAGATTGCCGGGCTGAAGCTGAACGGCTTCATCGCGTGGCTGGCATGGTCGCTGGTCCACCTGATGTTGCTGGTCGATTTCCGCAGCCGCGTATCGGTCTATGTCCACTGGGCGTGGTCGTGGTTCACTTACGGCCGGGGGGCGAGGCTGCTGACCGGCTATGCGCCCGATCCGGGGGATCGCCCGCGCACGGCGGGGTTGCCGGAGATCGAGGCGGAAGCGCGGGCGGCGGAGTAACCGAGACGCTCGTCGTACCCCCGCGCGGGCAAGGGTCCAGACACTGTGACCGGTTGCATGAATGACGGATCAGCCGTACCCCCGCGGAGGCGGGGGTCCAGAGCCAAGGGCGTTCCGCTCCGTTACCCTGGGTCCCCGCCTGCACGGGGATACACCCTGGGCTTAGGGCACAACCAATCGCAAACTGCCTGCCCGCCGTACCTGCGCGGGAATACGGTTTCGGACGCAGACACCACCAAACGCAAACGGCCCGCCCGCATCGAGTGCGGACGGGCCGTTTCCGTTATCGTCGCCCGATCAGCCGGCGCGATTGCCCGCCATCGGGAAGCTGCCGAACGCGCCTGCGCCGACCGTCCCCGAAATGGTGTCGCCCTCGACGGTCGCCTCGCAGTCGAGCGTCATCGGCATCGGCACGACGATCGCGACCTTCCACGACAGCTTGTCGCCATCGACCTTGCCATCGGTGATCTCGGTCGATCCCATCGCCCCGGAATAGCTGCCGGTGAAGCTGCCACCGTCGCTCTTGACGGTCAGCGTCGCCTGCTGGTCGCCCATCGGCGACTTGGTGATCGTGTTCCAGCTGCCATCGACATTCGCCATCTTCGCTCTCCTTACTTTGCCGCGGCGGCCGGAGCGGACGGCGGCGTTGCCGCTACCACCTCCACCGGCAGGCCGAGCGCGTCAAGCTGCGGTCGGACGGTCGCCGCATTGCCGACGACCACGTAAACGAAGCGATTGGGATCGAGTGCCCGCCGTGCCGCAGCGTCAAGCTGCGGGATGGTGAGCGCACGATATTTTTGCGGCAGGGTCGCCTGATAATTGTCGGGTCGGCCGAGGAAGTCGTTGGACTGCATCGCCCCGAGCACCGCACCTGCCGTTTCGTAGGTACCGGCAAGCTGACGGGTTTCGCCGTCGATCGACCGCTGGAACTCGACCCGGGTAACGCCCTGCTTGCCGAGGAAGCCGCTGATCTGTTCGCGCAGCGACGCGATCGCCGGACCGGTCTTGTCGGCCTGCACCGGTGCGTTGATGACATAGGGCACGGCATTCTGCATCAGGCGATAGCCACCGCCCGCGCCATAGGACCAGTGCTTCGCTTCGCGCAGGTCCATGTTGATCCGGCTGAGGAAGCCTGAACCGAGCACGGTGTTGGCGGTGGTGGCCGCCAGCGTGTCGGTCTTTGCCTCAAGGGGCGTCATCTGCGCCGCGACGATCAGCGATTGCGGCGAATCGGGGCGGTCGATCAGCACGATCTTGGGCGTCGTCACCGCTCGCAGCGGCGGGAAGGCCTTGGTCCCCGCCGGGCCGGTCGCGCGCCAGTCGCCAAGACCGGCGTTGAGCGCGGCCTGCACCTCGGCCAGCGGACGGTCGGACACGACGAAGACCTTCGCCTTGTCCGGCCGCAGCCACGCACCGCGCCATGCCATCAGATCGCCGCGGGTTAGCGACGCGACCGCCGCCGGATCACCGACGCCCGCCGCCAGCTTCGCATAAGGCGAATCCGCGCCGTAGAGCAGCGGCGGCAGGGCCATGTCGGCCAGCCCCTGCGGATTGGTCCGCTGCTGGCCGATCTGCGCCAGCACCTGACCGCGCACCCGCTCGATTTCCGCCGGATCGAACGCCGGATTGCGCAGCACATCGGCGAACAGCAGCGCCGAACTGTTCAGATTGGCGCTGGGCGTCGAGAAGCCGATCGTCGTCTGGTCGGCCGAATTGCCGCCATAGATCGACATGCCGAGCGTTTCCTTTACCTCGGCCAGCGCGATCGAATTGCGGGTGGTGGTGCCTTCGTCGAGCACCGCCATCGTCATGCCGGCAGTGCCGAGTTTGCCCGGCACGTCGGCGGCGATCCCGGCGTCGAAGGCCAACGACACCTGTGTGACCGGAACGGCGGTGCGCTGGGCGTAGACCAGTTCCATACCGTTGGCGAGGCGGCTGCGCGTTACGGTGGGGAACTGCAACTGGCCGCCGGCATCGGGCACGGCGGGCATCGCGCCGCGCGTACCCTTTGCCGGACCTTCGGCCGGAGCGGGTGCGCTGTTGTCGGCGACCTTGGGAACCGCCTTCGCCTCTTCATAGCCTTCTCGGGCACCGGGAACGACGACCAGCGTATAGGCCGGGCGCAACATCCACTTTTGCGCGGCGGCACGGGCACGGTCCGGCGTCATCGTCGCCAGCGCGGTCAGCTCCTTCTTATAGAAGCCCGGATCGTTCGAGTAGAGCTGCCCCTGCGCCAGCGCGACCGCCTTGCCGCCGAAGCCGCCGACCGACTCGAGACCGGAAATGGTGCCCGACACGTTGGTGGTGGCGACGCGCGCCACCTCGTCGGCGGTCGGGCCGGTGCGCAGATAGTCGGCGATGATCTGGTCCAGCTTCGCCTCGACCAGCTTCGCATCGACGCCGGGGCGGACCACCGCGCGGACGACGATCATCCCGGCCTGCGACAGCGACTGGACACCGGCCGACACCTGCACCGCCAGCTTGTCGCGCTTGACCAGTTCATTGTCGAGCCGCGACGAGGCAAGCCCGCCGAGCGCGGTCATCGCCACGTCGAGCGCGGGCGCTTCGGGATCGTTCAGGCCCGGCACCGGCCAGACCTTCATGATCATCGTCGCGGCGACGCGGTCCTTCATCTCCTCGCGCACCGGCGCGGCGAGCGTCGGCACGTCGATCCTGGGCAGGACCGATTCCGGCCCCTTCGGAATCGCACCGAAATATTTCTCGACCAGCGGACGAGCCGTCCTGGCGTCGATATCGCCCGCCAGCACCAGCACGGCATTGTTCGGACCGTAATGGCCACGGAACCAGTTCTTCACGTCGTCGAGGCTGGCGGCGTCGAGATCGGCCATCGAACCGATCACCGAATGACGATAGGGATGGCCGACCGGGAAGATACCCTCGGTCATCTTGTAGCGGACGAGGCCGTAGGGCTGGTTGTCGCCCTGCCGCTTTTCGTTCTGCACCACGCCGCGCTGTTCATCGAGCACGCCCTGCGTCACCGCGCCGAGCAGATAGCCCATACGGTCGGATTCGAGGAACAGCGCACGGTCGAGCGCCGGCTTCGGCACCGTTTCGAAATAATTGGTGCGGTCGTAGCTGGTGGTACCGTTCAGGTCGGTCGCACCGATCGAGCGCAGCGGGTCGAAGAAATCGCCCGGTGCGTTTTCCGAACCGTTGAACATCAGATGTTCGAACAAATGCGCGAACCCGGTCTTCCCCGCCGGCTCATGCTTCGACCCGACGTCGTACCATACCGACACCGCGACGATCGGTGCCTTGCGATCGGTGTGGGTGATGACGGTCAGGCCGTTGGGCAGCGTGAATTTTTCGTACGGAATGTTCACCGGCGCGACCAGTGCGGACAACGGCGCGGCCTTGATCGGCGCGGGCGCGGCGGCGGCGGTGGACTGGGCAAACGCACTGGGCCCGACAAGCGCCGTGGACGCGAGCAGGACGGACGCGACGGTACGAAACATGAAACCCCCCAACATTATCGATAAACGGAATGACGGTGTATGGGGTGGTTTTGTGTCGTGCAAGCGGCATCACGTTGCCGGTCGCCCTCTCCATTTTTACGCGCATGTAACTTATGATGTCTTGGGAGCGATCGCGCGGTTTGGCGGTTCTCATCCCGCGATCCGTGATTATGTTGCAACGCGCAATGACCATTCCATTCGAAACGCTTCGCACGACGCTGCCATGGGCCGACAAGGTCGACCGCCTGCTGGCGATCGGTTGGGAAGATATCGGCGGGCTTGTCCTGGCCATGGGGGGCATCGCCTTTCTTACTGCGGTCGGAGCGTTGCGATCACGGTGACCTTTCGCGCGGCAATTGCCGGCGCGTCGCGACATTTTGGCGGACATGTCTTGGTCCCGGTAGAAAGGTAAGTGCTTCATGATCCGAGCGATGACGGCCCTGCTGGGAGGGGCGCTGCTGGCCGCGTGCGGAACGTCGGGGAACAGCGTGCCGTCGACGAACGCGACGGAGCAGGTGGACCTGCGGCATCTGGTCGAGACGGAGATCGCTGGCAACGGGATCGAACGCTATCCGCTGGAGGGCACGGTGATCCCGACGCCATCGGATAAACAGTCGCGCTATGAGCTGTTGCGTCAGCGCAAGACCGCCGTCGGCACGATGATCGCGATCCTGCGCCAGCAGCGCGGCGACCGGTTCGTTTATGCCCGCACCGAAGTGGATTGTGACCGCAACCTGTTCCATGTCGTGGGGGTCGCCGATACGCGTGCGCATGTCGAAACCAACGTCGCCCATGACGGGCCATTGCGCCCGACCGCCGGGCTGCCGCTTCGGCAGGAACTGTCGCGCTTCATCTGCCAGCGGGCGCAGGCATAACGGCTATTCGCCCGCCGGCGGCACCGCCGGCGTGGCGATCTCCGCTTCGAACGCCGGATCGGGATCGGCCACGGGCAGGGTTCCGCGCCGGCGTTCGAAGCTGGTCAGCAGGAAGAACAGCAGGTTGCTGCCCTGCGTCAGCGCCCCGCCCGCCAGCAGCAATCCCGCCATCGCCGCGCGTGGGCCGTCGATGATGTGGCTCATTTCCAATGCCGCCGACAGGAACAGCAGGTCGCGATTGGGCACGATCGGCAGGCGGCTGATGACCATCTGTACGGTCAGGAAGGTGATCCACACGCCCCACGACTGATCGGGCAGCACCACCGCCCATTGCGTCGCCTGCAGCAGCACGACGATGAGGATACGGGCGACATGGATCGCCAACACGGTTCCGGCGACACGCCACGACACCGACAGGATCTGGCTCCGCAACCGCAACAGCAACGGCGTCAGGAACGCCGCGACCAGCAGCCCGGCAAGGATCACGCCCCCCGCCGAATGGAGCCAGTCGGCGATCCATTTCGCGCGACCGGTCGCCATGAAGATGATGAGCAATCCCGAGGTGATCGCCGCCGATGCCAGCGCGGACAGAATCGCATTGTCCTTGATCGCCAGCAGCAGCGTCCTCGACGCGATGCCGAGCCGCTGGCGTGCCCAGACGAACAAATAGAGTTCACCCGAATAGCCGACGAACGCCGAGTTGAAGACCCGCTTGCGCACGAATACCGGCAACGCCCCCGGCAGGGGTCGTCCGAGCAGGCGGCGGAAGATCCCGACCTCCGACACCGGCAGCGCCATGAACATCACGACGAACAGGATGTAGAACCACGGTGTGCGCGGCAGGGCGGCGGCGACGTTGCTCCACCCGATCGCGCGGACCTTCAGCACCAGCCACAACAGCACGCCAACGAAGAACAGCGCGCGGAACACCTTGCCTGCCCAGGCGGCGGCCGGGGTCTGCGACCATAGGTGCAGCCGCTGTCCGTGTTCGGCGAGGGTCAAGCGAACACTCCCGCCGCCCGCGAATCGGCGACGAACGTCTCGAACGCGGCGCGGGTCTCGGGATCGAGCCGGAAGCGCGAATGACGCCACGTGCCGCCGGGAAGCAGCGAACGCAGCGCATATTCGATCGCGGCGGCGGGCGTGTTGCGGACCCGGCGTTCGAAATGGGTCCGCTCCCAAGTGTTCGATCCGTGGAAGGCGCGAACGAACAGGCCGGGCGCGTCGAGCACGCCGATACGGTCGATCGGCCAAGCCCCAAGAAAGTCGGTATCCTCGCCGCGCCGTTTTTCGGGATAGCGTGCCAGCGGATCGGCGCGGTGGACGATGCTGCCGGGGACGCCCGGCTCCAGCGTGCCGACATAGGGGTGATCGAACCAGCCGGGCGCGTCGAGATGCATCAACGTGCCGCGCAGGACGCAGGCATCCTTGCCCTGTTCGAGCACCGCGACCTGACGCGCGAGCCGGTCGGGGTGATACCAGTCGTCATCGTCCCACTGTGCGACGATCAACCCGCGCGCGAGGTCGAGCGTGCGGTTGCGCAGACGTCCGAGCGTCGTCTCCGGCGTCTTGGCGACGCGGTCGTAGATCAGCCGGTCGGCGGGGATGTCGGCGAACAGCGGCGTATAATCCTGATCGCCGTCATCGACGACGACCAGTTCGCGGTTCGCCCAGCGTTGCCGCAGGAAACAGTCGACCGCCCGCCGTGCCAGCGCGGCACGGTTCGCGGTCACCATCACGCAGCTTACCCGCGCGCCGTCATCCGACCAGTTCATCGCCAGCGCCTTAGCCGCAGCATGCGCACTCGACAATCGGGTGGCGCTGTCGACCCCGCACTGGTAGCCGAACGGCGATGCGGATCATCTTCGTCCTGACCTATCCCAGCCATCACGGCGTCGCGGATACCGCCGAATGGCTCCGCTGGGACAATCGCGACAAGCGGATGCCGGGCATCCTGACCGAACTGGGCGTCGAGAGCGAGCTATGGGCACTGGCCCCCGCATCCCTCACTACCGTTGCGGCGCTGGACGGGGTCGCGCCCTACCCGATCCGGCTGTTCGCGCCGTCGAACCCGACGGCCAGGACGCGTGATCAGGTGAGCGATACGATGGTCGCGGCGGCGCGCACCGATCCGGCCGATCTGTTCGTGCTGGTCGGCAGCAATGGCGGGGCGGGGTTCGACCTGTTCGACCGGGTGCTGCGGCCCGATCGGCGGCGGTTCGCGGTCATCATCGGCGGCGATTACTGGAGCCGGATCGTGCCTGATGCCGCGTTCGTCTTTCCCGAAACATCGGTACAGGAGGCGAAGCTGACCCATCCCGGCTGGCGTTTCTGGCGGCGGTCGGTGCCGGCGGCACGGATGCAGCGGCTGCCCAAGACGATCGACACCGATCGCTTCGCGCCCATGGCGGCCGGGAAGCGGTTCGACGTGATCGCGACCAGCCGGTTGAGCCCGTACAAGAAGTTCGACGAGATCGCGGCGCTGGCCGAGACCATGCGGGTGGCGGTGATCGGCGACGGACCGCAGGCGGCGGAACTGCGCGCACGCTTTCCGAAGGTCGCATGGCTGGGGCACGTTCCCAACGGGCAGGTGCCGGCGATGCTGGCGCAGGCGCAGCTGTTCTTCCATGCCGGACGCCGCGACTATTTCCCGCGCGCCATTCCGGAGGCGATGGCGTGCGGTCTGCCGGTAGTGGCGTTCGACGACCGGATCGGAGCGGATGTCATTCCCGAGACGTGCGGGCTGCTGGTTCGGGACAATGACTATCGCGACAAGGTCGCTGCCCTGCTGGCCGACCCGGCGGCGGTCGAGGCGATGGGTGCGGCGGCGCGGGCACATGCGGTCGCGACGCACGGGCCGCGATCGTCGGAGGCGGCGTGTCGGACGCTGATCGAGGTCGCGGCGTGACGCGCTGGACGTTCGTCATCGCCTATTACAACGAAGTCGATTTCCTGCCGGCGACGCTGGCGGCGCTGGCAGGACAGACGGTGCCGTTTCGGCTGGTACTGGTCGATAACGGGTCGACCGACGGATCGGATGCGGTCGCGCGCGGGTTCGCCATGCCGGGGATCGAGGTCATCCATCGGTCCGAAGCGCGGCCGGGCAAGATCCACGCGCTGGAAACGGCGATGGCCGAATTGACCACCGAATTCTGTGCGTTCGGCGATGCCGATACCGATTACCCGCCGCACTATCTGGCCGAGGCCGAACGGGCGTTCGATGCCGACCGGCACGTCGTGGCGGTGATGGCGCTGGGCGTCGATGCGTCGGGGCAGCCGTTGCGGCGGGCGCTCTATTCGGGGATCGTGACGCGGCTGCTATCGAAGCAGACGCATACCGGTGGGTACGGACAGGCGTTTCGGACGCAGGCGCTGGTGGAGGCGGGCGGCTTTTCGGAAGCGCTCTGGCCCTATGTCCTGCTCGACCACGAGGTCATGCAGCGCGTCGCGAAGCTCGGCCGGGTGGTCTATCCCTTCCGCTTCTGGGCAACGCCGTCGCCGCGTCGGTCGGACCGGCGGCGGGTGCGGTGGACGCTGGCCGAGCGGGTCCTGTATCATGCGACGCCGTTTGCGGCGAAGGACTGGTATTTCTACCGGTTCCTCGGGCCGCGGTTGAAGGCGCGGGGGATCACGCATCTGAATTTGCGGGATAAACCCTGGGAAGCGCAGCCGTAGCGGTTTCAAAGGTCACAAAAGTCACACTTGCGAGCGTTTTGTGGTGTCGTGAGATCGTGGCTTTGCGGGCGACGGCTTCGGCGGTGAGAAAGGACGCCGAAGGGTATGGCATGGTAAGACGGTTGTAGGACAGAGTCGTTTCTCGTCACCCGGGATCGCCCTCACCCTTCCCACCCGGCTGCGCCGGACGGGCCCCTTCTCTCTCCCGGTGGGAGAGGGAGGAAGCCGCGCAAGGGTCAGGGTGACGGGTCGGTGGGCGTGATGAGCCGCAGGCGTTACCGCTCTATTCGGAACAAGCCTTCGCGCACGACCTCCAGCCGCGCCCCGACCGCGCTCGCCGCGCTGGTCAGTTCACCGGCTGCCCTTGGGTCGTCGGCTTGGATCTCCACCATCGTCGCCCCGTCGCGCAGCGCCTTGGCCAGCCGGATGGCGGGCCAGGGGCAGCGCATGCCGCGGGCGTCGATATGGGTCACTTGCTGTGGTCGAAGGGGTTTTTCGGGGCGCGCATGTTCAACCGGACCGGGACCGCGCCGAAGCCGAATTCCTTGCGGATGCCGTTGATAAGATAGCGTTTATAGCTTTCGGGCAGCTGATCGACGCGGGTGCCGAACAGGACGAAGCTGGGCGGACGGATGTTGTTCTGCGTGATGTAGCGCATCTTGATGCGCTTGCCGCCGGGGGCGGGCGGCGGGTTGGCCTCCAGCGCGCGGTCGAACCAGCGGTTGAGCTGGCCGGTCGACACGCGGCGGCCCCATGCCTCGCGCGTTTCGAACGCGGCCTGCATCAGTACGTCGAGCCCCTTGCCGGTCGCGGCCGACACGGTCAGCAGCGGTACGCCGCGCGCCTGCGCTAGCCCTTCGTCGAGCGCGCCCTTCACGCCGTTGAACAGCGAAGAGGCATGTTCGGCGATGTCCCATTTGTTGAGCGCGATCACCAGCGCGCGGCCCTCTTGCAGCACGCGGTCGGCGATCTTGATGTCCTGCAGTTCGAGGCCACGCGTGCCGTCGAGCAGCAGCACGACGACCTCGGCAAAGTCGATCGCATGCAGCGCGTCGGCGACGGAGAGCTTTTCGAGCTTTTCCTGAACTCGCGCCTTCTTGCGCATCCCCGCCGTGTCGATCAGCCGGACCGGCCGGACGCGGCCATCGGGGGCGGTCCATTCCCAGTCAACCGCGATCGAATCGCGGGTGATGCCGGCTTCGGGACCGGTAATCAGACGGTCTTCGCCGACGAACCGGTTGATGAGCGTCGACTTGCCGGCATTCGGGCGACCGACGATCGCAAGTTTCAGGACGGCGGTTTCAGGGTCGAACTCGCCTTCATCCTCGGGCTCCGGCTCGTCCTCGCGTTCGACATAGGGGCGCAGCGCGTCGAACAGGTCGGCGACGCCCTCGCCATGTTCGGCCGACATCTGCACCGGATCGCCAAAGCCCAGCGCCAGCGATTCGAGCACGCCGTTCTCGCCCGCGCGACCCTCCGCCTTGTTGGCGACCAGCACGACCGTGCCGTCGGCCGAGCGCAGCCAGCGGGCGATTTCCTCGTCCAGCGGGGTGATGCCGGCGCGGGCGTCGATCATGAACAGCGCGACATCGGCCATTTCGACCGCCGCCTGCGTCTGCATCCGCATCCGCCCCGGCAGGGTCGCGGCGTCCTCATCCTCGAACCCCGCCGTGTCGACGATGGTGAAGTCGAGGCCGAGCAACGACGCCTCCCCCTCGCGCCTGTCGCGGGTCACGCCCGGCTGATCGTCGACCAGCGCCAGCCGCTTGCCGACCAGCCGGTTGAACAGCGTCGACTTGCCGACATTGGGACGGCCGATGATGGCGACGACGGGTAAAGGCATGGGAATTCCTGGGGTGCGGGGTTGCCGCGATAGTAGGGAAATTGGGTCGGGGGGTCGAGGGTGTGGTCGATACAGCCCGACCGTCATTCCGGCGAAGGCCGGAATCCACGGATGGGGTGACGATATCGCATGATCGCCAGCACCCGACACAATGGATTCCGGCCTTCGCCGGAATGACGATTGAGGACGATGGTCGGGCTTACTTCCAGGCGGTCAGCTGCCCCGCATCGTCGAGCAGGTAGAGCGTGCCGTTGGCGACGATCGGCGACAGCGAATAACCGGCCTTCGACCGGGTATCCTGCGTCGTGGTGATGCTGCCATCGGCGGTCGAGACCGACACCAGCTGCCCCTGCGTATTGGCGAGGAGCAGGCGGTTGCCGGCGAGGATCGGGCCGACCCAGCCGATCGGGTTCTTGCGCTTCTTGAGGTTGCGGAAGCCGGGCAGCTGCTGGACCCAGCGCAGCTTGCCGCTGCCGCGCGAGATGCACAGCAGGCGGGCATCGTCGGTGACGACGAAAATCCATTCGCCCGCGACCCATGGCGTCGAGATGCCGGCGAGATTCTGTTCCCACAACCGCTGGCCGGACGTCAGTTCGAGCGCGACCATGCGCCCGCCCTGCCCGACCGCATAGACGCGGCCATTGTCGATCACCGGTTCGGCATCGATATCGGCCAGTGCCGACACCGAGGTCGAGGCCGAGGTGCGCGACAGGCTGTCGCCCCAGACCGACCGGCCGTTTTCGTAGCGATAGGCGTTCAGTTCGCCCGACGAGAAGCCGGCGACGACGGTACCCTGAGCCGAGGCCGGGGCGGCGACGCCGAACACGCCCTGCGATTCGAGGCTGCCCGACTGGGTCCAGACGACCTTGCCATCGGTCTGGTCGAGCGCGAACAACTGGTTATCCTGGCTGACGACATAGACCTGTCCGTTGGTGACGGTCGGTGCGCCGCGCAACGGGCCGCCGGGCTTGGCGCGCCACACTTCCTTGCCATCGGCGGTGTCGAAGGCGACGACATCGCCAAGGCCATCGGTGGCGAAGGCGCGGTTGCCGTCGACCGACACGCCGCCGCCGAAGCGCGCGCGGCGGTTTTCGTCGCCCTTGACGGTGGGGGCGGTCCACACGGTCGCGCCGGTATCAGCGGTCATCGCCGTCACGAGGCCGTTGACGTCGATCACGTACAGCCGGCCATCGGCGACGACCGGCGCGGCGGCAAGGCGCGTACGGGTATCGCCGCCCTCGATCCGCACCGACCAGCGCTGGCTGAGCGTATCGGCCAGCGCGACATGGCCCATCGACTTCGACGGATTGCCGCCGGGCTGCGCCCAGTTGGCGTTGGTTTCGGCGAGCGGCAACACGACCTGAAGATTGGCGAGCGCCGGATCGACCTCCGCCAGATTTTCCGATGCGAGGATCGGCACGCGCTGGCCGACGATCGGGGTGCGCGCCGGGCCCTTGCCCTTCAAGGCGCCGCAACCGCCCAGCAGCGCCAACGCCGCGACCGCCGCCGAGAGTTTGAGATGGGTCTTCATCGAAGGGGTTCCGGAAACTGGAGAAGCGTTATTGCGCGGCGGTCTGGTTGGCCGACGCATCGACCGCGTCGACACCCAGCGACCCGGCCATCTGCACCGCCCGCCCGCGCACCGATTGCGGCACGCCATCGGTCTGCGCGATCAGGGCAAAGGTCTGGCCCGCCTGTTGCAGGTTGTTCTGGCGGAGATAGGCGACCGCCACCATCTCGCCCGCGCTGCCGAGCCACGGGCTGCCCTTGTCGGCGAGGCCGCGCAGCCGGTCGATGACCTGTTGCGGTTGCAGGCTGTCATATTCGACCGCGGTCTGGCGGACGAGCGCCATGTCGCGGAACGGCTGTGCCAGCGAGTCGTCGGCGGCGACCTTGCCAAAGGCGGCGGCCGCCCCCTTCAGGTCGTTCTTGGAGAGTAGCAAGTCGGCCTGCGTCAGCAGCGCGGTGGCGCGGACGGCGTCGCGATCGGACGTCGTCAGCTTCGCGACCTCGGCCGTGCCCTGCGCGACGCGGCCCTGTGCGATCTCGTCGAGCGCGGTGGCGAGCTTCTCCCCCTGTTCGGCGGCGAGGCTGTTCTGATGATGCTGCCACCAGGTCCAGCCGCCGAACGCCGCCAGCGCCGCCAGCACCGCGACGATGATCCACAGGCCGTAGCGGCGACCGATCGCGGTCATCTGCTCGCGACGCATTTCGTCATCGACTTCGCGGATGAAGGCATCGTTGTTCTGCGGGGTCAACGCCAAGGGAACAGCTCCAGAGGATGGGTCAAGCGCGCTCCTTTAGCCGAGCGTCGGCGGAAACGAAAGCGAATGGTCGTAGGGGTGGTGCCGGGGGGAGACCATGGCGGAGGGCGGGTGTTCAGGGGATGAACGGGGGCCTCCTTCGTCACCCCGTGCTTGACCGGGGGTCCCGCTTCCTCATCACGGCCGAGAGAAAGAAGAAGCGGGACCCCGGGTCAAGCCCGGGGTGACGGTTGGGTTGGGGTGCCGCTCAGTCCTTCGGCGCGTAGAGCTGGTCCGGTCCCGGAAAGACTCGCGAGCGGACGTCGTCGGCATAGGTCTGCACCGCTGTCGAAATGCGGCCGGCGATGTCGTCGAACGTCTTCACGAAGCGCGGGGTGCGTTCGAAGAAGCCGAGCATATCCTCGGCGACCAGCACCTGTCCGTCGCACTGCGCCGACGCGCCGATGCCGATCGTCGGCACCGTAATACGGTGGGTGATGTCGATCGCGATCGGTTCGACCACCCCCTCGATCACCACCGCGAAGGCCCCCGCCTCGGCGACGGCGACGGCATCGGCGACGATCTTCGCCGCTTCCTCCGGACTGCGGCCGCGTGCGCCATAGCCGCCGAGCTGGTTCACCGCCTGTGGCGTCAGGCCGACATGGCCCATCACCGGAATCCCGCGCTGCGACAGGAAGGCGACGGTGTCGGCCATCGCCGTGCCGCCCTCCAGCTTCACCGCCGCCGCGCCGGTCGCCTTGAGCAGCATCGCCGCGCTTTCGAATGCCTGTTGCGGACTGGCTTCATAGCTGCCGAAGGGGAGATCGATCACGACCAGCGCATGATAGCTGCCGCGCACGACCGCCGCGCCATGCGCCGCCATCATGTCGAGCGTGACCGGCACGGTCGACGGCAGCCCGTAGATCACCTGCCCCAGGCTGTCGCCGACCAGCAGCATGTCGCACCCCGCGTCCATCAGCTGCGCCATGCGCACGGTATAGGCGGTCAGCATCACCAGCGGGGTCTTGCCCTTGGCGGCGCGGATCGCGGGGATGGTCAGCCGCTTCATCGGCGCGGGGGTCGGCGTCGCGCGGCTGGTCGCGGTGTCGATGGTGAAGGTCGTGGACATGGCGAGCGTCCTAGCGGAACGGCCCTAGCGAAGCCACCCACGGGCGTCGGCATGGCGCGCGACCGCCAGCTGGGCCAGCGCGATGGCGAAGATCACCAGCGGAAACGGCACGACCGCCGCCGCGCCCTTGACCGCGATCAGATCGGTCGCGGCAAAGACCCAGCCGAACTGCACCGCGACCGCCAACAGCGACAGCGCGAGGAAAACGCTCGCGATCCGGCGCCGAAGCATCAGCGCGATCCCGCCGAGCAACCCGCCCCAGGTGGCGATGGCATAGATCCAGACGAACCAGCCGGGCAACGCGAGGAAAAAGCCGCGTTCATAGTCGGGCAACGCCGCCAGCTGCGCCGGCCCGGTCGTCGCATGGCCGTAAAAGGCGAAAACACCCGCCGCACCCCATAACGTCATCAGCAAGGCGACGACGCGAAACCAGAGCGGCGGCAAACGAAAAAGGGTTTCAGCCATGTCTCTCCCACAGGCAAATCGCTGCGGTATCGCCATCGGCCCCCGAGCAGCTGCAATCGTAGCGCAATCAGTTCGCCGAGAGCAATCGTCCGGCGTAGCGATCGGGTTTGAAACCGACCTCGATCCAGTCGTCCGCGACCAGCACCGGCCGGCGGATCATCGACGGTTGCGCCAGCATCAGGTCGATGGCGCGGTCGGCGGTCAGATCGGCCTTGTCGGCATCGGGCAGCTTGCGGAACGTCGTGCCCGACCGGTTGAGCAGCGCTTCCCACCCCAGCGCCACGACCCAGCGTTCGAGCGTCGCGCGGTCGATGCCGGCTTTCTTATAGTCATGGAACCGATGCGCGATGCCCTGCCCGTCGAGCCAGACGCGGGCCTTCTTCATCGTGTCGCAATTGGGGATGCCGTACAGCGTCAGGGTCACGGGTCGCCTCTTCGAAGGGTTGGCGTTCGCGTCTAGAGTGGCGACGCGCTGCCGTCGATCACGCCACCGCGCGCAGGATGCGGGGCTGGTCGCGGCCGGCGGTTTCCGCGACACTGAACCGGGCGACGTGGCGGGTGAGCGCTTCGGCTTCGCTGGCGAGGCTGCGCGCGGCGGCGGTGGCTTCCTCGACCATCGCGGCGTTCTGCTGCGTGACCGCGTCCATCTCGCTGACGGCGATGTTGACCTGTTGCAGCCCGGAGGATTGTTCGTCGGCCCCGCGGGCGATCGTCGCGACCAGATCGGCGATCTCGGCGATGCGCGCGACGATGCGTTCGAGCGCGCTGCCGGTCTGCCCGACCAGCGTGACGCCGATCTCGACCTGGCTGCCGCTGGCATGGATGCGCGACTTGACGTCGTTGGCGGCGTCGGCCGAACGCTGGGCCAGCGCGCGGACTTCGGAGGCGACGACTGCGAAGCCCTTGCCCGCATCGCCGGCGCGCGCGGCCTCGACGCCGGCGTTGAGGGCGAGCAGATTGGTCTGGAAGGCGATGCCGTCGATGACCGAGATGATTTCCGAAATCTCGTCCGATGCGCGCTTGATACCGCTCATCGCCGTCACCGCCTCGCGCACGATGCGAACGCCGTCCTCGGCATCGCCGCGAGTCGCGCTCATGGTCGTATTGGCCTGTGCCGCCCCCGCTGCCGTGCGCCGAACCGTGGCCGTGATCTGGTCGAGCGCGGCGGCGGTTTCCTCAAGGCTGGCCGCCTGTTGTTCGGTACGGCGCGACAGGTCGTCGGACGCGCTGCTGATCTCGGTCGCGCCGGTGCGGATGCCGCCCGCCGAGCGCGTGACCGAGCGCATCGCGTCGGCGACCGACGCCATCGCCGAGTCGAAATCGCTGCCGATCTTGACGAAGGTACCCGACAATTTGCCGCCGATCCGGGTGTCGAGCCGGCCATGGGCCAGCGCGTCGAGCCCCGATCCGACCGTCGCGACCACGCGCTGCTGCTCGGCCTCGCGATCGGCGGCGACGATCGCCGCGTCGCGGAATGTTTCGAGCGCGGCGGCCATTTCGCCCACCTCATCGATGCGGTCGCGGCCGGGAATCGGAGTCGCGGTGTCGCCGGCCGCAAGCGCGCGCATCCGGGCCGACAGTGCCTCGACCGGTTGCGAGATCGAGCGGCCGATGCGGAAGGCGACGAAGGCGACGACCAGCAGCACGGCCAGCGCGAGGGCGCTCTGATACAGCGCCGCGCTCCATACCGCCGCGTTGACGCTGTCGAGATACACACCCGAGCCGATCACCCAGCCCCATGGCTTGAACCCGGCGACATAGGACAGCTTCGGTTCGTCATGCGACTTGTCGGGGGTCTTCCACATATAGCGGACGAAGCCCTCACCCCGGGCCTTCACGACATTCGCCATCTCGACGAAATGTGCCTTGCCGGTGGCGTCGCGGTTGTTGGTCAGGTCGGTATTGTCGAGTTCGGGCTTGGTCGGGTGCATCAGCATCGTCGGATGCAGATCGTTGACCCAGAAATACTCTTTCCCTTCGTACCGCATGTCCTTCAGCGTCGACAGCGCGGCCCGCTGTGCCTCGGCACGGCTCATCCGCCCGGCCAGTTCGGCGTTATGATAATAGGCGACGACCGACCGCGCGGTTTCGACGACCTGTCGTGTATTGCGCTCGATATCGGCGTGCATGATCGCCGACATGCGAAACAGACTGATACACAGCAGCGCGACAAGTCCGATCGCCGCCATTGCACCGATCAAGTTGACGCGACCCCGGACCTTCAACTTCATTGCACCGCCCTTTTCCCTCGTCGGGGCACGATGCGCCGAATTGCTGAATATCTTCTTTACAGGTCGCCGATCCCGTCCGCGCGTCGCCCCTTCGGCCGATTGCGACAAAGTGCCGGTCCGCTGCACGACAGCCATTGACGACCGCAAACCCTGCCGATAGCGTCTGCGAATGAGTATCAATAGCGAGGCTCTATGTACGATCTGATCGACCGGCCGGTATCGATATTGTCGAACGGCGACCGCTTCCTGCTCGAAGCGATCCGGCTTTGGGTGGCGGCGCGCAGTGCGTGCCAGAACCCGTCCGCACTGCTGGCGGCACGCTTTGCACAGGCGGGCGCGCTCGACGCGCTGGGCGATTTCGACGCGTGGATGACGCAGTTGTCGGGCCATGCCCGCGTACCGATCCAGATCAACTGTAAATGCGGGCTTGTGACCGATGATGAATCGGTTCTCTTGACCTTGGCGCGCGATCTCGTAACGGGTCGCGATGCGAAGGCACGGACCACGCTTTCGCTGCTGGTCGCCGACGGGGCGATCGCACCAACCTTTTGCGCGCTGGCCCGGACAGCGGCGATGCTCGGCCAGATCGGGCTGCCGCCGGGGACCAGCGTCAAGACGTAAGGATTATCGATGACCGACCGCACCGCCGTCGTCCACGGCCTCGAACCCACCAACGCGCTCAGCGTCGAGCGCGTGCGTTCGGTGCGTCACTGGAACGAGCATCTGTTCAGCTTCACGATCACCCGCCCGGCGAGCTTCCGCTTCCGTTCGGGCGAATTCGTGATGATCGGCCTGCCCGGCGACAACGGCAAGCCGTTGCTGCGCGCCTATTCGATCGCCAGCCCGGCCTATGCCGAGGAGCTGGAGTTCCTGTCGATCAAGGTGCAGGACGGCCCGCTGACCAGCAGGCTGCAACAGATCGTGCCGGGCGACGAAGTCTATCTGGGCAAGAAGCCGACCGGCACGCTGGTCACCGACGCGCTGAAGCCCGGCAGCCGCCTGTTCATGCTGTCGACCGGTACCGGCCTTGCCCCGTTCCTGTCGCTGATCCGCGACCCCGACGTGTATGAGATGTATTCGTCGATCGTCGTCGTCCATTCGGTGCGCCGCGTGTCCGACCTCGCCTTCCGCACGACGATGGAGGCGAACCTTGCCGGCGATCCGCTGGTCGAGGATCAGGCGGCGCAGCAGTTCACCTATGTTCCGACGGTGACGCGCGAGGAATTCCACACCACCGGCCGCATCGACGCGCTGGTCGAGAACGGGACGCTGTTCAGCGCCCGCATCGGGGGGGCGCAGGCGTTCGACCCGGCGACCGACCGCATCATGCTGTGCGGATCGACCGAGATGATCCGCGACTTTTCGGAATATCTGGAAGGTCTGGGGTTCGAGGAAGGGTCGAACGCGAAGCCCGGCGACTATGTGATCGAACGCGCGTTCGTGGGCTGACCGTTTGATACTCCGTTTGGTTCGAACAGCTTCGAACCAAACGGCAAGATGACAAACGGGACGAAGGGAGGGGGCGGCACCACCGCCCCCTTTCCGCGTCAGTAGCTGACCCGGATCGTTCCCAGCACCGTCCGCGGCGCGTTGAAGAACCCCTGATCGAAGTTGATCGCGTTCAGCACCTTCGCATCGTTGACGTTGCGGACATTGGCGCTGAGTGAGACGCGATCGGTCAGATCGTAACGCGCGAGCAGGTCGAACGTGGCATAGCCATCCTGCGTGATCCGGATCGGCGTGGTGGTGTTCGGCACCAATGCACCCGGTTCGAGGTAGATGCGACTCTGATACTGACCCGATGCGCCCAGCTTCAGCGCCGGCAGCATCGTCGGCGACCACACGATATTGAGCCGCCCGGTATTGCGCGGCACGAACGTGCGCACCGCCTGGTCGTCGTCGCCGCGCACCCGCATCACCGTGTATCCGCCGGTGGCCTGCACGCCCGGCGCGACCTGTCCGCTGAATTCGAACTCGATCCCCTGCGACTTGGCATTGACGCCGCGATAGAGCGTCTGACCGATCGTCGCGTCGAAGCCCGCCGCCTCGGCAGTATTCTTTTGCCGTGCCTGAAACACCGCGATGCTGGCGTTCAGCCGGCCGCCGAGCCATTCGCCCTTCAGCCCGGCTTCCAGATTGTCGCCCTCGATCGGGTCGAGCAACCGGCGGTTCGCGTCGACCTGGGTCTGCGGATTGAAGATCGTCGCGAAGCTGGCATAGGCGCTGATATTGCTCGCCAGATCGAACGTCGCCCCGACGAACGGCAGGAAGCGCGCCCGGTCATAATCGGTCGGCGCGCCATAGGAGATGCCTTCGCTGAACGCGCGGGTCGCGTTGGCGCCGACCATCACCTTGACCCGCTCGGCCGGGTTCAGCCGGATCAGGCCGTACACCGTTTCGCGCCGCTGCCGGGTCGCAAGGCTGGGGTCATACGCGGTCGGGAAATTCGGTTCGGGGAAACTGCCGTCGAACGCCGTCGCCAGCGGCAGCGAAAGATTGATGGCGGCGGTATCGTAGCTCGACCCCTGCTCATAGGCTTGCGCGCTGCGGTTCATGCCGAACATCACGTCATGCGTCCGGCCGAACAGCGTCGCCGTGCCGGCCAGATGCGCGTCGATGGTCAGGTTGCGGGTTTCGGCGCGAAATGCCCCCGGATAGCTGAGGATGCCAAGGCCGGTCGCGCGATCGGGATTGCCAAAGACGTAGAACAGACGGTCGTCCTCGCTGATCGCCCGGCGCAGGACGCTGAGCTTGGCCGTCCAGTCGCCGAAGCGATGGGTCACGTCGCCGAAGATCTGGCGGTCGGTGACGTTCCACTGCGCCCAATCGGGACCGGTGTTGGTCGAGCGGGCATGGTCGATGCGGGTGCCGTCGGTGTAATAGAGCGGCAGCGATCCCCACATCGCCCCGCGCGTGCCGTGATCCTGATGGCCGTATCCGGCGCTGACCACCGTATCGGGGCCGAGATCGGCCTCGACGATCCCATAGCCGGTCCAGCGGCGCAGATGGTAGCGATCGAGATAGCTGTCGCTGTCGACGAACGCGCCGACCGCGCGCGCCCGCACATTGCCTTCCCGGGTCAGCGGCACGCTGACATCGGCGTCGAGGCGCAGCGCATCGAACGATCCGTACTGGACGCTGGCCGATGCCTTCAGATCGCGGGTCGGGCGCTTGCGGACGAAGTTGATGACCGCCGACGGGTTGCCGGTCGACGACAACAAGCCGGGCGCGCCGCGCACGACCTCGATCCGGTCGTAGATCGCGGTATCGACCGATCCGGTCTGCACTTCGAAGGCGAAGGGCAGGCCGATGCCGTCGATCTGGAACGTCTGGATATCGAAGCCGCGCGCCGAATAATAGAAGCGGTCGGTTTCCTGCGCCTGCACCGTCACGCCGGGGACGGTCGTCAGCAGCGCGTTGGCGTCGTTCAGCTGAAAGTCGTCGATCTGGGCCCGCGTCACCACGCTAACCGACTGCGGCGTCTCACGCTGGCTGAGCGACAGGCGGGTGGCGGTGGTCTGCGCCTTGACCGCATAGTCGGCGCTGCCCTCGGTCCGCTGGCCGGTGACGACGATATCGTCACCACGCTGCGGATCCTCGGTCGGCGGCACTTCCGGAACGGCGGTGGCGGCGGCGAGAAGGATGGCGAAAGCGGACATACGAAGCGATTCCCTGAATGTTTCGCGCCGGGTACGCCGCCATACCTGCTTTTGCAAGTGACTATCAGTAGCTGAAGATCAGGTCGATCCGTCCGCCGTCAGGAAGCGGCCGAGAACGATGACGTCCTGCCGCGTCAGCCCTATCGCATGGTAAAAGCCGAGGGCGGCGTCGTTGTCGCTGCGGACCATCAACTGGAGCTTCGGCGTGCCCGCGTCGCGCAGCCAGTCCTCCGCTGCGGTGAACAACGCGCGGCCGATGCCCTGCCCCTGACGATCGGGCGCGACCGCAAGGTAATAGAGCCAGCCACGATGCCCGTCGTGGCCGACCATGACGCTCCCGATCGTGTGGCCTTCCTCGCGGGCGAGCAGGATCGTCGACGTCGCACCCGACAGCGCCCGCGCGACATCGGCATGGGGGTCGTTCCATGGCCGGGTCAGCCCGCACGACTGCCACAATGCGACCACCCGGTCGGCATCGTCGGCGATGGCGGGCGCAATCACCGGGCGATGCAGGTGCTGCCCGCCCATAAAGCGGTGACATTGTCCCTGGCGTCATAGGTGCCCGACAGGCCGCCGCTGGTGAATTCGCGGCCAAGGCTGGTTTCCTCGACCGGCGCGTCGATCGACGAATCGACCGTCGCCCGCTTCGCGCCGATGCCGACGCCGCTCATCGTCGTTAGCCCACGCCCGCGCGCCGACCAACCCACGAAGCGACCTTCCTGAAAATAGACGGCGATCTTCGGATAGGTGGCGATGTCGAGCGGGCCTTCGCCGCATGTCTCGTTGCGCGATCGTTCGGGCAGGCTCTGGGTCGCCGCTTCGACCACACGCAACACGATCTCGCTGGGGCTGCCGAAGGGGAGCGCGCGGCTGCTGGCCCCGGCGACGGTTTGCAGGCCGTCGGGGGCGAGGTTTAGCGCGATCGCGTTGCGCGCCGCTGCCTCCGCCCCGGCCGGCGCATCGCAGCGGACTCGGCGGACCGGTCCACCGTCCGCCATCATGTCGAGCGTACCCCCCTCGCCCAGCGCCAGCCGGTAGCGGCGCTGTTCGGTGATGCCACCACGGTCGCCGACGATATCGATATCGACCGCCCCGGCATCGGCGAGGGTGATGCCGCGCACCGGCAGCTCGCGGTCGCCCATCGTGATCGCGTTCGCCGCGACGACCAGCCGGTTAGCCCCGGCGGGATCGGCGGCACAGGCGGCACCGTAGCTGTCCCATATCCCGACGAACCGGGTCGGGATCGTCACCAGCGTTTCGGGGGTGGGCGACGGCATCGGCAGGATCGGATCGTCCTGCGTCAGATTGACCGACGCATCGGGTTCATCGGCCTGTCCGCATGCCGCCAGCAACGCCAGCATCCCGATCGTCCACCGCCGCATCGCTTGACTCCCGTACCTTTTGGTTCGGCAGGACTGCCGGATTTGCCAGCGCGACGAAAGGGGTCAGCGCGGCGACGGCGCCGATCCGACCGCCACGACCGGCGGCGTGAACGATGCGAAATAGGCCTTGGCCGGCAATTCGATTACCGTCACTCGTCCGGCATTGGCGCGTTCGAGCGACTGGGTGAAGGAGCGCGGCTTCTTCATCAGTTTCCGGTCCTCGACCACGGTCAGGCCCGATCGACGCGCGGCTTCGGCGACGAAATGGACGCAGTTGCGGCGGTTCAGGTTATAGTGCGAATCGCCGTTTTCGCCCCATTCGTCGATCAGCGACCGGACGGCGGCATATTGCGCATCGCTCAGCACGACCGAGAAATGCGCGTTGCTGCGGTCGATATAGGATGGTTTGGGGCGGTCGATCCGCCCGCCGACCGATCCGGTCAACAATGCAGGGGTGATCGCCTTGGCAGTAAAGCCATAGGTGCCATCGGCTGCCGGCCCGCCAGCATCGGGCGTGCCCGAAAAGCTGAAGAACGCATGCGGAAAGCTCTGCCCGAATTCCTGCGACCAGAAGGTGATCGTCACCGCCGCGTGCGCCGGGACGACGGCCTGCACCGCCAGCAGCAGCGCCGCGATGACCCGCAGCACGGGTCGGAACCACCGATCGGTCGTCATGCCCCCTTGCATACCGAACGCGGCGTGCCGGCACCAGCCGACACGCCGCGTCGTTTACAGTCGGTACCGTACGGTCAGTCGGCCTTGCCGTCGCGGGCCAGCTTCGCTTCCTGTTCGGGATCGTATCCCGACGAGGGTGCGGGGCCGTTGTTGTGGATCGGCTGGGTCGAGGCGGGCGGGTCCGACGCGTCCATCGATTCGTCGAGACCGCGGTCGAGCCGCGCCTCGCTATCGCCGGGATCGCTTTCCATCCGCCCGGCGATGCTGTGATCGCCGCCCGCGTCGCCCTGACCCCGCGGGGTGTGCGCTTCGCTTTCGTCGCCGTCGGGGGCGACCGACAGCGACGAAAGCGCCTTGTCGTCGATTCCCATGGTGTCGTTGGTCATATCCCTCACTCCTTCGGGACAAAAACGAAACGATCGCCCGACGCGTTCCCCGCATATGAAAAGACCCGGCGGTTTCCCGCCGGGCCCTTCATGCCGTCATCGGTGACCGGATCAGTCGCGGTTGCCCATGAACGACAGCAGGAACTGGAACATGTTCACGAAGTCGAGGTACAGCGACAACGCACCCATGATCACGGCCTTGCCAGCGAAGTCGGTGCCGGCGACCTGGTAATACAGACCCTTGATCCGCTGCGTATCATAAGCGGTCAGACCCGCGAACAACAGCACGCCGATCGCACTGATGACCATGCTCATCATGCCCGACTGGAAGAACAGGTTCAGCAACGACGCCACGATCAGGCCGACCAGACCCATGATCAGGAACGTACCGAACCCGGTCAGGTCGCGCTTCGTCGTATATCCATAGAGGCTGAGCGACAGGAACGACACCGTGGTCGCGAAGAAGGTCAGCGCGATCGACGCTCCGGTGTAGCGCAGGAAGATCGTCGACATCGACAGACCCATGATCGCCGCGAATGCCCAGAACAGACCCTGTGCCGCACCGGTCGACAGACGGTTGATGCCGAAGCTCAACACCATCACGAAGATCAGCGGCGAGAAGATGATCGCATATTTCAGGATACCGGGCTGGTAGAACACCGCCGCCGCCGGCGAGGTGTCGCCACCCCACGAAAACAACAGCGCGACAATGCCGGTCAACAGCACGCCCGACGCCATGTAGTTATACACCGAAAGCATGTAGGACCGCAGCCCTTCGTCGCGCGCCATGTCACGGTCGCGCGTACGAGTGATCGGTGCGGCCGACGTCCGGGGATCGGACCAGTTCGCCATTGTAAACTCCTCTTCCCGGCACTCATGCCGGCTGTTCGAAATATCGTCCGCCACCGTGGCGATTTCAAGCCAAACGCGGAGAGCAACATTTTGTTACGCTGCCGGGAGAATCCGCCATGCACCGTCTGTTTATCGCCCTTCGCCCGCCCGCCAAGATGCGTGACGCGCTGTTCGACATCCAGGACGGGGTCGAGGCGGCGCGGTGGCAGGACGACGAGCAACTGCACCTGACGCTGCGCTATATCGGCGACGTCGAACGGCCGGTGGCGGAGGATATCGCACTGGCATTGCAGGCGGTTCGCGCACCGGCTTTCGATCTGGCGCTGTCGGGTGTCGGACAGTTCGATGCGGGCCGGCGTGGCCGCGCGCTGTGGGCGGGGGTGACGCCGCACGACACGGTTATGGCGCTGCATCGCAAGGTCGATCACGCCCTCGTCCGTCTCGGCCTGTCGCCCGAGGGTCGGGCGTTCCTGCCCCACATCACGCTGGCGCGACTCAACAAATCGAGCGGGCCGACCGAACCGTTCCTTGGCGCGAATGCCGGACTGGCGTCACCGGCGATGCGATTCGATCACTTCATCCTGTACGAAAGCCACCTCGGCAATGCCGGCGCATGGTACGAGGCGGTGGCGCGCTATCCACTCGATCTGCCCGTGACAAGCGGCTGACGGATCGTCCCGTCGCGGGACGGGCGCAAGCTGTCGTTTCGTTCATGAAACCGTCAGGCGAAGGGTGCGTTAAACTGGCCGACAACGACATGGACGAAAGGACATTCCCCCATGCGCAATATCATGTTGGCTCTCGCCGCTGCATCGCTGATGGCTCCCGTCGGCGCGACCTATTCGAAGCATGGCATCTCGGTCGGCAAATCCGAGGCCGAGGCACAGCGTCGCCAGAAGTATCGCGAATGGCGCGGTCGGGACGGTCGCCGCTATTGCCGCAAGCCCAATGGCACCACCGGTCTGGTCGTCGGTGGTGTGGCCGGGGCGCTGGTCGGACGGACGATCGACAGCCGTGGTGACCGTACGCTCGGCACCCTGCTCGGCGCTGGCGCAGGCGCACTTGCCGGCCGCGAGATCGAGCGGAGCGGCAGCCGTGGCCGCTGCCGTTGAACCTTATCGGGCGTGAAGAATTCTGAGGGGCGGGTCCGGCGACGGGCCCGCCCTTTTCCCATCGCAAAGGTTCCCGCATGATCCGCAGTGCATCCGCCCGTTACGAAGGTCTTGGCAAGGACGGCAAAGGCCATGTCTCGACCCAGTCCGGCGTACTCGACAACCAGCAATATAGCTTCAACACCCGGTTCGAGGACGGCAAGGGCACCAATCCGGAAGAACTGATCGCTGCGGCCCATGCCAGCTGCTTCACCATGGCGCTGAGCTTCGCACTGGCCGGTGCCGGCTATAGCGACGGCACGCTGGAAACCACGGCAAAGGTCACGCTGGACAAGGATGGCGACGGGTTCAAGGTGACCAAGTCGGCACTGACCCTGATCGCCAGCGTCCCTGGCATCGATCAGGCGAAGTTCGAGGAAATCGCGGCCGGTGCCAAGGCAGGCTGCCCGATCTCGAAGCTGCTGAATGCCGAGATCAAGCTGGACCACACGCTGAACGCATGATGCGAACCGGGCCGGGGCAAGGTGCTCCGGCCCTTTTTCTTGCCGCCCCGATTTGCGGCAAAGCCTTCATCCTTTTCGGCTATGACGCTGTCGCATGCTGCGCGTTCTGACCCTGGCCACGCTGTTCCCCGATGCCACCCGGCCCAATTTCGGGGTGTTCGTGGAACGGCAGACATTGGGCCTGGCCGCACTGGGTGACGTCGAGGTTCGGGTCGTCGCCCCGATCGGCATCCCGCCCTTCCCCCTCTCGCTCCACCCGGGCTACCGTTCGCTCGCGCGCCTGCCGTTGCGCAAGGACTGGAAAGGTCTGGCAGTCGATCGTCCGCGTTTTGTGAACCTGCCCGCGACACGGGGGCGGTTCCATGTCGGCGCGCTGGTCCGGTGCCTGACCCCGCATCTCGACGCGCTGCGCGAGACGTTTCGCTTCGATGTGATCGATGCCCAGTTTTTCTTTCCCGACGGACCGGCGGCGGTGGCGCTGGGGCGGCGCTATGGCGTGCCGGTGTCGATCAAGGCGCGCGGGGCCGATATCCATCATTGGGGCCATGCCCCGGCGACCGCGGCGCAGGTCCGCGCGGCCGGCGAGCGTGCCGATGGCTTGCTGGCCGTCTCGCAGTCGATGGCCGACGATATCGCCGCCGCCGGGATCGACCGTCCGGTTCGGGTCCATCGCACCGGGATCGACCACAGCCGGTTCGGCACGATCGATCGGGCGGCGGCGAAGGCGCGATTGCGGGTCACCGGCCCGATGGTCGTATCGCTCGGCGCGCTGATCCCGCGGAAAGGCCACCGCATCGTGCTGGAGGCGGTGGCGGCATTACCCGGCGTCGCCCTATGGATGGTCGGTGGTGGCCCCGATCGGGCGTCGCTGGCAGCGCGCATCGCCGAACTGGGCGTCGGCGACCGGGTCCGGCTGTGCGGCGCCATGCCGCACGACGCGCTCCCCGACCTGCTGGCGGCAGCGGACGTCATGGCGCTGGCGTCGTCCTCGGAAGGGCTGGCCAATGCCTGGGTCGAGGCACTCGCCAGCGGGACGCCGATCGTTATTCCCGATGCCGGGGCGGCGCGCGAAGTGGTCACCCGTCCCGCTGCGGGGCGAATCGTAGCGCGCGATGCGGCGTCTTTCGCGCAAGGGATTGCGGCGATATTGTCGCAAACCGCCGATCCGGCGGCGACGCGAGCGACGGTCGATGCCTATAGCTGGGAGAGGAATGCGTCCGAGCTACGCGACCATCTGGCCGGACTGGTCGATCAGAAGGGGTAGAAGGCCGCCGCGATCCAGCGACCTTCGTCGCGCAATACGCCCCATGCGCGCGCCGCCGCCCGGCTATCCATCGCCTCGATCCCCAGCCCCCGCGCATCGAGCGCGCGGACCAGCGGGCGCGGCGGCTGGCGCAGGGTAGCGCCGGTGCCGAGCAGCAGGAATTCCGGCACCGGATCGATCGACAGTATCGCCGCCAGCGCATCGGCGTTCAGTGCCTCGAACGCGGGCGGCTGCCACAGATCGGCGCGCTGCGGCGTCATCAGCAGCGCCGGGTAGATGCCGTCATCGACCCGGAACCCGCCGGTGGTCAGGCCTGAAACGACCGGACCGTCGCCCTTGCGGGTCCGGTCGAGTTTCACCGTGTTCCCTTTTGCGGGACCGGCTCCTTGACCGTCCCCTCCCCCACCGGCGCGCCGGGCTGCAGGCCCAGCGAGATCAGCAGCGACGACGACACGTAGATCGACGAATAGGTACCGACGATCACGCCGAGGATCATCGCGGCGGTGAAGCCACGCAGCACATGGCCGCCGAACACGATCAGCGCGGTCAGCGCCAACAGGATGGTCAGCGAGGTCATGACCGTCCGCGGCAACGTTTCGTTGACCGACAGATCGATCAGCTCGCGCATCCCCATCTTGCGGTATTTACGCATGTTTTCGCGGATACGGTCGTCGATCACCATCTTGTCGTTGATCGAATAGCCGATGATGGTCAGCACCGCCGCGACGATGGTCAGGTCGAAGGGCATCTGCGTCAGCGCGAAAAAGCCGAGCGTCATCAGCACGTCGTGGATGATCGCGACCGCGGTCGACACGCCGAACTGCCATTCGTACCGGAACCACGAAAAGATCGCGATGCCGACGATGGCCAGCAACACGGCCAGCACACCGTTGGTCACCAGCTCGTCGGACACCTTGCCCGACACGGTCGAGTAGTTGCTGAACGTCGCGCCGGGGAATTCGGTCGACAGCGCGGTCTTCACGCGTTCGACGAGCCGGTCGGTCGCGCCCGCGTCGCCTTCGGGTACCGGCAGGCGGATCGACACGAGCGTCGGATCGCCGAATTGCTGGATCGCGGGTTCACCCACCCCCAGCCGCTCGATGGTTGCGCGTACCCGGTCGATCGCCGGCGGGGTGGCGAATTTCTCTTCGATCGCGACGCCGCCCATGAAGTCGACGCCGAAATTGAGGCCACGGACGAACACCAGCCCGACCGCGAGGATGCTGAGGATCAGCGTGACGGTGAACGCGATCTTCCGCACCGCGACGAAGCGGATGTTGGTGTTGTCGGGGACCAGCTTGATGAGACGCATGACGGCCGGGCCTTAGATATGGATGTCGGTCGGACGGTTGCGGCGCATCCATCCGGCGACCAGCATCCGCGTGAAGGTGACGGCGGTGAACACCGAACTGGCGATGCCGAGCAGCAGCACGACCGCGAAGCCGCGAATCGGACCGGAGCCGAGGATCAGCATGATCCCGCCGGCGATCGCGTGGGTCACGTTCGCCTCGAAGATCGTACGGCTGGCTTCCTTGTACCCCAGTTCGAGCGACTGGAGCACCGAACGCCCGCGCCGCCGTTCCTCGCGGATGCGTTCGTTGATGAGCACGTTCGCGTCGACCGCGGTACCGATGGTCAGCACGAAGCCGGCGATGCCGGGCAGCGTCAGCGTCGCTTTCAGGAACGCCATCACCGCAAGGATCATCAGGATGTTCAGCACGACGGCGATCGTCGAATAGATGCCGAACCGGCCATAGGTCATGACCATGAACGCGATGACCGCGACGGTTGCGATGATCGCGGCGGTGACGCCTGCCTTGATCGAATCAGCCCCCAGTTCGGGGCTGACGGTGCTTTCCTGGACGACGGTCAGGTCGACCGGCAGCTTGCCCGAACGCAGCGCGATCGACAGCTGGTTGGCGCTGTCGACGGTGAAACCACCGCTGATCGTCGCGCTTCCGCCAAGGATCGGTTCGTTGATGTTCGGCGCGGAAATGACCGAATTGTCGACGATGATCGCAAACGGCTTGCCGGTATTTTCCTGCGTCACTTTCGCGAAGCGGCGACCGCCTTCGGAATCGAAATTGATCGTGACGTTGGGCTGGCCGTTCTGGTCATAGGTCTGCCGCGCATCGGCGAGCTGATCGCCCGAGATGATCGTCGACCGCTTGACCGCAATGCCGCCGCCCTGCGCCGGATAGGGCAGGATCTGGCTGCCGGCCGGTGCCTGTCCACGGGCAACCGCCTGCGGATCGGCGGTCAGGTCGACCAGCTTGAATTCGAGCCGCGCGGTCTTGCCGAGCAGGTCCTTCAGCGCCTTCGGATCGGACAGGCCGGGGACCTGCACGACGATGCGGTTGGTGCCCTGCTGGATGATCGTCGGTTCGCGGGTGCCCAGTTCGTCGATACGGCGGCGTACGACCTCGGTCGCGTCCTTCATAGCATTCTCGACGGTCAGCCGCAGGCCGGCCTGGGTCGGGGTCAGCACGAAGCGCGTGGTGTCGCGCACTTCGATGTCCCATTCGCGCTGGCCGGTCATGCCCGCGCCGCCGCCGGTCAGGCTGAGCAGCTTTTCGCGTGCGGCATCGACCTGGCTCGCGTCGCGGACCATGAAGCTGATCTGCCCGCCCCGCGTCGAGATATCGCCGATCGCGACGCGCGGCTGGCGGCGCATCTCGGTCGAAATGCGTTCGCGCATCGCCTCGATCTGGGTCGCGGCGACGTCTTCGGTCTTCGCTTCGAGCAGGATGTAGCTGCCTCCCGCCAGATCGAGGCCAAGATTGATCGTCTGCGACGCATACCATGAAGGCAGCTTTGCCCGCATGGATTCGGGCAGCAGACTCGGGATGGCGAACAGCGACAACAGGATGACGGATGCCCAGATGGCGATCCGTTTCCAGCGCGGAAAGTCGAGCATCAGTCGTTCGCGGGTTTGGCGCCGGCGGGCGGCGTGACTTCGGCGATGGTCGCCTTGACCACGCGGACGCGGGTGTTGGCGGCGATCTCGACCTCGACGAACGTGTCCTCGACCTTGGTCACCTTGCCGATGATGCCGCCGGCGGTGACGATGCTGTCGCCGCGCTTCACGGCGGCGATCGACGCCTGCAGCGTCTTCATCCGCTTCGACTGCGGACGGATCAACAGGAAGTAGAAGGCGACGAAGATCAGCAGCAGCGGCGCGACGCCGATCAGCGTGCCGAAGATACCACCCGATGCCGCGGGCGCGGCGGCGGACTGGGCGAAAGCGGAAGGTACGAGCATTGCTGGCCTGAATGTCCGAGATAGCGGACGCCGCGAACACGGCATCCTGTCAATTGCGGGCAGCTATCATCTGCACGGGTCGCACGCAACATTTGCCCGCTCGCACGCTTCGGGCTTGCATGGGCCGAAAAGCAGGCCTAAAGGCACGCCCTCTCTGATCGGGGCGTAGCGCAGCCTGGTAGCGCATCACACTGGGGGTGTGGGGGTCGCAGGTTCGAATCCTGTCGCCCCGACCAGAGAGTTCGGACGAATCACTCGCCCTCCCCCTTATTTCGCCGGCACTTTTACCCGCAGCACCGCGTCGGGCGCGTCGTGCAGCCGCAGGGTCAGCATGTCCTGCGTGACGGGCACATCGACCGATCCCCCGACGAACCCGGCGGGCAGCGGCGTCGCATTCTTCATGTCCGGGGTCGTCCCGATCGCGGCGACGACGAACAGGTCGCGGCCGCTCACCGTACAGCGTTCGCGACAGGCGATGCCTGTCAGCACCGGCAGGCGGACCAGCGTCCCCAGCGGCTGCCACGCCCCCGCCGCACCGCCGCGCCATGCCCGGAAGCGCAGCGATCCCGCCGCGCCCGCGCCGAACGCCGCTTGCGGCGCGATCGTCGCCACCGCGATATCGTCGCCGATCCGCTGTACCGCGCCGGACGCGATGGTCAGCCGCCTGGCGACATCACCGTTCGCAATCTCGATTCCGTCCTCGCCGCCGCCGAGACCACCGGCGATGCGGGTCGAGAAGGTGAGCGTCGCACCGGTCGGCACCAGCCCGTCGGGCAGGTCGATCGGCAACGCGCCAGCGGGCCGCGCATAGGCGACACGCCGGTCGAGCAACGTCGCGACCGGCCGTGCCGGCGCGACCGTTACGGCCACCGTTGCGGTACGACCATCGCGTAGTTGCACCGCCGCGCCGTCCGCCGGTTCGGTCACCGCCTGCCCGGCGGTCAGCGTCAGCCGATCGCCCTCCCCGACCCGCGTCAGCGCACCCGCCGCGAAGCGCGTACCGCCCAGCGTCAGTCCCGTCACCTGATCGAGCCGTGCCCCCTCCAGCACGCCGTCCCGGTCGCCGGCATGGATGGTGAACCGATCGAGCCGGCTCGGCTCGGCGCGACCGGTCAGCGCAATCTGATCGGGGGCGACCGCGCCGAATCGAACGACGGTCAGCGTCAGCGTCCCCGGCCGGGTCTTGACGAGGGGCAGCGTCACGTCGAGCACGTCGGGCGCGGCCGACTTCCACGTCAGCGAGCGACTGAGCCCACCCGCATCGCGCAGCGTCAGCCCGGCGACGCATGCCGCCGCCCCGCCGCGCAGCACCAGCGGATGGTCGCGCCCGACGATCACCGTCGCATCGGGCTGCGCGGTCCACGCACCGGGACCGTCCAGCTGCGCCGGCACGCGCGGACCGCTGAACGCGTCGAAGCCCCAGCGTCCCTGTACCACCGCCTCGGTCACCGGCCCCGCCACCTGCGACCCGCCATTGGCCAGCACCAGCCCGCCACGCTCGGCATCGGCGGTCAGCGGCAGTGTCGACACCCGGCCATCGGCGGCGGTGACGCGCAGCACCAGATCGCGCGCATAATCGGTGGCGAACAGCAGCGACGCGTCATCGATCGGCAGCACCAGATCGGGCTTTGCCAGACAGAGTGCCCCCGGCGCACTCGACCGCCACAAAGGCGGCGGTGCGGCGCCGATCGGCGGCAATGGCGCGACCAGCACCGATCGAGGATTCTGGAAAGACGGGGCGCTGTTCAATTGCAGGTGGATCGCCTGCCCCTGCCCCAGCGCCAATGCGGGAAGATATTGATATTGCGCGGTCCGAAACGCCCCGAAGAGCCGCGCCAGATCGCGCGCCAGCCCGATATAGGGGCTGTAATAGCCTGCCCCGCCCTCGCGCGTCGCCGCCACGCGGTACGCAAGGTCGACCGGGGTGCCGGTGAGCGTTTCGGTCAGCGTCGCGCCGCGCTGCGCCTGCAACACCAGCGAGTCGCGCTGCTGGGTCAGGCACGCCGCCTGCAACGCGCGCTGGCGCAGCAGGCAGTCGGCGTTCAGCTTGATCCGCAGCGCATCGGCCAGCACCGGCGCGGCGGTGGCCAGCCGTTCGGGCGCGCGCTCTCCGATCCGGCCGATCGCGCCGACGAACGCATCCAGCCGCTGCCGGTCGAGCGACGCCTGATACAGATCCTGCGCCGCGCGTACGAACACGCCCGGCCGCCCGCGCACCGCGCCGCGCACCGCCGAAAAGCCGCCGCCCGCTTCGGGGGCGAGGAACAACAGCACCTGCTCGGCACCCTCGGGCACCGTCACGGTCAGGACGTTCTTCTTCTTGTTCCACGTCTCGACCGACGTGAACCAGTCCTTGGGCGGCGGATTGGTCGCCCCGCGCAGGAAAGCGACGACCAGCAGATAGCGCGCCGATTGATCGGCAGGCAGCAACGCCTTCGCCGTCAGCGTATCGCCCCCGCGCAGCGCCGGAACCGCCGCGACCGGCAGGTCGACGTCGCCCCGCCGGACCATGACCGACACGTCGGGACCGGCCAGATCGAAGCCGTTCTGCTGGGCATGGGCCGTATCGGCGAACAGCGCCGAGAGCGCGGCGAGCAACAGGAGAACGCGAACCATGCCCGCCCCTATAGCGGACGCCCTATGGCGCGACCAAGGCCGCATCGCGCAAGCCGCGCCATACCCGGATCGCCTGCACCGTTTCCGCCACGTCGTGGACCCGCACGATCTGCGCGCCGCGCTCGACCCCGGCCAGCGCCAGCGCGACCGATCCGCCCAGCCGCTGGTCGGCCGGTGCCTCGTTCGACAGCGCACCGATGATCCGCTTGCGACTGGCACCCAGCATCACCGGACAGCCAAGGCCATGGAACAGCGCCAGCCCGTTCACCAGCGCCAGATTGTCCGAAAGTGCCTTGCCGAAGCCGATGCCCGGATCGACGATGATCTTCGCCCGGTCGACTCCAGCGGCGACGACCGCCTCGACCCGCGCCTCCAGCCAGTCGAACACGTCGAGCAGCGGGTCGCGATAGCCGTCGCCGCCATGCGGGCCCTGTGCCGGGGCGGGCGAATGCATCAGCACCACCGGACAACAGCTCGCCGCGACCACCGCCAGCGCGCGCGGATCATAGGCGAGCGCGGCGACATCGTTGACCAGATGCGCGCCCGCCGCCAGCGTCGCCGCAATCACCGCCGCCTTGCGCGTGTCGACCGAGATCGCGACCCCCGCCGCCGCCAGCCGCTCCACGACCGGCACGACGCGGGCGATCTCATCGCCTTCCCATACCGTCGCCGCCCCCGGTTTGGTCGATTCGCCGCCCAGGTCGATCAGCGCCGCCCCCGCCGCCGCCATCGCGACGCCGACCGCCGCTGCGCCGGCCGGATCGTCGACATGGCGTCCGCCATCGGAAAAACTGTCCGGGGTAACGTTCAGGATCGCCATGACCTGCGGCTGATCGAAGCGCAGCACGCGGTCGCCGAGCATCAGCGGCGCACGGGGCGAGGTGATCCGTCGGTGCAGCAGCCGCGCCCGTTCGGCCTTGGCCGGCGACAGGCTGGCCACCCATGGTTCGAACGTCTCGACCGGGACGACCGACCGCTCGCCACCACGTTCGCGCACCTCATAGGCGGCGAACCACAGCATCCCGCCCGCCAGCCGCAGCGCGCCGCCATCGGGCAACCCGACCGGCGTATCGACGAAACGGACCGGGCGGAGATACATCAGGGCTGCGTCGCGAGCAGCCATTGCTGGCGCAGCGCATCGACCGGGGTCAGCCCGTTCGGCCCCTCGCTATGCCAGAAGGTCCAGCCATTGCACGTCGGCGCATGTTGCAACGTCGAACCGAGCTTGTGGATCGACCCGGCCGCACCGCAATCGGACAGCAACGAGCCATCGGCCAGCACCGTCGCGCGGAACCGGCGCTTCGCGTCGGTCACGATCGACCCGGCGGGCAGCAGGCCGTTTTCGACCAGTACCCCGAACGCCACGCGCGGCGGCCTGGTCGGCGCGCGCATTGCCCGGATCGCCGATTCGTCGAGTGGCAGCGCCGCCTCGATCCGCGCCGCCGCCGCCTCGACATAGGTCGCGTCGCGCTCGATACCGATGAAATGCCGTCCCAGCCGCTTGGCGACCGCACCGGTCGTGCCGGTGCCGAAGAACGGGTCGAGCACGACGTCGCCGGGATTGGTCGATGCCAGCAGCACGCGGTACAGCAAAGCCTCGGGCTTCTGGGTCGGATGGACCTTGGTCCCGTCCTTGCGCAGCCGCTCCGGCCCGCCGCAGATCGGAAATTCCCAGTCGGACCGCATCTGCAGTTCGTCGTTCAGCGTCTTCATCTGGCGATAGTTGAAGGTGTAGCGCGCCTTCTCACCCATCGATGCCCAGATCATCGTCTCATGCGCGTTGGTGAAGCGCGTGCCCTTGAAATTGGGCATCGGGTTCGATTTGCGCCACACGATGTCGTTGAGGATCCAGAAGCCCTGATCCTGCACGATCGACCCGACGCGGTAAATATTGTGATAGCTGCCGATGACCCAGATCGTACCGGCGGGCTTCAGGATACGACGCGCCTCGGTCAGCCAGTCGCGGGTGAACTTGTCATAGGCGGCGAAGCTGTCGAACTTGTCCCAATCGTCGTCGACCGCATCGACCTGGCTGCCATCGGGCCGCAGCAGGTCGCCGCCCAGTTGCAGATTGTAGGGCGGATCGGCGAAGATGCAGTCGATCGAGTTCGCCGGGAGCGAGCGCATCGCGTCGATGCAATCGTCCATCAGAATACGGTCGAGCGGCAGCGTGACCGTCGCGGGGGCCTTTGCCCGGATTTTCGTCGCTACCATCGTCGCCAGTCCCCCTTGAATCGGCTCCATTTCGGGGAATCGGCGAGTCGCGGTCAAGAGGGAATGCTTGACTCTCGTCCCGTGCCGGATTCGTTCCGGCGACGAATCGAGTCGCGGAAGAGCAGATGTTGAGTCTGCCGGAGTCGACAGGACTCAAGATGTGGTAGGAAACGGTTCGTCGCAAATCCTCCCCGGCACGGGGAGGAATTAAAGCAGCATCGCCTGCGCGACCGGCGCGAAACTCCGGCGATGCAGCGGCGTCGGCCCCAGCGTGCGCAGCGCGTCCAGATGCACCTTCGCGCCATAGCCCTTGTTCGACGCCCATCCGTATCCTGGATGCTCCACGTCTGCAGCGATCATCATTGCGTCGCGCGTCTGTTTGGCGACGATCGACGCTGCCGCGATCGACAGGCTGATCGCATCGCCGCCGATCACCGCGACGCTCGGGTACGACCAGTTGGGACAGCGATTGCCATCGACCAGCACCATACCACACGCCATGCCGAGCGCATCGACGGCGCGTTCCATGGCGAGCATCGTCGCCCACAGGATGTTCAACCGGTCGATTTCCTCGACGGTCGCGATCCCGACGCCGATCGTCGCGCAGTCGAGCAGCCGGGCATGCAGATCGGCACGGCGCTTTGCGCTCAACTGCTTCGAATCGTTGAGGCCGTCGGGGATGCAATCGCGGTCGAGCACCACCGCCGCCGCGACCACCGGTCCGGCCAGCGGGCCGCGACCCGCTTCGTCCACCCCCGCCACCGGCCCGACATGGCGCGCCTCGTGGCTCCAGTCAGGCATCGGCGATGCGCCATGGCGGAAAACGCCGCATCTCACCAGCCTGATACAGGCAGACCTCGTTACCCGCCGGATCGAACAGCCGCGCCTCGCGCCAGCCCCATGGCCGGTCGACCGGCTCCTGCGCGAACGATACGCCCTGCCCGCGCAGATAATGGACGATCACGTCGAGATCGCCGACCTCGAAATAGACCGCAGGCACCTTGCGTTCCTCGGTCATCTCGATGGAGAAGGTCGCCCCGCCCTCGGTCTCGAACCGGGCATAGCGGCGGCTGGAGCGGACGATGGGTTTCAACCCCAACAGGCGGTAGAAATGCTCGCTGGCCGGCACGTCGTTGGCCGGCACCGTCACCTGATTGAGCATCGGCGACCAGCGCGACTGGTTGAGGTCGAGCCGCACCCCCTGCTGCGCCATCGGCCCCGCCCCGCGCCCCAGCTCGTCGGCCCCCAGCATGGCGATGCGCACGAAGCTGCGCGCGCGGCCGATCGCTTCGGCCAGCGTCCATTCCTTCGCGAGTTCGCACGCGATGGCGGTCGACAGCGTACAGCCAGTGCCGTGCGTCGCCATGCCGTCGACGCGCGGTGCCGACCATTCGACCAGCGGCGCGGTGCCGGGTTTGCGCTGGTGCAGGCGGTCGATCACGACTTCGCCCTCGCCATGCCCGCCCTTCTCCAACAGCGCGCAGCCGTGACCCAGCACCGCATCGGCCCCGCCCAGCGCCTTCAGTTCGGGCAGGTTGGGCGTCGCTACCGTCGCCACCGCCATCAGCCGTTCGAACGCCGCGACCGTGGCTTCGTCGGCCAGCCGCGCGCCGCTGGTCGCGATCATCACCGGGTCGAAGACGACAGGAATGCCGGGCAGGTCACGCAACCGGTCGGCCAGCGCATGGGCGGTGCGCGCCGATCCGATCATGCCGATCTTGATCGCATCGACCCCGATATCGCGGACCACCGCATCGATCTGCGCCATGACCATGTCGGTCGGGACGGCATGGACGGCATCGACGCCCAGCGTGTTCTGCGCGGTGATCGCAGTGATCGCGGTCATGGCGTGGCAGCCGAGCATCGTCGCGGTCTTGATATCCGCCTGGATACCGGCGCCCCCGCCGGAGTCGGAGCCGGCGACGATCAGAATGCGGGGTGTGGTCATGGGGTTGGCGTTAGCAGCGGTAAGGAGCCGTTAAAAGTCCTCCCCGCCTGCGGGGAGNGTGCCACGCAACGCTACCGGCCCGTGTGCCGACGTCCCCCTCCACCGTCCTGCGGACGGTCCCCCTCCCCGTGCCGGGGAGGATTATTTGCGGCGCGTCGGTCGGTCGACCAACTCGCCTTTGCAGTTCGGGCACACCTCATCCAGTTCGTCCGCGCAATCGGCGCAAAAGGTGCATTCGCGCGAACAGATGAACGCGCCGTGCGCTGCGGCCGGCAACGGCGCGGCGCAGCGTTCGCACGCGGGCTTCATGTCCAGCATCAGGCCGCCGCCTGCCGCACCGCGTCGCAGATGCGATCGACGACCTGTTCGACATGCCCGGCATCGTCACCCTCGGCCATGACCCGGATCACCGGCTCGGTCCCCGAAGCCCGCAGCACCAGCCGCCCGCGCCCGGCCAGTTCGGCCTCGACCCCCGCCACGACATCCCTGACGCGCGGATCGTCGAGCGGCTTGCCGCCGGCAAAGCGGACATTCTTGAGCAATTGCGGCAACGGGTCGAACCGGTGCAGCACTTCGCTGGCCGGCGCCCCGGCGCGTTGCACTTCGGCCAGCACCTGCAACGCCGCGACCAGCCCGTCGCCGGTCGTCGCATAGTCGGACAGGATGATATGCCCCGACTGTTCGCCGCCGACATTATAGCCCGACGTCCGCATCTTTTCGAGGACGTGCCGGTCGCCGACCGCGGTGCGGACCAGCCCCAGCCCCTGCGCCGACAGATGCCGCTCCAGCCCCAGATTCGACATGACCGTCGCGACCAGCCCGCCGCCCTTCAGCCGCCCGGCGCGTGCCCAGCTGGCGGCGATCGTCGCCATCAACTGGTCGCCATCGATCACTCGGCCCGCTTCATCGACAACGATAAGACGGTCGGCATCCCCGTCCAGCGCGATGCCGATCTGCGCACCCGATGCCACGACCGTTTCGGAAAGCAGTTGCGGCGCGGTCGATCCGACGCCGTCGTTGATGTTCTTGCCATCCGGCGTCACGCCGATCGCGATCACCTCCGCCCCCAATTCCCACAGGGCAGCAGGTGCGACGTTGTACGCCGCACCATTGGCGCAATCGAGCACCAGCTTCATCCCGTCGAGCCGGAGGTTTTCGGGGAACGTCGCCTTGGCGAAGTGGATGTAGCGGCCGCGCGCGTCCTCGATCCGCTTGGCGCGGCCGATATTGCCCGGCGCCGACAGCTCGATCTCGTCGCTGTCGATCAACGCCTCGATCGCCAGTTCGTCGGCATCGGACAGCTTGTACCCGTCCGGCCCGAACAGCTTGATGCCATTGTCGTGGAACGGATTGTGGCTGGCGGAGATCATGACGCCCATGTCGGCGCGCATCGAATGGGTCAGCATCGCCACCGCCGGGGTCGGCATCGGCCCGACCAGCACCACGTCCATGCCGACCGAGGTGAAGCCCGCGACCATCGCGTTTTCGAGCATATAGCCTGACAGCCGCGTGTCCTTACCGATCACCACCCGGTGGCGGTGATCGCCGCGCCGGAAATGCGCACCGGCCGCCATGCCGATCCGCATCGCCATTTCGGCGGTCATCGGCCGCGTGTTGGTCAGGCCGCGTATACCGTCGGTCCCGAAATATTTCCTTGCCATCGTCTCATACGCCTTCAGGTTGAGCCTTTGCGTGGCGCGGCTATTACCGCCACTTTGTTAAAAGGGCGAGCATGTCGCAGGCGACACGAATTTTGGCGGGATTGGGTGCCGGGCTGGCGCTGGGCATCGTGCTGGCCGGGCAATCGCCCGCCACCGCGCTGTCGGGCATCGCCATCGCCGAACCGATCGGGACCGCATGGCTGAATGCGCTGCGCATGACGATCGTGCCGCTGGTGGTGGCGCTGCTCATCACCGGCATCGCGCAGACGGCGGAGGCGGCGCGGGCCGGGCGGATCGCGACGCGGTCGTTGCTGCTGTTCATCATCATCCTGTGGACATCGTCGGCACTGGGGGCGCTGGTCACGCTGTCGCTGCTCGATATCTTCCCGCTCGGCGAAACCGCGGCGCAGGCGCTGCGGGCGACCTTCGGCACCGCCGCCCCGGCCGCGAAGGTCCCGCCCTTCACCGATTTCCTCGTCGCGATCGTGCCGACCAATCCGGTATCGGCAGCGGCGAACGACCAGTTCCTGCCACTGATCCTGTTCACGCTAGTGTTCGGCTTCGCGATGACCCGGTTGCCGCAGGACAATCGCCATGTGCTGGTCCGGTTGTTCCAGGCGATTGCCGACACGATGCTGATCGTCATCAACTGGGTATTGTGGCTGGGACCGATCGGCGTGTTCGCCCTGGGGTACGTCGTGGGCGCGCGCGCCGGCACCGCGGCGTTCGGGGCGCTGGTCCATTATGTGCTGGTGCTGATGGCGGTCGGCCTGTCGATCTGGCTGCTTGCCTATCCGCTCGCGCGGTTCGGCGGACGGGTGTCGATCGGCCGTTTCCTGAAAGGCACCGCCCCGGCACAGGCCGTCGCGATCTCGACGCAAAGCTCGCTCGCGTCATTGCCGGCGATGCTCAAGGGGTCGGGCGACCTCGGCGTACCCGTTGCGACCTCGGGCGTGGTGCTGCCGATGGCGGTGGCACTGTTTCGCGCGACGGGGCCGGCGATGAACCTCGGCGTCGCGCTCTATGTCGCGCATGTGTTCGGCGTGCCGCTGGGTGCGGGGCAGATCGCGGCGGGGATCGCGGCGGGGGCGATCACCACGATGGGCGCGGCGAGTTTGCCGGGGCAGATCAGCTTCGTCTCCTCGATCGCGCCGATCGCGGTGGCGATGGGCGTGCCGGTCGAACCACTGGCGCTGCTGGTCGCGGTGGAGACGCTGCCGGATATCGTTCGGACGCTGGGGAATGTAACGATGAACGTCGCGGTGACGACGGTGATCGGCGAGCGCGTCGGGGGTGAGCGAATGACCGAGGCCGATGCGATTCTGGCGGAAGGCTAAGTTCCTCCCCGCTCCGTGGGGAGGGGGACCGGCCGCAGAACGGTGGAGGGGGTTGTCCGCATACGGAACGGTAGCGTTACGTGGACGCCCCCCTCCACCAGCTTCGCTGGTCCCCCTCCCCCTTGCCGGGAGGATTTGCCGGGACCCAGCCGGAACGCCCCCTACTTCATCAGCACCAGTTCTTCGGCCATGGTCGGGTGCAGCGCCACGGTCTGGTCGAACTGATCCTTGGTCAGCCCGGCCTTCACCGCGATCGCCGCCGCCTGCAAGATCTCCGGCGCATCCGGCCCGATCATGTGCAGCCCGACGATCCGCCCGGTCACGTCGTCGCAGATCATCTTGTACAGCGCGCGTTCGTTGCGCCCGGCCAGCACGTTCTTCATCGGGCGGAAGTCGGATAGATAGACCTTGACCGATCCCAGCTTCGACTTCGCCTCGCCTTCGGTCATGCCGACGCCCGCCATCGGCGGATGACTGAACACCGCCGCCGGGATGCAGTCATAGTCGATCGTCACGTCCTTGCCGCCATAGGTCCGGTCGGCGAACGCCTGTCCCTCGCGAATGGCGACCGGGGTCAGCTGTACGCGGTTGGTCACGTCGCCGACCGCATAGATCGACGGACAGGTCGATTGCGCATGATCGTCGACCTGCACCGCGCCCTTGTCGTCCAGCGTGACGCCCGCCGACTCCAGCCCCAACCCGTCGGTATTGGGCACGCGCCCGGTCGCGAACATCACCATGTCGACCGTCACCGGCTCATGGCCCGACATCCTGACCGTCAGGCAGCCATCCTCGCCCTTCTCGATCCCCTCGAACGCGGCGTGGAAGCGAAACTCGATCCCCTTGGTCATCGAGATTTGCAGCAACCGGTCGCGGATCGATTCGTCGTAACCGCGCAGGATCACGTCGGTGCGGTTGATCAGGGTCACGTGTGCGCCGAACTGGTGGAACACGCCGGCAAATTCATTGGCGATATAGCCCGCGCCCGCGATCAGGATGCGCTTGGGAATCGCGTCGAGATGAAAGGCTTCGTTCGACGTGATGCCGTGTTCGGCACCCGGGCAATCGGGCACCGCCGGCCGCGCACCCACCGCGATCAGGATGCGTTCGGCGGTCACTTCGCGCCCGCTCGCCAGCTTCACCGAATGCGGGCCGGTGACGGTCGCGCGCTCATGGATGATCTCGACGCCGTGATTTTCCAGCGTGGCCGTATAGGCGCCGTTGATCCGGTCGACCTCGCTCAGCACATTGTCGCGCAGCCGTTGCCAGCTGAAGTTGCACTGCGCCGGCACGTCCCATCCGAACGCGTTCGCATCGCGCAGATCCTCGGCGAAATGCGCGCCGTACACCAGCAGCTTCTTCGGAACGCAGCCGCGAATGACGCAGGTGCCGCCGACGCGATATTCCTCGGCCACCGCCACTTTCGCACCGTGCGCTGCCGACACGCGGGCGGCGCGGGTACCGCCCGATCCCGCGCCAATAACGAAAAGGTCGTACTCGTAATCGCTCATGCAAGTCCTGCCCGTGCCAGAAGGTCGTTGGTCGACGCATCGAACGTCTGACCACCGCGATCGGCTGCCTTCGCCATTTCCTTGCCCAGCTCGACGCCGAACTGGTCGAACGGATTGATGCCGAGCAGCGCCGCGTTCACGAAGGTCCGTGCCTCGTAGAATGCGATCAGCGCCCCCAGTGCGCGGGCGTCGAGATCCTGCAACAGGATCGTCGACGACGGCCGGTCGCCGGCATAGGCGCGCGCCGGATCGTCGTTATGCTTGCCCGCCATCAACGCCGCGCCCTGTGCGAACGCATTCAGCAGCAACTGCCGGTGATGGCCGGGGTCGAGCGTGTCGCCCGCCTCTACCACCGCGACGAATTCGAGGGGGACGATCCGCGTCCCCTGATGCAGCAGCTGGAACACCGCATGCTGTGCATCGGTGCCCACGCCACCCCAGGTGATCGCCGCCGAATTGCGGCCGAGCGGCTCGCCGGCTGCCGTCACCGACTTGCCGTTCGATTCCATTTCGAGCTGTTGCAAATACGACGGCAGCAGCCGCAGCCGCTCGTCATAGGCAAAGGTCGCACGCGTCTCGCACCCTGCCACCTGCGAATAATACAGGTCGGCAAAGGCAGCGAGGACCGGTGCGTTCTCGTGAAGGTCGGCAAGGCGGAAGTGGCGGTCCATCTCAGCCGCGCCTTCCAGCAATTCTTCATAGGCCTGGAAGCCCAGCGCCAGCGCGAACGGAAAGCCGATCGACGACCACAGCGAATAGCGTCCGCCGACACTCTCCATGAATGGCAGCACGCGGGTTTCGTCGACGCCCCATTCCACCGCCTTGTCCGGCGCGGCGGTCAGCGCGATGACGCGGCCATAGGGGTCCTCGACCCCGCCTTCGCTCATCCATGCCAGCGCCGACCCGGCGTTCAGCATCGTCTCGGTGGTGGTGAAGGTCTTGGACGCGATGACCAGCAGCGTGGCGGCCGGATCGAAGCCCTTGAGCGCCTCCTCCATCGCCAAACCGTCGACGTTCGACACGATCGCGACGTCGTACTTGTCCTCGTCGCGACCCAGCGCGTCGAAGATCAGGTCGGGGCCGAGCGCCGATCCACCGATGCCGACGTGCAGGATGTGGCGGACCGGGCCGAACGCATCGGCCTCGATCGCGTCGATCACCTGCCGCATCCGCGCCTGGAACGCGCGCGCCTGCGCGACGTCCTCGGGATTGCCCTCGCCACGTTCGGCGGTGTGGGTCGCAGCGCGGCCCTCGGTGACGTTAATGACCTGTCCGCTGAACAGTGCGTCGCGTTTGGCGGCCAGTTCCATCGTCGTCGCCAGCCCGGCAAAGGCCGAGAGCGCGGCATCGTCGAGATGCGTCTTGGCAAAATCGAAATGGATGCCGCCGACGTCGAGCGTCAGCTTGCCCAAACGGTCGGGGTCGTTCGCGAACAGTTCGGTCAGCCCGGTTTGCTTCAACGCTTCGATCGCGGACCAGTCCTGCATCGCCATATCGTGCCTCATCTGTCGTCGGTTGACTTGCCGACTGCCCTAGGGCGGATGACCGGGGCAGGTCCACACCCTTCTATCGTCACCCAACCGCTTGACGCCCCGCCCCGCCCCCCGCATGGGCGAAGCATGGCTCTCGACACCGTCCCCGCGACTCCCGCCAGCTCCAAGCCGAAGCGTTCGGAAGGGGCGGACCTGATGGTCTTCCTGCTGAAGCTGGCGATCGTGGTGTTCATCATCCGATCGTTCCTGTTCTCGCCCTTTTCGATTCCGTCGGGGTCGATGCAGCCGCGACTGCTGATCGGCGACTATCTGTTCATCACCAAATGGAATTACGGCTATTCGCGCTATTCGCTGCCGTGGAACCTGCCGCTGATCCCGGGCCGCATCCTGCCGCGCACGCCGGCACGGGGCGACGTGGTGGTGTTCAAGGCGCCGCCGACCGCCAGACAGGATTATATCAAGCGCGTGATCGGCATTCCCGGCGACACGGTGCAGATGCGCGGCGGCCAGCTGTTCCTGAACGGAAAGGCGATTACGAAGCAGCGTATGCCCGATTTCGTCGTGCCGGTGTCGCCCAACACCGACTGCGCGTATGAATTCCAGCGCGTCGTCGCCGAAAAGCCGGTCTGCGCCTATCCGCAATTCCGTGAGACGCTGCCGGGCGGAAAGAGCTACAACGTCCTCGACCTCGGCACGACCGAAGCCGACGATACCGGCGTGTTCACCGTGCCGACCGGCCACGCGTTCCTGATGGGCGACAATCGCGACGACAGCGCCGACAGCCGCTTCCCCGCGCGCGAAGGCGGCGGGATCGGCATCGTGCCGCTCCAGAATATCGAGGGCAAGGCGGTCGTGAACTTCTTCTCGACCGATGGCTCGGCGCAGTGGCTGCTGCCATGGACATGGGTTTCGGCGGCACGGTGGAGCCGGATCGGGGAAGGCTTCTGAGCGACGCCCTGACCCGCTGGGTCGAACAGGCGCTGGGCCGCGCCCCGACCCGCATCGACGAATATCAGCGGGCGCTGACCCATGGCAGCACCGCGCAGGCGACCTATGAGCGGCTCGAGTTTCTCGGCGACCGCGTGCTTGGCCTGTCGGTCGCCGAATGGCTGTACGAACGCTTTCCCGCCGAAAGCGAGGGCGCGCTGTCGAAACGGTTCAACGCGCTGGTCACCGGCGCGGTCTGTGCCGACATCGCGCGGGCGATCGGCGTCGTTCCGCATCTGAAGCTCGGCAAGCAGGCGCGCGACGATGGCGCAGGCGACAGCGACAATGTGCTGGGCGACGTGATGGAGGCGCTGATCGGTGCCTTCTATCTCGACCACGGCCACGATGCCGCGCGCGCGCTGGTCCGCAGCCTCTGGTCGTCGAGGATCGATGCGCAGCTGCGCGTACCGCGCCACCCGAAATCGGCGTTGCAGGAATGGGCCGCCGCGCATAACCGCCGCCCACCCGAATATGCGATCGTCGACAAGAGCGGCCCCGGCCACGCGCCGCGCTTCACCGTCCGCGTGACGATCGGCAAACTCGCCGCGGTCGAGGCGACCGGCACGTCGAAGCAGGAGGCCGAAACCGCAGCAGCAAAGGCGATGCTGGCGCAACTGGGCGGATAGGCCGGTCCCGCTGCCCGGCGCCGGACAGCGCCAGGCCCCGTCGCCCTATTTCGCCGCGCCGGTCTGCTTGTCGAACTCCGCCTTGGTCACGTTCAGCATCAGCCGGTTGCCCTTGACCGCGAACACGTCCGCCGGGATCATCGCCCGCGAACCGCCCGACAGCAGCTGGACACCCTCGGGCTTCACCGCCTCGATCGTGCCGAGCGCCGCGCCCGAGGAATCATACACGTTCGCACCGACCAGCAGATCGGCGGCGACGGCCGGAACCATGCGATTGGTGTTGCGCCGCGTCGGTCGGGCGTTGGTGGTCGTGCCGGCTTCGTCGCGCAGATTGTCGAGCGCGAATTGCTGATCGCGATCGCTGGTCGCGCTGCGCGACGTATCGTTGCCCAACCGGCCGTCGGTCGACGGAGCCGCGCCGCCGGGGGTCTGGGCCTGCGCCGCGCCCGCGCCGAATATCAGCGCTGCCGCGACCAAAGCGAACCTTGCCGTCATGCTTCTCTCCTATGTCTATCGCATCGAACGATATTATTTGCGCTAACGCTACGCCCACGCGCCCGACGTGGCAAAGGTTTCCGTCGTTACCGGCCGGCCAGCACCCACAACTCGATCCGCCACCACCCGATCGCCCACAGCGCGCCGAACAGCCAACCGGCCAGAACGTCGCTGGGCCAATGCACGCCCAGATAGACCCGGCTGACCCCGATCGCGACGACCAGCAGCACCGCCGCGGTCATCGCAAAGGCACGCGCCGCCGGACGCCGCAACAACGGCCATGCCAGCGTCGCCAGCGTCAGATAGACGATCGCCGAATTGGCGGCGTGGCCGCTGGGGAAACTGTTCGACGTTTCCGTCATCAGATGCGGGACCAGATCGGGCCGTGCCCGCGCCACCCCATGCTTGAGCGCCACGTTGGCGAGCATGCCGCCGGTACAGGCCAGCGCGACCAGCGCCCCGGTGCGCCACCGCCCCATGCTGGCCAACAGCAGCGTGACGAAGACGATGACGATCGTCAGCACGGTCGTGCTGCCCAGCGCCGTGACGTCGCGCACCATCGACGCGAAGCGCGCGGAGCCGACCGGCGCGCCATCGGTCCCGCGCAGTGCCAGCAGCAACCGCCGGTCGAGCGTAAAGGTATCGCCCTCCACGACCCGCGTTCCCAGAAAGAACAGGACCAGCAGTAGGCATCCGGCGATCGCGACGCCGATGATGCTCCATGGCATATGACGGGACGGACGGGGTTCGGACTGCAACGGATCGATCATGCCCGAACGAACGCGGCACGCGACGAAACGGACGCCCGTTGCCGCGTAAATTGCTTCAGGCAGCGGCCGGCAACGCCGCCGGTTCGATCGCGCCCGGAATGCGGAACTGCGCCAGCGACCGCGCAAGGGCATCGGCCCCGGTCAACAACCGGGCCAGCGTCTCGCCCGCCTCGCCCGCCGCCACCGCGTTGCGTTCGGTGACGCCGGCGATGTCGCGCATCCGCGCGTCCACGTCCTGCACGTCGCGCGCCTGCCGCTCGGCCGCGCCCGCCAAATCGGTGACCAGCGTCGACATCTCCTTCACATCGCGCAGGATCAGGGCCAGCTTGCCGCTGGCCGCCCCGACCAGATCGACGCCCTCGACCGCGCAGGACCGGGCGGAGGACAGCGACTGGGCAATATCGTGACTCGCCACCCGCAACCGCGTGGCGAGCTGGCTGACTTCCCGTGCGACGACCGCGAAACCATTGCCCGCCGCGCCGGCGCGGGCCGCCTCCATCTGCGCGTTGAGGGCCAGCAGATGCGTCTGTTCGGCGATCGACCGGACCAGCCCGCCGATCGCGCCGATCTGTTCCGAACTCTCGTCGATCCGTGCCATCGCCCGCACCGCCTCCGCTACGGTCCGACGCGACTGTTCGGCGGCCTGCCCGGTCGAATGCGCGACCTCGGCGACCCGCCGAACCCCGACGGTGTTGCGGTCGATCAGGGCCGTGACCTGCGTCAATCGATCGCCGACCACGCCGATCGCGTCCGACTGTTCGATGGTCCGCTGGGTCAGTTGTTCCGCGACGACGACGACGCTGCGAGTCTCGCAGTCGACCGCCCGCACCATTTGGTCGACCCTGGCCAGCAAGCCACCCAGTTGCGCCAGCGCCGAATCATAATCCTGTTTCAGCACCGCCGCATCGCCCGACAGCCCGGCGTGCAGGCGGAAGGTCAGGTCGCCCCGTGCGATCGCTGCCAGCCCCGCGCCGATGATGCGGATGGTATCGCGGTCGCGCTTGGCATCGATCCGGACGCGCCGGGCCGCGTCCTCGGCGTCGCGCGCATGGGCGTCGGTCAACCGCCTCGCTTCGGCTTCCAGCCGTTCGTTCTCGATGCCGGCAACGCGGAATACCTCCAGCGACCGGGCAATCCGTCCGATCTCGTCGCGCCGCTTGCGATGCTCCGGCGATACGCTCCCCGCGAAATCGCGCCGTGCCAGCGCATCGACGATGCCGGTCAGCCGGGCCAGCGGGACCGCGATCGACTGCGTCAGCAGCCATCCCATGGCCGCCGCGATCGCCATCAGGCCAATACCGCCCCCGCCCAGCGCGACAAAGGCCTGGGTCATGGTCTCGTGCAATTCCGCCGCGCGGATGGCGATGCGCCGTTCCTCGCTGTCACGTACCGCTTCGACCATCTTGTTAATGTATGTGACGCGCGCCTTTGCACCGGCCGCGATCAGCACGTGCGCCGCTCGTTCCCGCCCGCCCGGCTCCCGCGCCATCGTTACCAGCGGGTCGCTGTAATGCCGGCTCCAATCGGCAAAGGCGACAACCGCGTCGCGCAGCAAGGCGCGTTGTTCCGGTCGATCGACCAGCGTCGACAAGGTCCGCATCGACCCGACGAACTGCGCGCGCCCTTCGTAATAGGTGTCGAGATAGTCGAAATTGCCGGTCAACAGCACGCCGCGCAGTTGCGAGTTGACGCGGATCACGCCCTTTTCGGCGACATGCGACAGGCGGATGATCTTGGCGCTTTGCTGGTTCAGGTTCGCTGCACGTTGGATCGAATCAATCTGATGCGCGACCAGCGCGATCATCGCGATCGCGGTCGCCAGCAGGATGCCGAACGCGATCGTCAGCTTCGCGCGGGTGGAGCCGTCCCGAAACCGGATCATTGCTCTTTGTACCCGCATCAACGGTCACATCCCCCTCTGCCGGTCTCATGGCCGTTGGCACCGACCGGACCGGTCAGGACGCCGGTCTCGCAATGCCATTCTCGCGATCAGAATAAGGGAAGATGGCTAACAAGCTCCTAACGCGGCAACGACTTGCCCTGCCAAGATCAAGCGTGCCTGTTACCGCTGGATTTTCATGACCAATATTTCCATCCATTACGCTCTTAACCAAACAACAAATAAATCCTGCCAGATCGCATCAATAGCATTCGGGGAGGATGAAGATGGGTTTGGGTTTGTCGACGACGGCACTGGCATGGGTATTGGCCGCGGCACCGGCGCTCCCTGCGGAGCCGCCGCAGCAACCGGCGGGTGCGGATACCGTGACGACCGGCGTCGCCAAGGGCCGCGACCGGCTCGACAGCGCGACCTCGACCAGCGTCCTGCGCGAAGCCGAGATCGCCAAGCTCGCACCGCGTTCGATCGGCGAATTGCTGCGCGACATTCCCGGCGTGCTGGCGGAGGCGCCGACCGGCGACGGCATCTCGAACATCACCATTCGCGGCCTGCCGCTTTCGTCCTCGGGCGCGAAGTTCATCCAGTTGCAGGAAGACGGCCTGCCGGTGATGGAGTTCGGCGACATCGTCGGTGCCAGCGCCGACACCGCGCTCCGCGTCGATCTGAACCTCGCGCAGGTCGAGGCGATCCGCGGCGGCTCCGCCTCGACGTTTGCGTCGAACGCGCCGGGGGGGATTATCAACTTCATATCGAAGACCGGCGAGCGGGACGGCGGCGCGGTGGCGCTGAGCGCGGGTCTCGATTTCGACCAGTATCGTGCCGATTTCGACTATGGTCGCCGGATCGACGCGCAGACCCGTTTTCATATCGGCGGCTTCTATCGCCAGGGCGAGGGCGTGCGCCGCATCGGTTTCGACGGGCAGCGCGGCGGCCAGATCAAGGCGAACATCACCCGCGAATTCGCCGGCGGCTATATCCGGTTGTACGGCAAATATCTCGACGACCGCTCGCCATCCTATGATTCGGTGCCGCTGAGCATTTCGGGCAGCAACGACGACCCCGAACTTCGCGCCGTCGCTGGTTTCGATCCGACCCGCGACACGCTGTCGACCCGCGCGCTGCAATCCTTCGTCGTGCTCGACGAACGCAACCAGCCGATCGTCGAGGATATCCGCAAGGGCCAGCACGTCCGGCAACTGGCATTCGGCGTCGAAACCGCGATGACGCTCAGCGACTGGACGGTCATCGACCGCTTCCGCGTGTCGAGCCGCAGCGGCGGGCTGGTCGGCCCCTTCACCGCGCTGTACCTGACCCCGGCGGCGGCCCTCGCCCGGCTCGGCGCGACCGGCGGCAGCTTCCGCTACGCCAGCGGCGCGAACGCCGGCAAGGCGATCGCCGATCCGACCGCGCTCAACGGCAACGGGCTGATCGGCATCTACAATATCCGCGACCGGCGGCAGGCCGATGTCGGTAACGTCACCAACGACCTGCGCGCCAGCCGGGTGTGGAAGGTCGGCGACGGCGACCTGACCACCACCGCCGGCTTCTATGCCGCGCGGCAGGCGATCGACACCTCGATCCTGTACGGCACCGCGATTACCGAGGTGAAGGGCGGCGGCGATGCCGAGCTGCTCGACGTGTTCACCAGCACCGGCGCGGCGCGCACCGCGGGCGGCATCTATGCCTATAACCCGTTGTCGGGCACGCAGCGCCGTACCCTGCGGCTGAACTACAGCGTCAACGCGCCGTTCGCGTCGGCCAATTACAAGATCGGCCGCGTGTCGATCGGCGGCAGCCTGCGCTACGACATCGGCAGTGCCAGGGGGCAGGTCTTCGGCGTCGAACTGGGCGGTGGCCGGGTCGGACAGGTCGCCCGCGACATCGATGGCGACGGCGTGATCTCCGCGCCCGAACAGCGCGTCGGCGTGACCCCGACGGCACCGGGGCTGGTCGACTATCGCTATCGGTACCTGTCCTATTCGACCGGCGTGAACTTCCGCATCGCCGAGCCGCTGGCGGTGTTCGCCCGCTACAGCCATGGCGCGCGGGCCAATGCCGACCGCATCACCTTCGGTTCGGTCATCGACAATGCGACCGGGCGGCTCGCCATTCCGTCCGCCGCCTACGACCCGGTCAAGCAGGCCGAGATCGGCGTGAAATACCGTCAGCCGAACCTGACGCTGAACCTGACCGGCTTCCATGTCGACGCGCAGGATTCGAACATCAACACCTCGACCGGGGCGGTGATCGCCCGCGACTACAATGCGAAGGGTCTGGAATTCGAAGGCGGGTTCCGCATGGGGCTGTTCAGCCTGAACGGCGGCGCGACCTATACCGACGCCACCATCGTCCGCGACCGGGTGGATCCGACCGTCAACGGCAACAAGCCACGCCATCAGGCCAGCCTGATCTTTCAGGCGACGCCGCAGATCAGCACCGACCGGTTCGCGGTAGGCGCGGTGTTGATCGGCACCACCGACAGCTTCGCGCAGGACGTCAACCTGCTGAAGATGCCGGGCTATGTCACCACCAACGCCTTTGCACAGGTCCATGCGACCGACCGGCTGCTGCTGTCGCTCAACGCCACCAACCTGTTCGACGTGGTGGCGCTGACCGGCATCGACGAGGATCGCATCCCGACCAGCGGCATCGTGCGCGGACGCCTGCTCAACGGCCGCGCCATTTCGGCCACGGCACGGTTCGATTTCTGAAGGTGCGGTGGTGAGCCCGTCGGGATTCGAACCCGAGACCTACAGATTAAAAGTCCGTTGCTCTACCAACTGAGCTACGGGCCCACGAAGCGACGTCCCCTAATCTCGCGGGCGGGCGCGGTCAACCAGATGATGGAGTTGCCGCACCGTCCGCCCGCTCACCGGATCGCGCCAGTCGCGCGCGATCCGGACGAGCGGACCGAGCACGAAGTCGCGCTCGCGAAAGCTGATATGCGGCACGGTCAGCCCCGGCCCCGACCAGCATCCCCCCGACCACAGGACGATGTCGAGGTCGAGGACGCGCGATCCCCAGCGCCGTCCGCGCCGCCGCCCGAACGCCTGCTCGATCGCCTTCAGCCGGATCAGCAGCGCTGCTGGCGACAGATCGCTGTCGATCAGCACCGCCGTGTTGGCATAACGCCGCAGCGACGGCCCCAGCGGCGCGCTGCCGATGACCGGCGCGACCGCGCTTACCCCCTCCAGCGCCGCGATCGCCGCGCGGATCGTGGCGACCGAACCGCCATGCCGCCCCCGCCGGTTCGATCCGATCGCTATCGCATAGGTTGAGGTCGTCATCGCCCGCGCCTATCGCGCGGACATGGAAATCACCACCCCCGCCCCGCTCCACCCCGACGCCGCCGCCCATGACCCGCTCGAAGCCGCTCCCGCCGCCGAACCGTCCGCTGCCGAGCCGTCGCGCGACTGCCCGCGCTGCCCGCGCCTTGTCGACCTGCGCGAAAAACTGCGCGTCGAACATCCGACATGGTGGAACGCGCCGGTGCCGGTGCTGGCCGATCCCGATCCGTGGCTGGCGATCATCGGCCTCGCGCCGGGGTTGCAGGGTGCCAACCGCACCGCCCGGCCGTTTACCGGCGACCGGTCGGGGCCGCTGTTCTGGGACACGCTGATCGCCGCCGGGCTGGCCGAGGGCAGCTATAGTGGCCGGGTCGAGGACGCGCCGGTGCCCCGGGGGATCGCGATCATCAACGCGGTCCGCTGCCTGCCGCCCGAGAACAAGCCGTCGCCGGAGGAAATCCGCACGTGCCGCCCGTTCCTCGACGCCGATCTGGCGGCGATGCCGTCGCTGCGCGTCGTCGTCGCGCTGGGCGCCATCGCGCACCAGTCGGCGGTCAAGGTCCTTGGCGGTCGCCTGCCCAAGGCGCCGTTCGCGCATCTGGCCGAACATGCCATGCCCGGCGGGCGGACGCTGATCGATAGCTATCACTGCTCGCGCTACAACCAGAATACCGGGCGACTGACGCCCGAGATGTTCGCGGCGGTCTTCGCCCGTGCGATCGAACTGCGCGAGGCACGCTGAATCCGCTTGTGCGGCGGCACCGGCCCGGTAGCGTGGCCGGCAGAGAATATAGGGGAAATTGCCACATGGATCGCCGCCATTTCGTCGCGCTGATGGCGCTCGCGCCGCTGGCCGGCAGCTTTCCGGCGCTGGCGCAAAGCGGCCCGGCCGGCGATTTCGCGCGGCTGTCGAAACGCTATCTCGACGGCATGGCGAAGCTGCATCCGGGCTATGCCACCGCGCTCGGCAATCACGCCCATGACAGCGAGGTCGAGGACCTGTCCGCCGCCGGTCGCGCCCGCGACGCGGCGTTCCTGCGCGCGACGCTGCTCGAACTGAACGCCATCCCGCGCGACACGCTGTCGCGCGACGATCAGGTCGATGCCGCGCTGCTCGACAACGACCTGCGCTATCAATTGTGGACGCTCGAAGTCCTGCAACCCTTTGCGTGGGACCCGCAGGGCGCGGCCGGCACCATTTCCGGCGGCCTGTACGCGCTGGCCGCGCGCGACTTCGCGCCGTGGCCGCAGCGGCTGCGCGCGGCGACGCGGCGGATGGAGCAGGTGCCGGCCATGTATGCACAGATGCGCGCCAGCATCGTCCCCGAACGCGTTCCCGCCATCTACGCCACCACCGTCGCCAAACAGAATGACGGCATCCTGCAGATCGTCGAGACGATGCTCGCGCCGCATCGCACCACGCTGAACCGCGGCGACCGCGCGAAGTTCGATCGCGGCGTCGCGACGTTGAAGGCCGCAACCGCCGAACAGCAGCGCTGGCTCGATACGGTGCTGGTGCCCGCCGCCAAGGGCGAGTTCCGCCTGTCGCCCGAACTGTACGATCAGAAGGTAAAGTTCGCACTCCTGTCGCCGCTGTCGCGGACCGAGATCAAGGCCCGCGCCGTCCGCGCCGCCGCCGACACCCGTGCCGAGATGTACGAACAGGCGCGCATCGTACTGCGCGGCCGTCCGAAGGCCCCGGCCACCCCCGCCAAACCAACCCCGGCGCAGCAACAAAAGGCGATCGAGGCCGCGCTGGAAATGAGCTACGCCCGCCGCCCGACCCGGTCGCAGGTGATGTCGAAGGCGCGCGCGACGCTGGAACAGGCGACGGCATTCGTGCGTGAGAAGAAGCTGGTGCGGGTCCCGACCACCCCGGTCCAGATCATCGAGATGCCGAAATTCCAGCAGGGCGTCGCCGTCGCCTATTGCGACAGCCCCGGCCCGCTCGAAAAGAATCTCGGCACCTTCTATGCCGTGTCGCCGATCCCGGCCGACTGGACCGAGGCGCAGACGACCTCGTTCCTGCGCGAATATAACGACTATATGCTCCACGACCTGTCGATCCATGAGGCGATGCCGGGCCATTATCTTCAGATCGCGCACAGCAACGAGAACAAATCGGTGCTGCGCGCGGTATTGTCGTCGGGTCCGTTCGTCGAAGGCTGGGCGGTCTATGCCGAACGGCTGATGGCCGACGCCGACTATCTCGACGGCGATCCGCTGTTCAAGCTGACCGTGCTCAAGATGCGGATGCGATCGATCACCAACACGCTGCTCGACATCGGCATCCATACCGAGGGGCTGACCGAAGCACAGGCGATGAAGCTGATGATGGAAGGTGCGTTCCAGCAGGAGCGTGAGGCTGCCGGCAAATGGACCCGCGCGCGGCTGGGGTCGACACAGTTGCTCAGCTATTTCGTCGGCTATAGCGAGCATATGGACATGCGCCGCGAGGCCGAACGGCGCGCGGGCGGCGGGTTCGACCTGATGCGCTACAACAATAGCGCGATCTCGCACGGATCGCCGCCGGTGCGGTTCGTCCGCGCGCTGATGTTCGACGAGCCGATCGCCTAGGTGTTTAGTCCCGGCATCTGGTGGATCGGGTTGACGATGAACCGGTCTGGCTCTGAC
>NZ_LMLN01000010.1:14363-64264 GCF_001421915.1 Sphingomonas sp. Leaf62 | reverse complement strand
ATCTCCATCCTCCGGTTCCAAAAACACCTTATCTCGGTGTCCACGGAACCGGCAGCAGCTCAACCGTGCCCCCTCCAGCGACACCCCGAATACCAGATGCGCCAACGCGCCATAGGCGTGGGTCGCAGCCGACGTCTCCCATGGGGGCGACCCCAGCCCGGTCGCCGGCACCACCGTTTCGTCGAGCAGCGCGGAGGTCGCGATCCCATACAGGCTGCCGAAACCGCTCGCCGCCTGCGGGCGATATTCGGTGAGGACGCCGTACAGGCCGCCGAGCGCCGCGCCGGTCAGATAATGCACTGCCTGCCCCGCCTGCGGACGGTAGGCGTCGGGGATGCGGTCGCCGGTGGTGGCGATCGCGACCTTGTCGGCGGCTTTCACCGTCGCGGGATCGTCGTCGCCGCCGTCTTGCCCGAGCGGTTTCGCGGCGACCGACTGGAACGCGGCCATCGCCGCCGAGGCGATCAGGCCGGCGGCGATCCCGGCGAACAGGCCAAGGACGGGACGGGGGTGCGACATGGACGATGCTCCGGCAAGAAGGAGCGGGGCAAACGGTTGAGGGGGCAGGGGTTTCCGTGTCCGGGCGGAACGGTGCGGTAGCGCGCTCCACCCCCGTCACCCCGTCACCCGTCGAGGCACCTGCGAACGTCGCGCCTTCGACGACCGGGGGACCGTACCTCCGCGCGGGGATAGGGCATAGTGCGAGGAACCAAGCCTTTCGCAGAAACCTCGAACAAGTCGGGACCTCTGCCAAACTCCTTTGACCGTACCCCGGGCTTCGCCGGGGTACGGCTCGGTTTGGTTTAGCGCGCGGCTTTCGCAGCGGCCTCGACAAGTCCGGGGGAACGATGGGGTAGCTGATCGAAGCGCGACCCGTCCGCGCGGGGCGGTGCCTACTTCTCCAGCGCGTTCCACGCCGCCACGAACGCCCGCGCGCGCTCGCCGACGGTTTCGGCATTCATGCCCGGCACATACAGCGCCGAACCGAGACCGTACCCCGCCGCGCCCGCCTTGTGCCAATCGACCAGCACCGACGGCACGATGCCGCCGACCGGCAGCATCCGCACGTCGCGCGGCAGGACGGCGCGCATCGCCTTCATCACCGCCGGGCTGGCGGCTTCGGCGGGGAAAAGCTTCAGCGCGGCGGCACCGGCTTCGAGTGCGGCAAAAGCTTCGGTCGGGGTGGCGATGCCCGGCATCGCCACCAGCCCGCGCTCCGCCGCCGCCGAGATAACTGCGGGATTGGCGTTGGGTGAGATGATCAGCGTGCCGCCCGCTGCCTCGACCCGGTCGACCTGTTCGACGCTTAGCACCGTGCCCGCGCCGACCGCGGCATAGCCGTCCAGCTTCTTCGACAGGCGGGTGATGCTTTCGTACGGGTCGGGCGAGTTGAGCGGCACCTCGACGACGGCGAAGCCGGCATCGATCAGCGCGTCACCGATCGCCTCCACCTCGTGCGGCTGGACGCCGCGCAGGATTGCAACCAGCGGGCAACGGGCAAAGGCGGTGTCGAAGGCAGTCAGGTGGCTCATGCGGACAACTTTCGGATGTGGGTGATACCAGCGATAAAGGCATCCTCGCAGCCGCTGACAATGGCGCGGCTGCCCAGCGTCTCGATGGCGGTGGCGTACAGGGTGGCGAGATCGCCGTCGGCGACCAGATGCACGTCGCGGCCATCGCCGATGCGCGCGGCGACGTCGCCGCCGATCAGCACGCCGCTGGCGTAGGAAGCGGCATCCGCTTCGTTGCGCAGGCCCAGCACGTGCGACGCGCGGATGCCGAACAGGCTGGCGGCGAGATCGCGCTTTGCGCCTTCCCGAACGCCGTCGCGGAACGCATCGCTTGCGGTCACCGGCGCGGTCAGCTGCGGCGCCAGCACGCCGCCGCCCTTGAGCAGCGCGAACAGTTCGCCGGTCATTGCGGTGGCGAAGGCGGTGACCTTGCCGCCGGTCAGCTCGACCCATTTGCAATGGGTGCCCGGCTGACACAGCAGCGCGTCGGGCGGCACCTGTCCGGCGAGCGCCGCGCCGAGCAACTGCACCTCCTCGCCGCGCATCACGTCGCCGTGACTGCCGTCGGTGAAGGACAGGCCCGGCACGATCGCGGTCCGATCGTCGATCCACGTCAGCTGCGCGGCGATGTCGGCGATGTCGGCCGGGACCGCGACATAGGGCGCGACCCGCCAGCCGATCGTCGACCCGACCATGCCCGCCATCAGCACGGGCAAATCGCCCAGTTCGGCCCGGATCGCCGCCAGTTCTTGCGGGTACGCGTCGGCCGTCATTGCCGATACGCCCTTGGGCGACTTGACCACGGCAGCGATGCCGCCATCCTCAAGCCGGTAGGCGCGGCGGTTGGTCGTGCCCCAGTCGAGGGCGATGAACGGACTCACCACCATGTCGCGTACAGTGCGATCAGGATCAGGATCACGCCAAGGCCGGCGATGTTGAACCCGGTCGAGGTGCCGAACGATACGCCCTGCATCGTAATACGGTTGGCGTTGCCGCGCCCTTTCAGCGCCAGCGACAGCACCACGGCGAGGCCGAGGCTCAGCAGGAACACCAGCCCCATCCGGTCCATGAACGGAATGCCCGGCGCAAAAGTACGGAACAGATAGGACAGGACGACCGATGCGATCGCCGCGCCGATCGCGCCGGCTTCGGTCGCGCGCTTCCAGAACAGGCCGAGCAGGAAGATCACGGTGATCCCCGGCGTGAAGAAGCCCGAAAATTCCTGGATGAACTGGAACGCCTGGTCGGCACCGCCCAGCAGCGGCCTGGCGGCGACGATCGCGATCAGGATCGCGACGCTCGCGGCGATGCGGCCGACGCGGACCAGCTTGCGCTCCTGCGCTGCATCCATCGCCCCGCTCTCGCTGGTGCGTTTGGCATAAAGGTCGAGGGTGAAGATCGTCGCGATCGAATTGATCTTGGACGCGGTCGACGCGATGATCGCGGCGATCAACGCGGCGAAGACGAGGCCGAGCAGGCCCGAGGGCAGCAGCCGCATCATCGTCGGATATGCTTCGTCGGGCTTGGCCAGATCGGGTGCCAGTACGACGGCGGCAATGCCCGGCACCACGATCACCAGCGGCATCAACAGTTTCAGGAACGCGGCGAAGACGATGCCCTTCTGCGCTTCCGGCAGTGACTTGGCGGCCAATGCGCGCTGGATGATATACTGGTTGAAGCCCCAATAGCTGAGGTTCGCGATCCACATGCCGCCGATCAGCACCGACAGGCCGGGCAGATCCTTGTAGAAAGGATTGTCGGCGGTCAGGATCATGTCGAACTTTTCGGGCGCCCGCCGCGTCAGTTCGTGGAAGCCGCCCATCACCCCGGCATCGCCGCCGATCTGCGACAACGTCAGATAGGAAATGGTGAGGCCGCCGAACACCAGCAACGTGACCTGCACGATATCGGTCAGCGCCACCGCCTTCAGCCCGCCGCGCAGCTGGTACAGCAGCGCGAACAGCCCGAGCCCGACCAGCGCCACCGTCTGGTCGACGCCCGCGACCTGCGTGACCGCGATCGACCCCAGCCAGATGATGCTGGTCAGGTTCACGAACACGTACAGCGCCAGCCAGAACACCGCCATCAGCGTGCGGATCGACGGGCCGTACCGCTGTTCGAGGAACTGCGGCATCGTGTAGATTTCGTTGCGCAGGAAGATGGGCAGGAAGAATTTGCCGACGATCAGCAGCGTCAGCGCCGCCATCCATTCATACGACGCGATGGCGAGGCCGATGGCGTAGCCCGATCCCGCCATTCCCACGATCTGTTCGGCCGAGATATTGGCCGCGATCAGCGATGCGCCGATCGCCCACCATGGCAGCGACTTGGACGCGAGGAAGTAATCGGAGCTATCCTTTTGATGCCCCCCCTTGTCGCGGCTCACCCATTGCGCCAGGCCGAAGATGCCGATCGCATAGATGATGACCACGATCAGATCGATCGTCGACAGACGCATGGTTTCCTCCCCGGCCCACTGGCTTTTGGAGGCAGACAATTATACGACGAATGCACTGTGTCCAGTGCCAAGCGGCATGGATGAACCGAAAGGAGACGGGATGGCGGCGCGGATGACGGGAATGCCCGGCGGCAATTTGACCCGCGCGACGCTCGACACGCTCGGCCGCGCCATCGTCACCGGCGAATATGACGAACGCCCGTTCCCGACCGAGGCGGAGATCGGCAAGACGCACGGCATCAGCCGGTCGGTAACGCGCGAGGCGGTGAAGATGCTGACCGCCAAGGGACTGGTGAGCGCCCGCCCGCGTCAGGGGACGGTGGTGCGCCCGGCGGCGGCGTGGAACCTGTTCGATCCCGACGTGCTGCACTGGCTGCTCGACCGCAAATTCTCGGTCGACCTGCTGCGCCAGTTCAACCAGCTGCGCGTCGCGATCGAGCCGGAGGCGGCGGCGCTGGCGGCGGTCGCGGCCGATGCGGAGGATCAGGCACGGATCGCCGACGGTCTCGCCCGGATGGCAGCGGCCGAGCGTGGCGAGGACGATCCGCTCGACTCCGACATCGACTTCCACGTCGCGATCCTGCTGGCGGCGAAAAACCCCTTCTACGCCCAGTTCCGCGAGACGGTGGCGACCGCGCTCAACACCTCGATCCGCTTCACCAACACCATCGTCGGTCGATCGGCCAGCGTCGAACAACATGCGGCGGTGGCCGAAGCGATCGCCGCGCGCGATCCGGTCGCGGCCCGCGCGGCGATGCGCGCGCTAATCGGCGACGTCCTCGACCTGATCGACGCGCCGGTCGCGGTCTAGCGTTCTTCCCTATCTGGCGGGAAGGGGCTGACTTACTTCAACCGCTCGCCATGCCAGCGCACATGATCGGCCATGAAGGTCGAGATGAAGTGATAGCTGTGATCGTATCCCGGCTGCATTCGTAGCGTGCAGTCGATTCCGGCATCGGCACACGCCTTCGCCAGCAATTCCGGTTGCAGCTGGTCGGCGAGGAAATTGTCGGCATCCCCCTGATCGACCAGAACCTCCCGCACCCGCGCGCCATCCTCGATCATTGAGACCGCATCCGCCGCGCGCCATGCCGAGCGGTCGTTGCCGAGATAGCCGCCCAACGCCTTTTCCCCCCACGGTACCTGCGACGGCGCGACGATCGGCGCGAAGGCGGAGACCGAGCGGAAGCGGTCGGGATTGCGAAGCGCGATGGTCAGCGCACCATGCCCGCCCATCGAATGGCCGGTGATCGACTGGCGACCGCAATCCAGCATCGGAAATTGGCCGGCGATCAGCGCGGGCAGCTCGTCCTCGATATAGGAGCGCATCCGATACTGCTTCGCCCACGGGTCCTGCGTCGCATCGACATAGAAGCCCGCGCCGAGACCGAAATCCCACGCCCCCTCCGGATCGTCGGGCACGCCGTCACCGCGCGGCGAGGTATCGGGCGCGATGAAGGCGATGCCCTGCTGGGCGCAGGCCGCCCGAAACTCGCCCTTGTCGGTGACATTGGCATGGGTGCAGGTCAGCCCCGACAGATACCACAGCACCGGCGCGCGCTGTCCCGGCTCCGATGGCGGAACGAACACCGAAAAGGTCATCGTCGTGCCCGTCGTGGTCGATTCATGGAAATATACGCCCTGCGTGCCGCCATGGGCGCGGGCGGTCGAAACGGTCTTCATGGGGTCGCTCTCCACCGATAATCCTATAGGCTATAGGTGAGGGACGGTTTGGCGGGATAGTCGGTTCCCGCAGGCTGTGGTTGAAGGGGCGACGATGACGCGACGCAACTGGATTGCCGGACTGATGCGCCTGTTCGCGGCGGGGCGGACGGCGGCGAAGGTTCCGCCTTCGATCGAGCCGGAACCGTCGATGGACCAACAGATGCAGGCGGCACGAGCGAAGCTGCGCGCCGCCTTTCCCTACCCGGTCACCACCGTTTCGGGCGCGCAGGCGCTGGCCGCATGGGAACGCATCCGTGCCGAGGGCAAGGGATGGCCCGTAATCGTCGGCGGCGACGAGGGGCTGGATGCGATCTGCGACCAGTTCAGCATGGATATGCCGTCGATCTTGTCGCCAGGCGCGGCGGATCTGGCGGTCCGGCCCGTCGAACGGATCGTCGCGACCAGCCGGATGATCGCCATGCCGGGCGATCTGGCGAAATGGCAGGGTTATGACAGCGGTCTCGTACCTGCGAACGGTCCGTGGCCGGCGCGTACCGAACAGGTCGAATTGACCGTCGCCACCGACCTGTCGACCGGCAAGCCGTATGACAGGGTTCATATCGTAACCTTGCCGACCCGAACGTCGTGGGAAGTACCGGCCTATCTGCGATGGGGCGGCTGGAACGCCTGTCCGCCGGCCGAATATCAGTGTGCCATGCTGCGCCGCTGGCAGGAACGCTATGGTGCGGAACTGGTCGGGATCGACCGTGACACCATCAACCTGCGCGTGAAGCGCCGGCCGAAGGATCGCGCGGAAGCACTGGCACTGGCGCACGAGTGCTATGCCTATTGCCCGGACACCGTCGATCAGGGCGTCGACACGATCGAGGCGCTGGCGGCGACGCTGCTGGCCAGTGACTGGTGGTTCTTCTGGTGGGATTGAACGCACTGGACAGTGCGCCCGCGCGCGGCGACAGGGCGTCATGGCGCGGCTGATCCTGCTCAACAAACCGTACGGCGTGCTGTCGCAATTCACCGATCGCGGGACCGGGGAGGCGCGGGCGACGCTGTCGGACCATGTCGCGGTGCCCGGCGTCTATCCGGCCGGGCGGCTGGATCGTGACAGCGAAGGCTTGCTGCTGCTGACCGACGATGGCGGCCTGCAGGCGCGCATCGCCGATCCCCGGTTCAAGCTGGCCAAGACCTATTTCGTGCAGGTCGAGGGCGCGCGCGACGATGCGGCGCTCGACCGGTTGCGGCGCGGAGTGACGCTCAACGACGGACCGACCCGCCCGGCGGAGGTCGCCGCGATCGACCCGCCTGACTTGTGGGAGCGGGTGCCGCCGGTGCGCTTCCGCAAGTCGGTGCCCGATCACTGGCTGTCGATCACCATCCGCGAAGGCCGCAACCGGCAGGTGCGCCGGATGACGGCGGCGGTCGGCCTGCCGACGCTGCGGCTGGTCCGGTGGCGGGTGGGGGAATGGAGCGTCGAGGGGCTGGCACCGGGGGCGTGGCGCGAGCTTCCAGTGTAAGCCCCAACTTCCGTGGACCAGCCGCATCCCCGCCTGCGCGGGGTACGGTGTTGGGACTGGGGGTTGCCCCCTCACGCCGCGCTCTGATCGATCCCCAATTCGCCCAGCTTGCGATACAGCGTCGACCGCCCGATCCCCAGCCGCCGCGCGACTTCGGTCATGCGGCCGCGATAATGGCCGATGGCGAGGCGAATGACGTCAGCCTCGATCTCCTCCAGCATCCGCAGATGGCCGTCGGGACGGAACAGCGTCACGCCGCCCGCCATGTCCTGACGCGGGACCAGTGACACCGGCTGCGGCGCATCGCCCTGCGCAATCTGGGCGATCTGCGGAAAATCGCCGCGGGTCAGCGTATCGCCGTCACACAGCACCGCTGCCCGGAACAGCGCATTCTGCAACTGGCGGACATTGCCCGGCCAGCCATAGGTGTTGAGCAGCGCGATGGCGTCGTCGGTGATGCCCAGCTGCCGCAACCCCGGCTGTTGCGCGATCCGCGCCAGCAGGTGGCGGGCAAGCGCCGGTACGTCGCCGCGCCGTTCGCGAAGCGGCGGGATCGTCACCTGCACGACGTTCAGCCGGTAATACAGGTCCTCGCGGAACCGCCCGGCCTCGACCTCGGCCATCAGCGTCTTGTTGGTCGCGGCGATCACGCGGACATCGACTTCGCGCGTCGTGCGCGCGCCGACCGACTGGATCTCGCCCGACTGCAGGACGCGTAGCAGCTTTACCTGCGTCTCGAACGGCATCTCGCCGATCTCGTCCAGGAAGATGGTGCCGCCATCGGCTTCCTGGAACCGGCCGGCCTTGCGTTCGAACGCGCCGGTGAACGCGCCCTTTTCATGGCCGAACAGCTCGCTTTCGACCAGATTGGCGGCGATCGCACCGCAATTGACGCGGACCATCGGCTTGCGGGCTCGCGGGGAGGCGGCGTGGATCGCCTCGGCGACGACTTCCTTGCCGACCCCGCTCTCGCCCTCGATCAGCACCGGTACGCGGGCGCGCGCTGCCTTGGCCGCGATGGCCAGCGCCGCGCGGAATTGCGGGGCGGAACCGACGATCTCGTCGAATGCCAGCGAGGCCGACAGTTTCTCGGTAAGCGGCCGCAGTTCGCCATGGTCGCCCGCCCCCGCCGCCGCCTCCAGTGCGGAAAGCAGGCGCTCGGCGGCCAGCGGCTTGACCAGAAAGTCGGTCGCCCCCGCGCGCATCGCCGCGACCGCGCCGGCGACCGATTCGTTGGCGGTCAGCATCAGGATCGGCAGCACCGGCCGTGCCGCACGCAGATCGGCGATCAGCGCCAGCGCATCGGCATCGGGCGACCAGTGGTCGAGCAGCACCGCATCGAGCGCCAGCCCGTCCGGCGTGTTCAGCATCATCAGCGCCGTGGCGGCATCGCTCGCGAACACTGTCCGCCAGCCGCGCCGACCCGCGATCGCCCCCACCAACCGGCGCTGTGCCGGTTCGTCGTCGATCACCATCAGCACTCGCTGTCCGTCTCGCGTCATTGCTGCTCCCAAGTCCCTGTCGTCCCGGATCGACACCGTCATGCGCCAGGGGGCGTAAAGTTCGCCTTAAGACGGTCGTGAAAACCGTCAGGGGCGGTGCGGGGCTTGTTCTTGATCCAACCTGCGTTAGAGTTGTCTGAACGACGCAGTATGGAGAGGTTCATCGATGGCGACCAACGGCCGCACCCCCGCCCATGCCGGGACGTACAACAGCTTCATCCGCTGGTTCACCTGGGGTACGGTGATCTGCGCGATCATCGCCGCGCTGGTCATCTGGCTGATCGCGGGCTGACGTGCAGGTCGCGCTCCTCGCCGAACAGGCTGCCGGCGAGCGCCGGGTCGCCGCGACCCCCGAAACCGTCAAGAAGCTGATCGCGCTGGGTGCGACGGTCGTCGTCGAACACGGTGCCGGCACCGGCGCGTCGATCGACGATGCCGGCTATACCGCCGCCGGCGCGACCATCGCCGACCGGGCGGTGGCGCTTGCCGATGGCGACATCCTGTTGGGCGTGGCCCCGCCCTCGCCCGACAGTCTGGGTGGCGCGAAGCGCGGCGCTTGGCTGGTGGCCGCACTCCATCCGTTCGCCGACCGGGCGCGGATCGATGGCTATGCCGCGCTGGGACTCGAAGCGCTGGCGATGGAATGGATGCCGCGCATCACCCGCGCCCAGTCGATGGACATCCTGTCGTCGCAGGCGAATCTGGCGGGGTACAAGGCGGTGCTCGACGCCGCGTCCGAATATGGTCGCGCCTTTCCGATGATGATGACCGCCGCCGGAACGATCAGCGCGGCGCGCGTCTTCGTGATGGGCGTCGGTGTCGCGGGATTGCAGGCGATCGCCACCGCGCGGCGGCTGGGTGCGCAGGTCAGCGCCACCGACGTCCGCTCGGCGACGAAGGAACAGATCCAGTCGCTCGGTGCCAAGCCGATCTTCGTCGAGAAGGTGGCGGGGATCGAGGGTGAGGGTGCCGGCGGCTATGCCGGCGAGATGAGTGCCGAATATCAGGCGGCACAGGCCGAACTGGTCTCTGCCCATATCGCCAGGCAGGACATCGTCATCACCACTGCGCTGATCCCCGGCAAGCCCGCGCCGCGCCTCGTCAGCGATGCGCAGGTCGCCTCGATGCGGCCGGGCAGCGTCATCGTCGATCTGGCGGTCGAACAGGGCGGCAATGTCGAGGGATCGGTCGCGGGCGAGGTCGTACGGCGTCACGGTGTCAACATCGTCGGCCATCGCAACGTCCCCAGCCGTCTGGCAGCGGACGCATCGGCGCTATTTGCGCGTAACCTTTACAACTTTCTGGCGGCCTATTGGGACAAGGATGCCGGCCGTCCGGTCCTGCCGCCCGACGACGAAGTGACGCAGGCGATCCGCCTGACGCAAAACGGCCAGGTCGTGAACCCACGCCTGACCGCCTGACGAGGAAACGCAGATGGGTTTGTTCAGCAGCCACGAAGTCGACCCGGCCGAAATCCGTGAGAAATACGGCCATGCGCTGATCGACGGCGAGGAAGTGCTGGCCGCATTCCGCTCGCTGCGCGACACGGCCTTCCTCACCAATTTTCGCTTCGTGCTGGTCGACGTACAGGGCCTTACGGGCTCGAAAATCGCGTTCCGCAGCGTGCCGTATCGTTCGATCACCAGCTTTTCGGTCGAAAGCGCGGGGACGTTCGACCTCGACAGCGACCTGAAGCTATGGGTGACCGGCGAGGCGATGCCCCTGTCGCTGAAGGTCAGCCGCAATGCCGACCCGGCCGCGATCCAGCGGTTGCTGGCGGAACTGGTGCTGGCGAAGCGGTGAACGAAACGCCCGCCCCAAATCCTCCCCATGCGCAGCATGGGGAGGGGGACCGCGCGAAGCGTGGTGGAGGGGCAGCCCCTCTTATCCTCCCCGGCACGGGGAGGGGGACTGGCGCAGCCGGTGGAGGGGGAGTTCCACGCACACTACGCCCGGAAGTGACGATCGCCCGTCGCTTGCGCCGCGACCTCTCGCACCCCGAAGCGATGCTGTGGCAGAAGCTGCGTGGTGGCCAAACGGGTGCAAAATTTCGCCGCCAGCATCCGGTCGGACCCTATGTCGTCGACTTTTATTGTCGGGAAGCCAGATTGATCGTGGAAATCGACGGCGACGTACATAACCGTGCCGATCATCCAGATCGGGACGAAAACCGACTGCGGTTTCTGCGCGGACAGGGCTATCGCGTTGTGCGGATTGCTGCCCGGCGGGTCATGGCGGATGCCGACACGGTGGCCGATGCGATCGCAACGCTCGTGGCCACTCCCCTCCACCAGCCTGCGGCTGGTCCCCCTCGCCGTCCCGGGGAGGATTTCTACCGCACCCACCCAACGGAGTAGCCGATGGACTTCCTCTCGATCCTGTCGATCTTCGTCCTCGCCTGTTTCGTCGGCTATTATGTCGTGTGGTCGGTGACGCCGGCGCTGCATACGCCGTTGATGGCGGTGACCAACGCAATCTCGTCGGTCATCATCGTCGGCGCGCTGATCGCCGCTGCCGCCGCCGGCGTACCCGGTGCGAAGTGGCTGGGGCTGCTGGGCGTCGTGCTGGCCAGCATCAACATCTTCGGCGGGTTCGCGGTGACCGAGCGGATGCTCGCCATGTACAAGAAGAAGGGGTGAGCGGAATGCACGAGGCCGCGCCGGTCAATCCATGGGTCGCCTTCGCTTATCTGGTGGCCGGGGTGTGCTTCATCCTCGCGTTGCGGGGTCTGTCGTCGCCTGCGACCAGTCGGCGCGGCAATCGCCTCGGCATGGTCGGCATGGGGATCGCGGTGCTAACCACGATCTTCACCCATTTGCCGGTGATCGATCTCAGTCCCGGTGACCCCACCGTTCCGATCTATGACCGTGCGACAACCGATTGGGCGACGTTAGGCGAAATCCTCGCGGCCATCGCCATCGGCGCGGCCATCGGCCTGACCACCGCCAAACGCATCGCGATGACCGCGATGCCGCAGCTGGTCGCCGCCTTCCACTCGCTGGTCGGTCTGGCGGCGGTGCTGGTCGGGGTCGCCGCCTATCTCAATCCGGATGCGTTCGGCATTTCGTCGCTGGTCGTGCCGATGATCGGCCAGCCGTTCGCAGTCATCAACCCCGTGAGCAAGGTCGAAATGGGCCTCGGCGTCGCGATCGGCGCGATCACCTTTTCCGGGTCGGTTATCGCGTTCCTGAAGCTGAACGGCAGCATGTCGGGCAAGCCGATCCTGCTGCCCGGTCGCCATGTCATTAATCTGGGCGTGCTGGCGGCCATCCTGCTGCTGGTCGCGCAGTTCGCGCATACGCAGGATACGTGGCCGTTCTGGGCGATCGTCATCCTGTCGTTCGCGATCGGATTCCTGCTGATCATCCCGATCGGCGGGGCGGACATGCCGGTCGTGGTGTCGATGCTGAACAGCTATTCGGGCTGGGCGGCGGCGGCGATGGGCTTCACGCTCGGCAACACCGCGATGATCGTCACCGGCGCGCTGGTCGGGTCGTCGGGCGCGATCCTGTCCTACATCATGTGCCGCGCGATGAACCGCAGCTTCATCAGCGTGATCGCCGGCGGCTTCGGCGCGACCGACAGCGGCGGTGCGGCCGGCGGTGGCGCGATCGACCGGCCGTGGAAGCGCGGTTCGGCGGAGGACGCGGCGTTCCTGATGCAGCAGGCCGAACAGGTCATCATCGTCCCCGGATACGGCATGGCGGTGGCGCAGGCACAGCATGCGCTGCGCGAAATGGGCGACAAGCTGAAGGAACACGGTGTCCGCGTGAAATATGCGATCCACCCGGTCGCCGGGCGGATGCCGGGGCATATGAACGTCCTGCTCGCCGAAGCGAACGTGCCCTATGACGATGTGTTTGAGCTCGAGGACATCAACTCCGAATTCGCGCAGACCGATGTCGCCTTCGTCATCGGCGCCAACGACGTCACCAATCCGGCGGCGAAGACCGACAAGACCTCCCCGATCTACGGCATGCCGGTACTCGACGTCGAAAAGGCGAAAACCGTACTGTTCATTAAGCGGTCGATGGGCGGCGTCGGCTATGCCGGGGTCGATAACGAGGTCTTCTACCGCGACAACACCATGATGCTGCTCGCCGATGCCAAGAAGATGGTCGAGGAGATCGTCAAGGCGATGGACTGATCGTATTCGTTGCTCCATCGCAATGGTCGCGGCCGCGATGTGCGCCGCCGAAGCGAAGGGGCATAGAGTGACGGGGTTCGAAGGATTCGAGCAGCTCGCGGCAGCGGCGCGGCGGGCGGTGATCGTCGCCGACGATCCGCTGGCAGTGGCCGATGCACAGGCGGCGGTGCGCCATGCCGGCGTTGCTGTCACCGCGACGATCTTTTTTGCAAACCTGACCACCGCCCTCGACGACATCACCCATGCCGACCTGTTGCTGGTCGATGCGACCGGGGTCCCGGTCGAGACGCTCGACGGTGCACTGCCGGTCCTTGCAGCACGGGCCGAACGCGACCGGGCACAGCTGGTGGTCAGTTTCGGTATCGAGGCGATCGATGTCGTGTCGCTGCACCTGCTGGGCGGTCCGGCGACGCTGTTGTGCGAGGCGCGACCCGAGGAGCGCGTCGCTGCGATCGTATTGGGCAGCGGGACGAAGGCGGGTTTCAACGCAGCCGAACGCGACGCCGAACGGCTGCAACGGTTGAACGCGGAAGTGGCGCGGATCGCCGAAGCGCTGGCAAAGCTCGCGCGTGACGGCGACACCGGGGAGGGCGTGCGCGACCGGACCGACGATTTCGTCGCGCCCGATACCGGTGACGGACCGGTGCCGACCGTATCGGCGGCAACGGTACGCGGTGCGATCCGGGCGCGGCGGCTGCGCGAGCAATTCTTTGCGAGCGACCTGTTCGCCGATCCGGCATGGGACATGCTGCTCGACCTGTTCGCCGCACGGCTGGAGGGCGGCAATGTATCGGTATCGAGCCTGTGCATCGCTTCTGCGGTACCACCGACCACGGCGCTGCGATGGATCACGACACTGACCGATGCCGGGCTGGTCGCGCGGCAGGAGGACCCCGCCGACAAGCGCCGCGCGTTCATCGTGCTGACCGCGCGCGGTGTCGCCGGGATGCAGGGCTATGCCGAAGCGGTGGCGCGCGCGGGGCTGGGCTGGGCCTGATCGGACCGCAGAAAGGCGACGAACTGGTCGGTCGAGCGGCGCAGGTCGCCGGCGCTTCCGGCCAGTTGTCCGACGCTGCCGCGAACCGCCGCCGATAGCGATGACGCGGCACCGGCGGCATTCGCCACGCTGTCGATCTGGTGCCCCGCATCGGCCGCTGCCGTCGCCACCCGCGTGGCACCTTCATCGACCTCGCGCGACGTGACGCTGTGATCGCGGACGGCGGCCGCGATCCCGCTCGCGGCGGCAGCGACTTCCTCGATCGACTGGTGCACCGATCGAAGCTTGTCGCCGGTATCGGCGATGCCACCACGGATGCCGCCGATCAGCACGCTGATCCGGTCGCTGGCCCGCCGCGTATCGGCCGACAGTGCCTTGACCTCGCCGGCGACCACGGCGAAGCCGCGACCGGCCTCGCCGGCCCGCGCCGCCTCGATCGTGGCGTTCAACGCCAGCAGGTTGGTCTTCGAAGCGATCGACCGGATATCGGCCAGGAATCCTTCGATCTGGACGGCCTGCTCCTCCAGCATCGCCACGGTCTGGACGCTGCGCGCGGCATGGCCGCTGGCGGTGCCGGTCAGTGCATTCTGTTGTTCGGCAGCGGCGGCGATCGTCCAGATCGATGTCGACAGGTCGCGGATCGACGCGGCGACCGCCACGATCTCATCGGTCGCGCGGTGCGCTCCGGCGGATGCCTCCACCGCTTCCGTCCGTGCCAGCCCGGTCACGTCCTCCAGCTTTTCCGCGGCTCCCTCCAGCCGCATGGTCGTGTCGCCGATGCTGTGGACGACGGTCGTGACGGATCGTTCGAATTGCTGCGCCAGATCGACGAGTTCGCGGTGCCGGTCGTCGGCGATGCGTGCCGCCTGTTCCTCGCGCCGGCGACGTTCCTCCGCGGCATCGCGTTCGGCGGCCCGTGCGATCCGCATCGCCTCCTCGGTCCGGCGCATCGCGTCCTCGGTGCGACGCTGCCCTTCTGCCGCGGCATCGGCCAGTTCCTGCGCGCGCAGCACCGCGCGATCCTGCGTTTCGAACAGGCGGCTCAACTGGATCGTCAGCACCGCCAGCGTCGCGAACTGAAGTCCGACCGCGACGACGTGAAACGCGATGCGGCCGATATTGCCGTCGCCGGTGAACACATATTCGGGGGCCAGCCATTCGAGCAGGACATGGTGCAGCGCCGTCAGCACCGTCGCCACCGCGATCGGCCGCCAATCGGCCAGGACGACCAGCGCCGCCGTCCCGACGAAGAAATACATATGCGCATCCATCTGCCACGCATGGCCGCGCAGCAGGAACACGAGCATCGCCGGGATGGCCGCGGCCAACGTGCCCATCAGTGCACGAGCGTGCGCGTCGTAGCGCCCCTGCAAGGCGGCGGCCGTCGGTACGAGGTTCAGCAGCACGCCGGTCACGAACAGCGGCGTGGCTACGCCGCCCCCCAGAAGGACGTTGCCGATCAGCAGCAGGATCAGCGATATCCAGCCAAGCACTGCCCATGCCCGGATCCCATGGTATCGCAGCCGGTCGAGCGAACTGAGGGTATCGACCGGTTCGTGCAGGGCAAAGGCCTTGAGCCGCGCCAGCAGCACAGGTTCGGCCGCTCTACTTGCCACGGCTGCCGCTCCCGCATGTCAGTCCGGAGGCGGCGACGATCAGGAACGCGCGACCGTGAAGCTGCGTCGCTATGTCCGTCCGGTTGCCGGATACCACCATCGAACCGGGCAGGTTGCCGGCCCGCAGCAGCGCCGCGCCGCCCGCCAATGCGATCTTCGCCACTTCGTTGCGGCCGGAACCATCGAGCGACACCAGCACCATCGCGCCGGTGGCGGGCGGCCAAAGGCTGAACGCCGTGAATGCTGCTGCGACGGCAAAACCCTGTAGCGCCAGCAGCGACCGATTGCCTTGATTCCACATGTCTTTGCGATATGCGGCAATCGTTAACGCAATATGTTAATCCGGTTGCAGTACGCCGCTAAAAAGGGCTGCGTCGGCCGCTCGGTACGGGATTGCGCTATCCGCTGCAGGGCCGAACCGGGGCCATCCGCCGCCGTCTCGAATGGGCTGGTGGGCGCTGACGGGCTCGAACCGCCGACCCTCTCGGTGTAAACGAGATGCTCTACCAACTGAGCTAAGCGCCCCCTCTCGGGGAGCGGCCGGAATACCGTGGTTTCGGCCAAGTGCAACAGGGATTTCGCCCCGCCATCGGATCAGCGCATCGCAAAGGGCAGTTGCGGGCGGACGCGGTCGATCATCAGCCGCGATCCGCGCGCGGTCAGGTGACCATAGTCGAACTGGATCGGGTTGCCGTCGTCGGTCCACAAGGTGCAGCGATCGTTCGGGCACAAAGCGCGATAGGTCGAGACATAGGTCGCGCCGGTCGCGGGTACCCTTGCCGCGAGCATTGCGTCGAGCGTGCGCCGGCTGGCGATACGGTGCCGGTCGACGATCGACGGATCGCGCCGATACAGGGCGTCGGCAAGGATGCGGGGCAGTGCGCGGTCATATTCGGCAATGGGACCGAACACGACGACATGGTCGGCATAGCGCCGGACCCGCGCAATCTGTCGTTGCAACGCCGGCCAGTCGTCGTCGCGCCACAGTGCCGACAGGATTACCGTATCGACGCGGTGGTTCGGCAGGAAATCGTCGGTGACGTAGCGCATCAGCGCGGTACAGCGCGCCTCCCCCATCGGATCGGCGACCGGGCGGCATCCTGACGCATTGGCCTGCAGGACGTTGATTCCGTTGAGGGCCGCTAGTCCGCGATAGAAATGCGCGGCATGACTGTCACCGAGCAACAGGACGTTGGGTTTGGTCGGCGACAGGCGCAGGCATTGGCCACGATCGAAGGTTGAAACATCGTCATGCGTGGTCAGGAAGCACAGCCCGGCGCGCGAATTGGGTGCCGCGCGGTAGCGGACGAAATCCGCGACGCGTTCGATCTGCGCAGGCACCTGCCAATAGGCCCCTGCCGCAAACGGCGCCGCGACCACGAACGTCAGCGTCGTCAGCATCGCCGCGACCCCGATCCATACCGCCTGCCGGGGCGGCGTCGCCGGATTGCGCCCCCGGAACGGCTGTTCGATCCACCGCCACGAAATCGCCGCGACCAGCAACGCCGACAGGATGAACGCCGCCGATCCCCTGATCGACTTGATCTCGTGCACCTGCCCGCCCAACACCCACAGCGGCCAGTGCCAAAGGTAGAGCGAATAGGAAATCCTGCCGACGAACCGCGCGGGCGGCAGGCCGAGGCCGCGACCGACCAGCGTCCGCCCGGCCATGCCCGACCAGATCAGGCAGGCAGCCCCGATACAGGCCGGGGCCGCCGTCAGTCCGGGGAACAGGCTGTCGCGGTCGAGCAGCAGGACACTACCGACGATCAGGGCGACCCCGACGACCGCACCGGCCTCCGCCACCCACCGCTGCCGCGCGGCCGGCACCATGCCGAGCGCCAGCACCGCGCCGATCATCAATTCCCATGCGCGATACTGCACCAGATAAAAGGCCGCCGATGCATCGTGCTGCACCCGCCATGCCGACAGGATCAGCGACGCCAGCAGCAGAATCGCGATCAGCGGTTTCAGCGCCGCCCGGAACCGTCGATGGACCAGCGCCAGCAACGGCGGGAAGAACAGGTAGAACTGCTCCTCGACCGAGATCGACCAGGTGTGGAGCAGCGCGTTGAACCGCGATGCCGAATCGAAATAGTCGGTGCCGAGATAGAAGTAGACGTTCGAAACGAACAGGATCGACGCGGTGGCATTCTTCGCCTGCTGCGCCGTTTCGCCGGGAAACAGCAGTACGAACGACGCGAGCAGCACCGCGACATAGACCGCGATCAACGCCGGAAAGATGCGCCGCACCCGCCGTTCGTAGAATTGCCAGAGCGAGAAGCGCCCGGCCTGCACCTCGCCATGCACGATGCCGGTGATCAGATAGCCCGAGATGACGAAGAAGATATCAACGCCGACGAACCCGCCCGGCACGAACTTCGCAAAGCCGCAATGAAACGCGACGACCAGCAACGCCGCGAACGCGCGTAGCCCGTCGATGTCGTCGCGATACCGGATCATGTCACGCGGCTAGCACGCGTCCCGCGTTGCGGTCCGGTCAGCGTTGTTCCTTCCACACGTCGACGCCTGCCGCCTTCGGCTCGCCGATCGCGGCCTGTCCGGCCAGACTGTGGTCGACATCGTCGGTCAGCGTGTCGAGGTGCATCAGCCGCTTCACGAACGGCGACAGCAGCAGCACGACCACGCCAATGCCGATCGTCCACCAGCCGATGGTGGAATAGACCGCCAGCGTACCTTCCTTGGTCATTTCGCCGTCATGGCCACCGGTCGCCTCGCCGATCTTGCCCGCGACGAAATTGCCGACCGCCGTCATGTAGAACCACGCGCCCATGATGAGCGAGGCGAGGTGCTTGGGGGCCAGCCGGTTCATCGCCGACAGCCCGACCGGCGACAGGCACAGCTCGCCGGTGGTCTGGAAGAAGTAGAACAGGAAGACGAACGCCACCGGCGTCGCGACTTCCGGCCCGACGCTGTTCGCGCCCCACACGAACGCGAGGAAGGCGAGGCCGACCTGCATCAGCGCCAGTGCGAACTTGGCCGGCGCCGACGGCTCGCGCCCCCGCTTGGCAAGGAACGCCCAGATACCGGCGAAGATCGCGCCGAGCAGGATGATGTAGATCGAGTTGATCGACTGGAACAACGCCGCCGGCACCCCGCCGCGATCGACGAAGCGATCGGTGTACAGGTTGAAGCTGCCGCCGGCCTGTTCGAACAGACCCCAGAAGATCGGGTTGAGCGCGATCAGGAACAGGATGGCGAACATGCGGTGACGGGCATGGGTTTCGAGCTTGAACGCTTCGAACAGGACATAGCCGAGCAGCCCGATGCCGGAGACGATCAGCAGCGACTGGATGACGTCCTGATACTGGATCAGCCCCCACATCACGAGGGTCGCGAGCAGGCCGGTGCCGTAGAGCAGCCATTCGAACGGCATGCCGGCCACGCTCCGCTTGAGCGCCGCCGGGTCGGGTGCCTCGCCCTTGCCGCCGAGCAGCCCCTTGCCGACCACGAACACCAGCAGGCCGGCGACCATGCCGATGCCGGCAAGGCCGAAGCCGAACGCCCAGCCGATCGTCTGGCCCAGATACCCGACGAGGATCGAACCGGCCGCGCCGCCGAGGTTAATGCCGATATAGAAGATGGTGTAGGCGGAATCGCGGCGGATATCGGTCATGCGGTAGAGCTGGCCCACCATCACCGAGATATTGGCCTTCAGAAATCCCGACCCGACGATGATGAGCGCCAATGCCAGCCAGAAGACGTTGATCGCGGGATCGGCCTGTTTGACCGCGGCATCGGTGACGCCCTCCATCCCCTCGAACGCCATGAACAGATGGCCGAAAGCAAGCAGCACGCCGCCGAACAGCACCGCCTTGCGCTGACCCAGATAGCGGTCGGCAAGATAGCCGCCGAGCACCGGCGTGATATAGACTAGCGCGGTATAGCCGCCATAGATCAGGTTCGCCTTGCCATCGCTGAACAGCCAGTGCTGCGTCAGGTAGAAGATCAGGATCGCGCGCATCCCGTAATAGGAAAAACGCTCCCACATCTCGGCGAAGAACAGCATGTAGAGACCGCGCGGATGGCCGGCGAATTCGGGTTTGCGGCTCATTCCCACCGCCAACCCGCCGGCAAGGAACGCGGCAAGGATGACCGTCGCGATCGCCGCGATCCAGTCGGCCTCGTTCCATAGTGCAAAAGCCTTGAATTCAGGCACGCTGTTGTCCCTTGTCCTGGGGTATCTTGACCGGGCCGCCGTGCGACCGTCTCCTGTCGTCAATTCGTAACGCAAGAAACGGCAATGCCAAGCGCATTGTGCGGACGGGGGCGGGACCCTACGTGCCGGCCATGACCTTCAACGACCGATCCACGCTGCTCAGCCATTTGCAAACCCGCCGTTCGGGCAAGCCGCGCGACATGGTCGCGCCGGGGCCGAGCGATGCCGAGATCGACCAGATGATCGCCATCGCCGCACGGACGCCCGACCATGGCAAGCTGGCACCGTGGCGGTTCGTGGTGATCCCGCAGGATCGCCGCGCGGCGTTCGCGGCGTTGCTCCGCAAGGCCTATGCCGACGAACAGGAACAGGCGACGGCAGCACAGCTGGAGGCGTGCGACCGGTTCGCGCACGAGGGGCAGGCGCTGATCGTCGTCCTGTCGTCGCCGGTCGAAAGCCATATTCCGCGGTGGGAGCAGACGATGTCGACCGGGGCGGCGACGATGAACCTGCTCCATGCCGCGCACGCAATGGGCTATGTCGCCAGCTGGCTGACCGGCTGGGCGGCGTATAGCCCGCAGGTCCGCGACGCGTTCGGCTCCCCGCACGAAACCATTGCCGGCTTCGTCTATATCGGCTCGCCGGGCCGTCCGCTCGACGAACGGCCACGTCCCGATCCGGCGCGCGTTCGTACGGTTTGGGCCGGGTGAACGGTGGACTTTCCTGGCCGTTGCTGTATTAAGTCAGCATGACAGCGATCGACCATGAGGACACGCCCGTCTACCTTCGTCTGCGGGCACTGATCGCGGCGGCGATCCTGCGGGGCGAGTATCGGGCGGGGGACCAGCTGCCCTCGGTCCGGGCGTTCGCTGCCGAACACGGTGCGAATCCGCTGACGGTGGCCAAAGCGTATCAGACGTTTCAGGACGACGGCTATGTCGAGGTACGGCGCGGCGTCGGCATGTTCGTGCTGCCCGGCGCGGTCGAGCGGTTGCGCATTGCCGAGCGCGAACGATTCCTGACCGGGCATTGGCCGCGCATCCGCGCGCATATCGCGTTGCTGGGGCTTGACGCGCACGGGCTGCTGAACGAACGCACCCCGGCGTAACCGGGATTGCGGCGGACCGGTTCGTCAACCTGTCCGACCGTGGCACATTCCCCGGAACCTTTGGTGGCTTCCTCGATTTTCCAACCCCTTTGGCACGGAACCGCGTTGCGGTGGTGGCGTTCCCTTTTCAACAGGGAGAAAGCCGTGGAACGATCCGTCCTATTCCATACCCGCGTACCGCTATACGCATTGCACGGGCGCAACAGCTGCCCGACCTGCGGCGCTTCGCAATGGTTCGTCGGACGGATCATCGCCGAATGCGCCTGTTGCGGCGATACCCTGCCGATCAACGCCGCCGTCCGCCCGATCCAGACGCAGAGTTACGGCAACATCGCCGCCTGAGCTACTCCGCCTTCAACGCCATCGCCCGCGCATATAGTTCGCGCCGGTCGAGCCCCAGCGCCTTGGCGACCTCCCCGGCGGCCTTCGACGCGGGTAGCCGGGTCAGTGCCTCGCGCAGCGCCGTATCGGCGTCCGCCTCGGTCGCGGGCGGGGGGGCGCCGGGCGGGGCGACGACGATCACGATTTCGCCCCTTGGCGGTGCCTCGGCATAGCGCGCGGCGAGCGTCGACAGCGTGCCGGTCACGCATTCCTCGAACTTCTTGGTAATCTCGCGCGCCACGCCCGCGTCGCGGTCGCCCAACCCTTCCGCCAGCGCCGCCAGCGTCGCCGACAGGCGCGGGCCGCTTTCGTACAGGACCAGCGTCGCCCGCACGCCCGCGATCTCGGCGATCGATTCGGCACGGGCATGCGCCTTGGGCGGCAGGAAGCCCGCGAACAGGAACCGGTCGGTCGGCAGCCCGGCCAGCGTCAGCGCGGCCACCGCCGCACAGGGGCCGGGGATCGTTACCACCGCATGTCCCGCCGCCCGCGCATCGCGCACCAGCTTGTACCCCGGATCGGAGATCAGCGGCGTGCCCGCGTCCGACACCAGCGCCACCGCTTCGGACGCCATGCGCGCGATCAGGCCGGGACGCATCCCTTCGGCATTATGATCGTGATACGGGATCATCGGCCGCTTGACGCCGATATGGCGCAGCAGCCCGGCGGTCACCCGGCTGTCCTCCACCGCGATAATGTCCGCGCGGGATAAAATATCGGCGGCGCGCGGACTTAGGTCTGCGAGATTGCCGATCGGGGTCGCGACGATGTACAGCCCGGGGGAAAGTTTTTCGGTCATCAGGGATAGGTCCATGGCAGACACGATAGCGCCCCGGCAATGGCGGCACCATTTCGCGCGCGCCACGGCGGTGTTGGCGGCGGCATTGTTGGCGGGGTGCAGCACGCTGGTGCCCAAGGGGCCGGTCGAACAGGCCCCGCCCGTACCGACCCGTCCGCAGCCGACTCGCCCCGATCCGGTGACCGGCGGCATCCCGACCGATACGCAGCGCCACCGCGTCGCGCTGCTGGTGCCGATGACCGGCCCCAATGGCGGGGTCGGGCGGTCGATCGCCAATGCGACGCAGCTGGCGCTGCTCGACACGCGCAGCGAACGTGTGCGGATCACCACCTATGACACCGCCACCGGTGCCGCCGCCGCCGCGCAGCGCGCGATCGCGGAGGGTAACCGCCTGATCCTCGGCCCACTGCTGGCCGAGGATGTCCGTGCGGTCGCACCGATCGCGCGCGGCGCGAAGGTGCCGGTCATCAGCTATTCGAACGACGTGTCGGTCGCCGGCAACGGGGCCTATCTGCTCGGCTATTCCCCGGCGCAATCGATCGAGCGTGTGGTCGGCTTTGCGCGGACCAGCGGGATCAGCCGTTTTGCCGGGCTGGTGCCGGCGGGCGTCTATGGCCAGCGCGCCTCGACCAGTTTCCTGCGCGCGGTCGAACAGGCCGGGGGACAGGTCGTGTCGATCCAGACCTATGATCGCGGCAGCGGACAGGTCGCCGCCGCCGTCACCCGCCTGTCGCGCACCTCACCCTATGAAGCGGTGCTGATCGCCGATCAGGCGGGCACGGCGGCGCTGGCGGTGCCCGCGATCCGCAAGTCGCCCAGCCGCGGCGCGAAGGTGCTCGGCACCGAATTATGGAATACCGAAACGGGGCTGGGGTCGATGCCGGCGCTGAACGGTGCATGGTATGCCAGCGTGTCGAACGCGCTCTATCGCCAGTTCGCGACCAAATATCGCGCCCGGTTCAACGCCGCACCCTATCGCCTGTCGAGTCTCGGCTATGATTCGGTGCTGCTGACGGTCCGCATCGCCCGCGATTGGCCGATCGGCCGCGACTTCCCCGAAAGCCGCCTGCGCGGCGGCGACGGGTTCGCCGGCCTCGACGGTGCCTTCCGCTTCGGCCGCGACGGCATCGCCGAACGCGCGCTGGAGGTGCAGGAGGTGCGGACGGGCGGCGCGGTGACGGTCAGCCCCGCGCCGAAGACGTTCGGGGAGTAAGAGCATCTTGCCAAGCATGTTTTGTTGTCATACATAAAAACATAACTCCCCCGATCGGCTTCGGCTGTCGGGCGCACGGCGGGCCAAAAAGCCCGCCGTTGCTCTTTGTGGGTCGGACGCCGTGAACACCCATGTCTATATTGACGGGTTCAACCTCTATTACGGCTTGCTGAAAGGCACGCCGTACAAATGGCTGGATCTCGAACGCTGGTGCGACCAACTCCTGCCGCGCAACGCCGTCACGAAAATCCACTACTTCACGGCGCAGGTCGACGCTCGGCCGCAGGATCCCGACCAGCCGACCCGCCAGTTCGCCTATCTTCAGGCGCTTCGCTCCCTTGCCCGGGTCGAGGTACATCTCGGCACGTTCATGAGTTCGGTGGTCAGCCAGGTCGTCGTGGAAACCGATCCGGTGACGGGTCGCTATCTGCGATCCCGCGGGCAGCCGGTCATCAAGCTCGACCCGGCGGGACAGCCGGTGAAGACATGGACATACAAGAGCGAAGAAAAGGGTTCGGACGTCAACCTTGCCGCGCATCTGTTGCGCGATGCCTATCGCGGGCATTGCGACTGCGCGGTGATCGTGTCGAACGATTCCGATCTGCTGACCCCGATCCGCATGGCGAAGCAAGATTGCGGTACGGTCATCGGCCTCGTGCCGCCACGGCCAAAGGGTAGCGTCGAACTGAAGGCGCTGGCCGATTTCAAGATCGATCCGCGTCAGCATCTACTGGCCAGCTCGCAGTTGAACGATCCGGTAATCACGCTGACCGACACAATCTATAAACCGACGAATTGGTAACGCTCAAACCACCCCGAACGGTACTACCCTATTCTCCGCATAATGCCCGACATGCGCCCGCCCCAGATACGGCACGCCCATCGCGCCGGCCCAGCGGGTGACGATCGCTTCCTCGGTTTCGCCGAAGCCGGTGTCGTCGGGATGACGATCGGTAACCGCGCCCAGCCGGATGCCGGCAATCCCCTTCAGCTGCGTTGCCTCGCTCAGCTGCCATAACAGGCGGTCGATGCGGTACAGATCCTCGCCCACTTCCTCGACGATGACGACATGGTCGGTCAGGTCGGGCAGCCACGGCGTACCGATGAGCGCGCAGAGGATGACGAGGTTGAAGGCGACGGTTGGCCGTCCGTCGAGCTCGGGGGCCAGCATCGCCCGGTCGCCATCGATCAGCCATGCCAGCGATCGTGCCGCGCTGTTGGTGCCGCCGGCCTTGCCGACCTGCGCCGCCATCGGTCCGTGTACCGGCCGCCCGATCCGCCGGGCATAGAGTGCGCCCAGCAAAAACCCCATGTCGGAAAAACCGACATAGCTCTTCGCCGCCGCCGCGCGGTTCAGCTGCGGCATCACCATGTCGAGGATGCGGTTCGAACCATAGCCACCGCGCGCGAACCAGATCGCATCGAACGCGGGATCATTGGCGAATTCGAGGAAGGCTGCGGCGCGCTGTTCGTCGGTGCCGGCGAAATGGCCGGCGTCGAGGAAGCATTGCGGATGCACGACCAGATCGACGGAAGGGTAGGTGAGCGCTGCATAGCCCTGCGTCCGGGCCATCTGTTCCTCATCCACCCGCCGCGCCGGTGCCACTACGCCGATCCGCATCCCGCAACCCCGCTTGCCTCTGAAGGTCAAGGTCGATAGCCCCGCGCGATGCTGTACGGCAAATCCTTCTTCCTCGTCGGGATCGGCGGTTCGGGCATGTTGCCGCTCGCCATGATCCTTGCCGGGCGCGGCGCGACCGTGGCCGGATCGGACCGCTCGCTCGATCAGGCGAGCCTGCCCGCCAAGTTCGACGCGCTGCGCGCCGCCGGCATCGCGCTCTACCGCCAAGATGGCAGCGGAGTCGTGTCGGCCGACCAGATCGTCGTCGCGTCGGCCGCGATCGAGTCGACCGTCGCCGATATCGTCGCAGCGGACGCGGTCGGGGCCAAGCGGATGGGCCGCGCCGAACTGCTCGCCGACCTGTTCAATGCAGCACCGCTGTCGATCGGGATCGCGGGGACCAGCGGCAAGTCGACCGTCACCGGCATGATCGGCTATCTGCTCCACGCGCTCGGCCGCGATCCGACGGTCATGAACGGCGCGGTGATGAAGGATTTCGTGCGCTCCGACCGCCCCTTCGCCAGCGCGCTGGTCGGGCAGGGCGATGCGTTTGTCAGCGAAGTCGACGAGAGCGACGGATCGATCGCCTTCTACCGTCCGCAGGTCGCGGTGCTGAACAACGTCAGCCTCGACCACAAGACGCTGGAGGAACTGCGCGCGCTGTTCGGCGGGTTCGCCGACCGCGCGGGCCATGTCGTCGTCAATGTCGGCGATGGCGAGGCGGCGGCGCTGGCGGCGGCGGTCCCGGCGACCAGGCGCACGACCTTTTCGGTCGAGGGTGATGCCGATCTGGTCGCGCGCGCGCTGGTGCTCGAACCCTTTGCCAGCCGGTTCGAGCTGGTGGCGGATGGGGTGTTCCACGCCGTCCGCCTCGCGGTGCCGGGGCGGCACAATATCGCCAACGCGCTGGCCGCGATCGGCGCGGTCGTCGCCGCCGGGGTGCCGATCGCCGATGCGGTCGCGGCGATTGCCGGCTTCTCCGGGCTCAAGCGCCGCTTCGAGCTGGTCGGGACGGCGCGTGGCGTTGGCGTGATCGACGATTTCGGGCATAATCCCGACAAGATCTCCGCGACCATCGCCACGCTTCGCACCCAGCCGGGACGGTTGCTGCTGTTGTTCCAGCCGCATGGCTATGGTCCGCTCAAGGTCATGCGCCGCGAGCTGGTGACGATGTTCGCCGGCGCGCTGACCCCCGACGACCTGCTGGTGCTGCCCGATCCGGTCTATCGCGGCGGCACGGTCACGCGCGAGGTCACCAGCGTCGACATCGTCAACGATCTGAGCATACAGGGAGCGCCCGCCCGCCACATCCCCGACCGAGCGGCGGCGGCGGCGCATCTGGTGGCGCAGGCGCGCGAAGGCGACCGGATCGTGGTCATGGGCGCGCGCGACGACACGCTGTCCGAACTCGCGGCGCAGATGCTGGCGATGCTCGGGTAGCACTTCACCGTCACCCCGGATTTACTGGAGACCGCTGCGAAAGCCGCAAGCTTCGTCAAAAACTCGCCGTACCCCCGCACAGGCGGGGGTCCAGAGCCAAGCAGAACAACGGCTTGCGCTCGGAATCCTGGACCCCCGCCTGCGCGGGGGTACGGCAAGGGACAGGAATCAGTGGTTTCGCCGGGGTTTCGCGAAGGTCAGGGTCCAGTTGGCAAGCTGCGCGAGAACCTTCCCAACTGGACCCCGGCCTTCGCCGGGGTACGGCTCGGCTTGGCTCCGTTCGGGACTTTGGCAGGAGCCTGGCCCAAGTCCGGGGTGACGAGGGGAACGTGGTCCGGGACTGGCACATCGCGACCGTCCCCCTGCTTGACATTCCCCCCGCCCTCGGCGAGCGCTGTGAATATCATAAGCAAATAGTCGAATTAGTCCGACTAAGGGGAGCGCCGCTTTGGCTGACAAACAGGCGGGATCCGCCACCACCGGGCTGGCATTCGCCGCCGTCACCACCCTGTTTTTCGCCTGGGGCTTCATCACCTCGCTGATCGATCCGCTGGTCGCGGCGGTGAAGGGTATCTTTACGCTGACCGATTTCGAGGCGCAGCTGGCGGCATCGGCCTTTTTCCTCGCCTATGGCCTCATCTCGATGCCCGCCGCGATCCTGCTCGGCCGGTTGAAGGCGGTTCCCTCGATCCTGTTCGCGCTGGTGACGATGGTCGTCGGCTGCCTGACGATGCTGGTCGCGGCGAACCTCGCCGTATTCCCGCTGGTCCTGCTCGGCCTGTTCATTCTCGCCGCCGGCATCACCGTGTTGCAGGTCGCGGCCAACCCGCTGGCCGCCGCGCTGGGCGACCCGAAGCTCAGCCATTTCCGCCTGACGCTCAGCCAGACGTTCAATTCGTTCGGCACGTTCCTCGGGCCGCTGCTCGGGGCCAGCCTGTTCCTCGACGGGGTCGAGGTGAAGGACGGCACGGTGTTGACGCAAGCGGTGCGCGCCGGCGCGTTGGCTGGGATCGACCGCGCCTATTTCTGGATCGCCGGACTGATCGCGGCGCTGGCGGTGTTCTTCTTCCTCAGCCGCAAGGTCGTGTCGGCCGCCGTGCCCGAAACCCCGGCCGATACGCCGTCGCCCGCCGCGCTGCTGCGCGATGCGTTTTCGTCGCGCTGGGCACTGCTGGGGGCAAGCGCGATCTTCCTGTATGTCGGTGCCGAAGTCGCGATCGGTACGCAGATGGCGCTCTTCCTGAACGCCGACACTGTATGGGGCGCGTCGAACGCGCCGTTCGGCGTGCCGCTGCTGGGCTTTGCGATGGGCAGCGACGGGGTGCCCGGCGTGTCGTTGCAGGAAGCGGGCAAGGCCGTCGCCTTCTACTGGGGTGGCGCGATGGTCGGTCGCGCGATCGGATCGGTGCTGCTGTCGAAGGTGAAGGCGTGGAAGCTGATGGCGCTGTTCACCGCCATTGCCGTCGGCATGTGCTGCTATGTCGCGGCGGTCGGCGGGGTGACCGCCGGGTTCGTCGCGCTGTCGATGGGCCTGTTCAACTCGATCATGTTCCCGGTCATCTTCACCCTGACCCTCGAACGCTCGACCGCCAGCGAAGCAGCGACATCGGGGCTGTTGTGCACCGCGATCTTCGGCGGGGCGGTGATCCCGCCGGTCGTCGGTCTGGTGTCGGGCGCGGTCGGCCATGGTCCGGCGTTCCTCGTGCCCGCGCTGTGCTATGCCGCGCTGTGCGGCTTCGCCATCGCCGCCGGCCGCACCGCGACGCGCAATATCGCTTCGGCGAAGAGCCTGCACTGATCGGCGCAGCGGCGGCTTGGTATCGGGCCGTCGCTTCGACTAGGCTCGCTGGACAGAACCGAACGGGAGAGACCAGATGACCGTCGTCCAAGCCACGCTGATCCTGTCCGCGCTCGTGCTGCCGGCATCGTTGTCGGCACAGGCGCGCTACGAAGGGGCCGGCGCGACGCAGGAACTCGACTGCGACGGCGGCACCGCGACCATCCAGGGGGCCGGCAACACCATCCGCGTGACCGGGCGCTGCTCGGCGCTGGTGATCGAGGGGGCGAGCAACCGCGTGCAGGCCGATCTGGCACCCAAGGGCAGCATCCGCATATCCGGCGCGAGCAACACGGTAACCTACCGCACCGCCGATGGCAGCAAGGCGCGGATCAACGTCGCCGGGGCCGGCAACCGGGTGTCGGTCGCGAAGTAAGCGGCGCTATGAAGCAGTTTCAAAACGCGCGTTCTTCGGGCCGGCACCGCACGGTAATGCGCCCTTCGACGCGTTTCCGAACGGACGCTTACGCCGCGACGCGGGCCTGCAACGCGTTCTGCGCCAGCGCGATCGATCCCAGCGGCCCTGCCTGATCGCCGAGCGCCGGTGCGACGACATAGTCGCGTTCCGGCAGCGGCAGATACCCGTTGATGCTGGCCCGCAGCGCCGGTTCGATCCGCGCCAGCAGGTGCGGCTGCTTGTTCATCACGCCGCCACCGATCGCGATCCGCCTCGGGCCGGTGGTGCACACCATCGCATGGCACATCGCCACGATCGACGCGGCGGCGCGGTCCCACACCGGATGGTCGGCCGACAGCGTCGACACATGGACATCGCCCAGCGCAGCCTTGATCCCCGTTCCCGACGCCAGCCCCTCGACGCAATCGTCATGAAACGGGCAGCCGCTGGGCAAGGTGTCGCCGGGCAGGCGTGGCGTGCGCAGATGGCCGATCTCGGCATGGCCGATGCCGCGCGTCGGCTGGCCATTGACCAGCAGCCCCACGCCGACGCCGGTGCCGATCGTCACATAGGCGAAGTCGTCCAGCCCCTGCGCACAGCCCCATCGCGTTTCGGCAAAGGCCGCGCCGTTGACGTCGGTATCGAACGCGCTGGGCACGTCGAACATCGCCGACAGCGTGCCGGCGACGTCGGTCATCGGCCAGTCGGGCTTGGTCGTGGCAAGGATATGGCCCCAGGTGGCCGAGGCGGGGTCGAGATCGACCGGGCCGAAGCTGGCAATGCCCAGGGCGGCGAAGCCGGTCGTGTCCCACCAACGCTGCAACACGGCGGCAATGGCGGGCAGGGTAACGTCGGGATGTTCGGTCGGGACCGTTTCCTGCGCCAATATCCGGTCTGGCCCGTATGCCAGCGTGCAGACGCATTTCGTGCCGCCCAGTTCGATCCCGGCGAAGGGCAACTCGCCCCGATCGCGCACCGCCAGTGAATCGATAACCATGTTCATCCCCGAAAACCCTGTCACAGGTAAACCCCGGCGTAACGTTGCAGGGATTCGGACGAAAGCGCAAATGAGAAAATCGGTTTGTTTAAGGTAATGGGGCAGGCCGTACCGTTACATCGTGGCACGCCGGATTTCGTATAAATTCCGCCGCCCGCTAACCGGGCGTCAAGGTCCGCCATGCCAAAACCGGGTCGAGAACGGAGTCGGCGATGCGGATCGATACGGTACAGGCGAAGGTGGGCGGCACGGTCGATGCCGGTGCCGGCGGACGGTTCGAACTCGCCTTCGCAGCGCAGTTCAAGGGCAATGCCGCGCAACCGGCGTCGATCGTGCCCCCGCCCGATATCCGTAATCTGACGCCGCGCGAAATGGCCGAGTACGGCTTCCGCCTGTTCGGTGACGGCGTGATCGACATTCACACGCTCCACCGGTTTCGGCGCGAACTGATCGCGACCGACGGTACGCCCGCCGCCGATACCAAAATGGATTTTGTCGACCAGGCCCGCCGGCGGCTGGCAAATCTCGATGCGGTGTTCGAACCGAAATCCTCGACCTCTTACCGCTCGCTACGTCGGCTCCTCGATTTCGCGAAGCCGTAAGGGCAGCGACTACCCGACCTCGTCCGCCTTCCACAGCGCCGTCGCGCTCGGCAACAGGAAATGGCTGAACGGCAGGATCGCCGCGCCCACCGCCGGCGCATCCTCGGCCAGCATCGCCCGGCGCACCGGGGCCAGTGCGGGGACGTTCGTCGCATCGACCCGCAACCGTTCGTTCAGCCGCTCGGCCAGCGTTTCGACATGCTGCCCCGGCAGCCGCCCGCCGACGAAGATCGCCGCCGGATTGATCAGGCAGTTGATCGCGATCAGCGGCTCGACCAGCCGGTCGACCGACGCATCGATCCAGTCATCCACCACCGCCAACAACGTGGCATCGTCGCCGCGCTCGCCCCGGATGTCGCCCAGCGTGAACCCCGCCCGCCGCAACGGATGCAACAGGCCCGACAGCGACACGCTATGCTGGATCTGGGTGCGCCCGCCCTTGCCGTCGCTCCCCATCAAAAAGCCGAGTTCGCCCGATCGCCCCTTGGCACCACGGAAATAGCTGCCATCGATCACCAGCCCGCCGCCGAGTGCCGCCGAGATCAGGACGTAGAAGAAGCTCGCCTGATGCTGGCCATGGCCCAACTGCAACTCGCCCATCGCCGCCGCCGCCGCGTCGTTTTCGACGAACACCGGCAAGTCGATCGGCGCGGCGAACAACGCGGCCATGTCGACCCTTTCCCATTCGGCATAGCTTGCCGGGCGGCCGGGCAGGTCGACGGTGCCGAGATCGTCGGGCCGCGCCACGCCGATGCCGACAATCCGATTGGCGTCGACCCCGGCTTCGGCGATCAACCCCTCCACCGCCGAGCGATAGAAACCGGCAACCTCGTCTGGCAGCGCGAAATCGACGTCGCGGGTGGCGCGCGCCAGCGTCTGTCCGGTAAAGTCGACCAGCACGATCGTCACATGATCGCGGTCGATGTTGATGCCGATCGCGTAGCAGGCGGCGGGATTGACCACCAGCTTGGTCGGCGGCTGCCCGCGCCCGCCGCGTCGCTGCCCCGCTTCGAGGATCAATCCTTCGCTCAGCAGCCGGCGGGTGATGTTGGCGATCGCGGGCGGGGTCAGCCCGGTGATGTTGGCCAGGTCGATCCGCGTCAGCGACCCCGACACCCGGATCGCATGCAGCGTGACCCGCTGGTTATGATCGGCGGCACGTTCGAGGTTGGTCCCCGACAGTCGAATCGGCGTACGATCGATCACGTCCGGACGTCCCGGGCGGCTACGGGGAATGGCAAACTTCGTCTCCCGGTCACGGCATCGCCGTTCGTTGTTTTGTGACAGCGTGGACCAGTGGACAGACCAGTTCAATTGTAAACCGTATTGTCGAAACGCCGGTCCGACGATTGACAACGTTGTCGGAATTGGCGAACGGGGCGGCAAAGGGATGCGCGCGGCCAGATCGCGGGCAAAGGGAGAGCGACGTAATGAAACCGGTTCCTCAATTTCTGTTGTGCACGATGCTCGCCGGGTTCGGCGGGGTGTTGCCTGCCGCCGCGCAGACTGTGCCGGCACCGGCCCCCGCCGCGACCGTGCATCCCGACATCTGGCCGCGCGCCAACTGGCCGTACAAGGTCGATCCGGCGCTGGAGAAGCGCATCGCCGACCTGCTGAAGAAGATGACGGTCGAGGAAAAGGTCGGACAGGTCGTGCAGGGCGATATCGCCAGCCTGACGCCCGCCGACGTGAAGCGGTATCATCTCGGCTCGGTGCTGAACGGCGGCAACTCCGCGCCGAACAACGACGAATTCGCGCCTGCCTCCGAATGGCTGAAGCTCGCCGACCGTTTCTACGAAGCCTCAGTCGACAAGAGCGACGGCGGCGTCGGCATTCCCGTCATCTGGGGCACCGATGCGGTGCATGGCCACAGCAATATCGTCGGCGCGACGCTGTTCCCGCACAATGTCGGTCTGGGCGCGATGCACGACCCGGCGCTGATGCGGAAGATCGCGCAGGCGACGGCGGCCGAAATCCGCGCGACCGGCATCGAATGGACCTTCGCACCGACGATCACCGTGCCGCAGGACCTGCGCTGGGGCCGCGCCTACGAAGGCTATTCGTCCGATCCGAAGCTGGTCGCCAGCTACGTCACGCAGTTCATCGAGGGGCTGCAGGGCGCACCCGGTTCGATCAATCAGCTCAAGGGGCCGTACGTCCTCGCCTCGACCAAGCATTTCCTTGCCGATGGCGGTACCTTTGGCGGGCAGGATCAGGGCGATGCCAGGATTCCCGAAACCACGCTGCGCGACATTCACGGCACGCCCTATGTCTCCGCGATCAACGCGGGCGTGCAGACGGTCATGGCCAGCTTCAGTAGCTGGAACGGCGAGAAGATCACCGGGCACAAGGGCCTGATGACCGATGTCCTCAAGAAGCGCATGGGCTTTGGCGGCTTCATCGTCAGCGACTGGAACGCACACGGTCAGGTCGCGGGCTGCACCAACGCGTCGTGCCCGCGCGCGATCAACGCCGGGCTCGACATGTATATGGCGCCCGACAGCTGGAAGCCGATCTGGGAAAACCTCGTCAAGCAGGTCAAGTCGGGCGAAGTGCCGATGGCGCGCCTCGACGACGCGGTATCGAACATCCTGCGCGTGAAGCTGCGCGCCGGCCTGTTCGATGCGGGCAAGCCGTCGTCGCGGCCGTTGTCGGGCAAGTTCGAGCTGCTCGGCAGTCCCGAACACCGTGCGGTCGCGCGCGAGGCAGTGGCGAAGTCGCTGGTTCTGCTCAAGAACAATGGTTCGCTGCTGCCGATCAAGGCGGGCGCGCGGGTGCTGGTCGCCGGTGACGGGGCGAACGACGTCGCGCGTCAGTCGGGCGGCTGGACGCTGACATGGCAGGGGACGGGGATCGATCCGAAATATTTCCCCGGTGCGACCACGATCTGGCAGGGGATCGATACGGCGGCAAAGGCGGCCGGTGGCTCGGCGACGCTGTCGGCCGATGGCAGCTTCTCGGGCAAGAAGCCCGATGCGGCGATCGTCGTGTTCGGCGAAACGCCCTATGCCGAGTTCCAGGGCGACATGAAGACGCTCCAGCTGCGCCCCGAACTGCGTGGCCCCATCGAGACGATGAAGAAGCTGAAGGCGCAGGGGATTCCCGTCGTCGCGCTGATGCTGACCGGCCGTCCGCTGTTCGTGAACGCCGCGATCAACGCCGCCGACGCCTTCGTCGTCGGCTGGCTGCCGGGATCGGAGGGCGCGGGCGTCGCCGACGTGCTGCTGCGCGGACAGGACGGCAAGGCGAAGCGCGATTTCTCGGGCACGCTGTCCTTCCCATGGCCCGCGACCGGCGATGCGACCGGGCCGACCCAGTTCCCGATCGGCTATGGCCTGACCGCCGCCAGCAAGACGGTGGTGCCGGCCTTCTCCGAAGACCCCAAGGTCGCCGAAGCCGATGCCGGTGACGTGTTCATGGACAAGGGGCTGCCCGCGACCGCATGGTCGCTGGAGGTCGGCGGTGCCGGCACCGGCGGCAACACCCGCATCACCACCGTGCCCGCGCAATCGGGCGCGGGCCGGGTCAAGGTTACCGCGACCGACCACGGCGTACAGGAAGGCGCGCGCCGATTCGAGATCGACGGCAGCGGCCCGGCACAGATCGTGCTGAGCACCCAGTCGCCGGTCGACCTGACGCGGCAGACCAATGGCGACGTGATGCTGGTATCGACGATGCGCGTCGACGCCGCCCCGACCATGCCGGTCACGCTGTCGCTGCGCAGCGGTCCCGGCGGCGGACAGGTCGCGCTCGGGCGGATGGAGAAGCTGCCGGTCGGCCAGTGGAAGACGCTGGGCGTCCCGCTCAAATGCTTCGGCGGCAATGTGAACATGGCCAAGGTCGATACGCCCTTCGCCCTGTCGACCGACGGCAAGCTGACGGTCAGCGTCGCGCGCGTGGCGCTGGGCACCACGGCCGACGTGACGGTGAGCTGCAAGTAAAATCCTCCCCGGCACGGGGAGGGGGACCATGCGCAGCATGGTGGAGGGGGGTGTCCGCATACGCAGCCGATCCGTATGCGACGCGCTCCTCTGCTATTTGTCATTCCCGCGCAGGCGGGAATCCATTGCCGCCAAGGTTTCTTGCTGATTCGCGACGTTGGCGCATATGGACTCCCGACTTCGCGGGAGCGACGAAAGCGGATAAAAGGGGCATGGCGATGAAGGCAATCTGGGCATCTCTACTGCTGGCCGCGACCACCCCGGCCATCGCCCAGGACGCCGCACCCGCTGCCGCCCCGATCCCTCCGCGCGTCTCGGTCTCGGGCGGCATCGTCGAGGGCAAGGCCGAAGCCGACCGCGTCCTCTTTCGCGGCATTCCCTTCGCCGCCCCGCCGCTGGGTGCAAACCGCTGGCGCGAACCGCAGCCGGTGGTCGAATGGACCGGCATCCGCACCACCACCGCGCCGTCGCCCGCCTGCCTCCAGAACGATTATGGCTGGAACCGCGCCGACCATGTCTTTGCGGCGGAGGATTGCCTGACGCTCGATGTCGGCACGCCGGCGCTGACCGGCAAGCGCCCGGTGATCGTGTGGATTCACGGTGGCAGCAACCGCGCCGGATCGGCGGGCGGCATGGCGCTGTCGGCGATCGGCAAGCGCGACGTGGTCGTCGTCGCGGTCCAGTACCGCCTCGGCATCTTCGGCTTCCTGCCGCACCGCGCGCTGGCAGCGGAAGCGAACGGGGCCAGCGGCAATTACGGGCTGATGGACCAGATCGCGGCGCTGCGCTGGGTCCGCGACAACATCGCCAAGTTCGGCGGCGATCCCGACAACGTCACCATCGCCGGTGAAAGCGCCGGATCGCAGGACGTGTCGCTGCTCCTCGCCTCGCCGCTCGCCCGCGGCCTGTTCGCGAAGGCGGCGATGGAATCGGGCGCGCCGGGCTTCGGCCTGCCATGGCGGCCGCTCAAGGAAGCGTTCCGCATCGGCGATCAGCTCGACGTGCTGCTGGGCACGCGCGGAACGGCGGCACTGCGCAGCGCCTCGCCTGCCGCGTTGCTCGCCGCCGATCTGAAACTGCACGATGCCAAGCTGACCGCCGACGATTATCTGTACCTGCGCTCCACGATCGACGGCGCGGTCCTGCCCGATACGCCCGACCGGCTGTTCGTCACCGCGCCCAAGCGTCCGGTCATCATCGGCAGCAACGTCCTCGAACTCGACCTGCCCGGCGACCGTCCGGCGCGCGACGGCTTTGTCGACCTGTCGTTCGGCACCAATGCGGAGGCCGCACGCACCTTCTACCGGCTCGACGAACCCGATCCCATGGCCCATCCGCGGCTAGGCACCCGTGACCAGCAGATCGCGACCGACGCCACCTTCCGCTGTCCGGCCGGCAACCTTGCCAACCTGCTCGCCGGGCGCAGCTGGCCGGTGTGGCGCTATGAATTCGACATGGCTGGCGATGGCGGTCCCGGCCGCACCTCGCATGCCGCAGAGATCGGCTATATTTTTGCCGACAAGCGCGTCGGGCCGGTGTCGATGCAGGATTACTGGCTGGCCTTCGCCGTCACTGGCGATCCCAATGGCGACGGCCGCCCGGCATGGCCGCGCACGACCAAGGGCAAGCCCGCCAATATCCTGTTCGACGCGCGCGGTGCCACGCCGCGCGATGGCGATATCCGCCCCGAAATCTGCCGTTTGCAAGGATCGCTATGACCCACGATCGTCGTTATTTCCTGAGCCTCGCCGCCGGGGCGGCGCTCCTTCCCGCCGCGGCAGCCTGCGCGCAGGAGGACAGCTATGAGGTCAAGCGCCAGCGCCAGTTGGCGATTGACTGGCCGTGGCTCGGCCGCTATGCCGCCGCCAATGCCGCGCTCGCCGCTTCGGGCAAGCCGACCGACATCGTGTTCATGGGCGATTCGATCACCGAAGGCTGGGCCGGCAAACGCCCCGAATTTTTCCGCGCCGGGCGAGTGGGCCGCGGGATCAGCGGGCAGACGACGCCGCAAATGGTCCTGCGAATGATGGCCGACGTGATCGCGCTGAAACCGAAGTTCGTCCACATCATGGCCGGCACCAACGACATCGCCGGCAATACCGGTCCGATGACGCCGCAGCAGACGCAGGACAATCTGGCGATGATGGTCATGCTCGCGCGGGCAGCGAAGATCGGCGTGTTGCTGGCCAGCGTGCCCCCGGCGGACGGCTTCCCGTGGCGTCCCGGTCTTGCCACCGTCGCGCCGATCCGCGCGCTCAACGCCTGGGCGAAAACCTATGCCGGGCAGGTCGGCGCGACCTTCGTCGATTATACGCCTGCACTCGCCACGCCGGGCGGCGCGATGAAGCCCGGCTTCGCCGACGACGGCGTCCACCCGACCCCGGCCGGCTATGCCGCGATGGAGGCGGTGCTGACCCCGGTCCTGCGCGCGAAGCGCCTGGCCGCCTGACAAGCTGAACGAACCCGCCTCTGCCGCGACAATCCGACACAATTTTAGTACCTTCGCGACAAACGCCTGCGACACGACGCCCCCATCTTCGGTTCAGCCCAAGGGGTTCGAACAGGAGAAAGTTCATGAAGAAGTTCGCACTGATGATCGCCGGCCTCGGCGTCGCGATGACCGCGCTGCCCGCCGCTGCCCAGCCATGGCAGTCGGTCAACCAGCGTCAGGCGCAGATCGAGCGCCGCATCGATCAGGGTATCCGGAGCGGTTCGCTCAGCCGGCGCGAGGCGGTGAACCTGCGCGGCGAATTCCGCCAGATCGCCCAGCTCGAACAGCGCTATCGCCGCTCGAACGGCCTGTCGATGCAGGAACGCCGCGACCTCGACCGTCGCTTCGACGCGCTGGCGTACAAGGTGCGGGTGGACAAGCACGACCGCAACGGCCGTCCGGGTCATCGGCGGTAAGGGACCGAAACTCCAACCGGTTCCCCGTGCAGGCGGGGAGCCGGTGCCACGCGACCCGACATTGCTTGACCCCCGCCCGTGCGGGGGAACGGTTACGCCAGCCTATCCAGCCGCTACGAATGCGCCGATCAGTCCCGCATCCTCGCCCAGCCGCCCCGGTACGACGATCGGCGCCGTCGCCGGGGTCAGCAGGTTCGCCCGCACCCGCCCGTCCAGTTCCGCGATCAGCGCGGTGGCATTGGCCAGCCCGCCGCCGACCGGCACGATCGTTGCCGACACGGCGTGCAACAGCATCGCCAGCGGCCCGCCGACCAGGTCGCACCAGTAATCGACCGTCGCCGCCGCCCGGCGCTCGCCGGCCTTGGCACCCTCCGTAATCGCGATACTGGCAGCCTCGACGCCGTGCAGAAAGCGATGCAACCGCTCCAGCCCACGCGCGCTGCCGATCGTATCGAGGCACCCGACAAGGCCACAGCCACAGGGAAACACCGGATTGGCCCCCGGCGCGATGCGGCTTTCGTGCACCACCTGCCCATGGCCCCATTCGCCGCCGATCCCGCCCGCGCCGCTCACGATCCGGCCGCGTTCGACCAGCCCGCCGCCGACCCCGGTGCCAAGGATGATGCCGAACACCCGGTCATGCCCGATCGCGACCCCGCGCGCCGCCTCGGCCAGCACGAACGCATCGGCGTCGTTCACAACCCGCACCGGCACCCCCAGCGCACGGGCCAGTTCGTCGGCCAGCACTTGCCCGTCGATACAGCGAATATTGGCGCTGGTGACGATGCCCGATAGGGGATCGACCAGCCCGGCGGTCGCGATCGACACCCGGTCGCCCTTCGTCACCGCCAGCGCATCGGCAAACACGGTGACGAACGCCGCCCAGTCGCCGACCGGCGTCGGCACCTTGCGTCGCCAGCCGATCGCCCCCGCATCGTCGAACGCGCCGATGTCGACGAACGACCCACCGACATCGGCGCAAAGCCGCATCGTTATTCCGCGCCCAGCCAGCTCTTGCGGAATGCCCGTTGCGTGCCCGTCAACGCCTGTCCGACCGTCTCGCCACGCACTACCTCCAGCGTCGGATCGGCCGCCGGGGTCAGCGTCGTGGTGCGTTCGGCCCCGAACCGGCGATAGCGCAGCTCGACCGGCGTGCCCGGCTTGATAGCCGCCAGCGCGGTGTTCCACGCAGCGCCGTTGCCGATCGCCTGCCCGCCGAGCGCGACGATGACGTCGCCCTGATCCAGCCCGGCGGCGAACAGCGGCGAATTCTGCGCGGGCGGGAAGGTCAGCGTCACGCCCTGCGCCTCCTCGCTCGCTGCCGTCCGTCCGATCCAGCCACGCGCGGGCGCGGCGGGCCGCAGCACCAGCCCCGCCTGCGCCAGCAGCGGTGCGAAGTCGGGCAGGCCGCTGCCATCGATCGACCGTGCGAAGAACGCGTCGGCAAAGCCCTGGTCCCCCGTCGTCGCGGCCAGCGCCGCGCGCAGATCGGCGGGCGTGTACGGCTTCTCGCCCTTGCCATGCCGCGCCCACAGCGTCCGCATGAAATCGTCGAGGCTCTTGCCCGCGAACCGCTGCCGCAGTTCGAGGTCGAGCGCCATGCCGATGATCGCGCCATAGGGATAATAGGACACGAAGATATTGGGATCGACCGGATCGATCGAGCGCGCGGCATCGACGAACGGCGCGCGCAGGCTCATCTCCTGCGGCGATGCGTTGATCCGCGCTGCGATCCGCGCCGGATTGTTGACGATGCCGCTCAGCATCGGCCCCATCTCGCCCAGATACTCGTCGACGCTGGCAAGGCCCGCGCGCCGGATCGACAGCGGCCCGTAATAGCTGGTGAACCCCTCGGCCAGCCACAGCGACGGCGTCGGATTGGCGCGGGTGAAGTCGAACGGTTCCAGTTCGGCCGGGCGGATGCGCTCGACGTTCCAGCTATGGAAGAATTCATGCGCCAGCGTGCCGAGCTGGTCGTCCTTCGCCTCCGCCAGCGACTGCGCGTTCGTGATGATCGTCGAGTTGCGATGCTCCATCCCGTCGCCGACGATAGAAGGCCGGTAATCGGCGATGAAGGTATAGCGGCCGAAATCATAGGGAGCCGGCGCGCCGAAGATCGCGATCTGCTGCGCCACGACCTTCTTCGCCTTTTCGGTGAAGCGGTCCATGTCGGCGGCGCTGCCGTCATGGTGGAGCGCAAGGCGATAGGTCTTGCCGCCCTCCTGCCATTCGCGGACCATATGGTCCGACAGCTCGGTCGGGCTGTCCATGAAATATTGCAGGTTCGGCGCCCAATAGGTGCCGGGCGCGTCGCTCTCCGGCAACTGCGTCGCGACCTTCCATGTGGGGTCCGGGCTCTGGAAGCGGACGCGGATCGGCTGCGCGTCATAGCCGGACGCCCACAGGAAGGTGGCGGGCATGTTTAGATGCGCGTGGCTCGTATCGATCTGCGCATAGGTGCCGTCGCCGTGATCGGCGAACAAGGTGTAGGTGACGACGACCGTGCCGTCATGCCCAGCGACGCTCCAGCCATAGGGATCGCTCCGCGTCAGTTTCAGCGGCCGCCCGGCGCCGTCGGTCGCGGTCACGTCATAGACGTTCTTGGCGAATTCATGGATCGCATAGCGCCCCGGCGACGACCGCGACATCTGGACCCGCAGGGGGCCGGCGGGTACCCCGGTCCATGTCGCGGTGATCCGCGCGCGGTGATGCTCGACCTGCGGAAACGAAACGTCGTAGCGCACCTTCGCCGCCGTGCCGGGATCGCGCTGGCCGGGGGCAGGGGCCGGATGCACCGGCGCACTCTGAGCCAGCGCGGGCAGCGCGATTGACGAAACAAGCAAGGCAGCAAACAGCGAACGGACCATGGAGGCTCCCCGGAAAGACAGTCGCCGTCTTCTAGGCCGGGAGGGGTGGAACGGTCCACGCCTTCTTCTCCCCTCGCTGGTCGGGAAAGGCAGTTAAGCCGCCGACGTTCCGGTCGATCGTTGATCCGCCCTAGATGTCCTCGATCACCACCCGATCGAACAACACGTCCCCCGCGCGCACTCGGTCGCCGGTCGCCACCCCCGCCGCCGTCACGAACGGCGCGGGCGTCAGCATCACGATCGTCGAGCCATGTTCGAACCAGCCCATCTCCTCCCCCTGCACGACCGGCGTCGCCAGCGTCGCGACCGGATCGGCCCGTTCGCGCAGCAGCTTGACGGTATCGAGGAAGGTCAGCCGGATCGCCGCGACCAGGATCGCAGCGACCGGCACCAGCAGCACCGGCGTCCCGTCGTCCAGCCGCAGCCGCACCGTCGCGCGTTCGTTGCGACAATACAGCCGGTCGACGCGATTGAGCGCGGGCGGATTGACGTTGAAACAGTCGCCGGGAAAGTAGCGCACCCGTTCGACCACCGCATCCTGTGGCGCATGGAAGCGGTGATACATCCCCGCCGTCAGCCGCAGCGTCACGAAACTGCCGCCGATATACGCCTCTCCCTCGCCGCCGGTCAGCTCACTGATAGAATAGCGCCGCCCCTTGGCCTGAATGATGCTGTCACCGTCGATCCGGCCACTGGCGACGATGATCCCGTCCGACGGTGAAGACAATTGATGCGCCGGCGCGCGGAACGTCCGCGCCCCCGGCCGCAGCCGCCGGATGAACGCGGCGTGCAGCGACGGCCACCGCGCCTCCGCCGCATCGGACAGGTCGACATCGCAAAAGATTCGCCACACCGCGATCAGGCTGCGCGCGACCAGCGGCTGCTCCACCTTGCTCAACCACCCCATCGCCCGCGTGGCGCTGCGTCGCGGCAGCCAGTTGGTCAGCGCGTAATTGACCGATTCGATGTCGGTCAGCTTCGCAATGGCGCGCGACAGCGCGGAATTCACGGGCGTGGGCGGGGCGGGGCGGATATCGTCCATGGCCGTCATCAATATTTCCCCATCGGGTCATATTCGCGACAGTCATGTCGCCACTCGCCATCGTGCTCGCCGCCGGTACCGCCGGTCTCGTCGCTACCAAGGGCCGCGCCCGCCTCGCGCTCAGCCGTGCCAAACACGGCTCGCTGACCGGCCATGTCCGCTGGGGACAGCGGATCGCGAGGGCGATCGCCTTCTACGACTATGACGACGACCGCTTCTTCGCCGCCGACGATGCCCCGGCTGAGATCGCCGCCCGCCGCCGCGCCGGCTTCGACCGCCTGTCCGCGCTTTACGAAACCCGATTCGCGAAGACGGTCGCCGCGACCAGGGAATTGCGCGAAGGGCTGTCCGACCTGCAATTCACCGGCCGCTACCGCGTACCGTTCCAGTTCAGCCGGCTGGTCGGCGAACGCCTCGCCACCGGAGCCTTCTACCAATCGTCGTCGGGTGTCACCGCCACCGACCTCGACGGCAATGTCTTCTACGACCTTGCCGGCTCCTACGGCGTCAACCTGTTCGGGCACGATTTCTACAAGGACTGCATTGCGGAAGGGACCGCGCGCGTCGCCGATCTGGGGCCGGTGCTCGGCACCTATCACCCGGTCATCGCCGGCAATGTCGCCCGGCTGCGCTCGATCAGCGGCATGGACGAGGTGTCGTTCCACATGTCGGGCACCGAAGCCGTCATGCAGGCGGTACGCCTCGCCCGCTACCACACCGGCCGTCGCCGTGTGGTCCGCTTCGCCGGGGCCTATCATGGCTGGTGGGGTGATGTGCAGCCGGGCATCGGCAACCCGACCCCGGCCGACAACACGCTGACCCTGTCCGAAATGTCCGACCGGACGCTGCACGTGCTGGCGACGCGCAAGGATATCGCCTGCGTGCTGGTCAACCCCCTACAGGCGATGCACCCTAACAAGGGCGCGCCGTCCGACGGGACGCTGATCGACAGCAGTCGCTCGGCGCATCTCGATCGCGCCGCCTATCGCGACTGGCTGGTGGGCTTGCGGGAAGTTTGTACCGAAGCCGGCATCGTCCTGATCTTCGACGAAGTCTTCATGGGCTTCCGGCTGGCAAAGGGCGGCATGGCCGAGGCGTTCGGGGTGCAGCCCGACATGGTCACCTATGGCAAGACGCTGGGCGGTGGCCTGCCGGTCGGCGTCGTCTGCGGTCGGGCCGATCTGATGAAGCGCTTCCGTCCCGAACAGCCCGCCGACATCTGCTTCGCGCGCGGCACGTTCAACGCGCATCCTTATGTGATGGGGGCGATGGACGTGTTCCTCGAACGCCTCGATTCACCCGAGGTGCGGGCGATGTACGCGAACGTCGACGCCCGCTGGGACGCGCGCATCGACCAGTTCAACGCCGCGATGGCACAGGCCGACCTGCCGGTCCGTGCCACCGGCATGCAGACGGTCTGGACGATCGGCTACACCGTGCCGTCGCGCTACAACTGGATGTTGCAATATTACTGCCGTGCCGAAGGGCTGGCGCTCAGCTGGGTCGGCACCGGTCGCCTGATCTTCAGCCTGAATTACGACGATGCGGCGTTTGCCGAGGTCGTCGCGCGCTTCGTACAGGCGGCACAGGCGTGTCAGGCCGATGGCTGGTGGTGGAGCACCCCCGGCACGACCAACAAGATGTTGCGGCGGCAGGTGCTGAAGGAAACCCTGTCGCGGCGGCTGGGTCGGGGATAGGCATCCCCGACCCGTCCCGGCCTATTGGCGACGCTGCGCCATTGCCGCCTGCAACGCGTCGATGATCGCCCGGTTGGCCACCGGTCCCGACAGATCCTGCGCCAGCGTGGTAAAGCCCTCGCGGCGCAGTGCCTGTCGGATATGATTCACCGAAATATAGTCGCCGGTAGCGGCCAGTTCGATTGCCCGCGTCAACGCCGGCGTTTCGCGAGCCACGCGCTGTCGCCCGTCTGCTCAGCCGTTCCGCACCCACGGCGTTCGCACGACGGCACCGGTAATGACCTTCTTGCCGAACGCCTTGCGCATCTTGTCGGCACCTTCGCCGTTCCGCAGCACGACATGCGTGCCCCCCGAATGCAGCGTCTCGATGGCACTGATCAATGCGTCGTGCTTGCGGCACAACGCCACCACATCGGCCTGAGCGATGCTGACATTCATCGCGCGCGATGTCGTGGTCGGGGTCGAAGCGCCCCGGCGCCAATCGTCCTGCATGCAGATCCATTCATATTTCGAGCATGCGGACCAGCCGGGCCACGCGGGAAAGTTTAGCCAGCCGGCGCCGGTAGCAGGGTCGTTCGGTCGATACCGGGCGAACCAGATCGTATATGGGGTGCCGGCGGCGGCAAACCAGAGGGGTTTGGGGCTTTCTGCTGTCCTGAGGCTTTCGGGCCGCCAGATGCCACGGGAAGCGGACGGAACGTGCATGCGGCTCGAAGATGCCGCTAAGGTCCGATCAAACAGTCCATTGCGGCGTGAGCGATGCGGACGAACGACTGGTGGTGAAGCGCGCCCGGCCCTACCGACAAGCCGTTGCGGCGGCAGGTGTCGAAGGAAACGCTATCGCGACGGCTCTTGTCGAGGATAAGGCAGCGGTGGCACCCCGAAGGGATGCCGCCGTCATCGGTCGCAATTATCGCGCCGATTGGGTAGTGCTGGTGTTGGTCGCCTTGATGGCGATCTGTTCGCCCTGCAACGCCGCTGCGATCGCTTTCAGGGGTTGCGTCATGGTCGCGTCTCCGTCGGTGGCTGCCATCTGCGCCACCCTGGGGTCGACCAGCCCCGAGGCAAAAATGTCGTTGGCGATACCGAGGCCAAGCGGAACGCCGCCAACTGCCGATTCCTTGGCCGGAATGTTGGCCGGAGTGTTGGCCGGATCGTAGACGTTGTCGTAATCGATGTCGCCGGGATCGTGATATACTGGCACCTTGTCCGCCGTGGCGACGGTCTTGACCGCGTTGGCGGAGCCGAAAGCATCGAAATTCCAGTGCACGCCCAGCCAGATGCGACTGAACGCATTCTCGAAGATCGCATGCCACAGCGATGTGAATCGCCGGACGACGCGCGTACGGACCAGTCCCGGTTGATCGGCCAGCGGCTGGTCACCGCGATACCCCTGATACAGGTCGCGACTGATTCCGTTCATCTCGTCGGACACTAACGAGAAGCCGATCTGGTCGCACTTGCCGGGTTCCGCATCGCGATAGAATAACCGCAGCATCTGGAAACACGCAGCGCCGAACGTGGCATGGCCCGATGGATAGGCAGGGAAGGGCGGCTTGAACGTGATCCGGTTCGTGTTCGTCTCCGGTGCGCCGAACGCCACCCAGAACGGGTCTGCATTGGACGCGATGTGGTTGGAGCCACCTGCTACGTTCGCGGCAGGGCCGCTTGCCATGTCGTGTTCGCGGATGCCGCTCAATGGGCGCCATAGCTGGAACTTGTACTTCTCCCGCCAAGCGAACTTGCCGGCATCGGCCATCGCCGCATTGCACAGCGCGAAGATGCGGACGAATTCGGCATGTTGGTCCAGAACGTTCGCCGGGATCGGCGTCGCCGGGTTAGTGGGGCCGGCGATACCGGTGTTCTTTTTATTCCACGCCACGACCCGGATGACCTGATTGTATAGCCGCGGCGGCGTGCCGATCAGATTGGCCCCATCATAGGCCCAGAACAGCGCCGCCAACGTCTGGTCGGGTGTCCGCTGGGTCAGCGGTGAGTTTGGCTGCCCACCCGCCCGGTATACTTCGAACAGGCTGTCGTCATAGACCGTCGAGGCCTGCGGCCCACCATGCCAGACCGGCGGCGGTGCGAGCGCATGCAGCGCATCGTCGCTGACCGCGAACGTGGCTACGGTCGTGCCGTAAAACGGGCCATGGTAGATGCGAACCGGTTTGTCGCCGAATTCCGGATGATCGCGGTCGATCGGGTCGCGACGCACCGGATTGCTCGGTTCGTCGCGAAACGCGTAACGCGCCTGCATTGGCTCGAACCGGCCTTGATCGGCACCCGGTTCGCCCGGTTTCACTGCCAGCCGTGCGAGGATCAGGTTCGCGACATACTCTCCGAAGCCATGGGCTGCCGATAGCACGTTGATTGGCGCTTGATAGTCGGCCACCAGTTGCGACAGCGTGCTGGTCAGCGTTTGATGCGCGACCGCCGAGATGCCAGGGCCGCGGGAGCCGTAAAGCCGATCGAGGACAGCGATCGCGGCACCCGTCAGCGCTTCGTTGGCGTCCGGCAGCGTTTTCGCGACGCCGTTAATCTTGCCAAGCAACATCTGTGCTGCCGGTGACGCCCCGGGCGGTGGGGGCAATGGTTGGCGCAACTCGGCCAGATAAGGTTCGTACAAGGAACCCGTCCCGGCGGGCAAAGCCCCCGTTCCAAATTTCAGCGTCGCGAAAAACGCATCGTGCATCGCCATATGAAGCAGGCCGATCGCTCGCGAACTCATCGTCGGACCGGTTTGTGGCCCCCCGAGCGAATGCGTCACGCGGTTCATCTCCAGCGCGACATGGTTCCAGTAGAAGACGGGAAATGCGTTCTTATGTTCGAAATCGGGTTCGTCGTGCGACACATCGGGCAGTTGCAGCATGGAATCCTCTCCTGTTCTTTACAGTAGGCTACGGTACCCGCGCCAGTCGAAAGCCGGGACGGGTTAAGCAGACAAGGTCAAGGATTCGCGAATCGACAAGATATGTGTATCATAACACGACATAATTAAACGCATAATTTGAAGTATACGATCGGTCTTAATGTAGAAAAGGTGCTAATATGCAATTCGTAAGTAAATTGCACCCGATGTACTGCAAATGTAGTATCCGGAACTATATCCCAATGGTAACGAAACAGTCCAGACGACAGAAGCACGATCGCGCGCGGTATATGGTGGTGGTCGATCCCGGCGCTGTCCTACAGCATAGCTACCTGTCATGGTTGCTACCGCTCTTTCTCAGCGTCGGCCCCATGCGAACGCAAAGCGACCGGTCCGCCTGTGTGGCAAACCGGTCGCGAGTGTGACGTTTGTGACCTTTGGTGGAAAACAGCTGTGTTTTCAGGCCCCGCCACGGGCAAAGCCAGCGTCGAGGGCGATCGTGCACCCGGCACGATCTGCGGACTGCGGGGCAGTCCGCACCTCGACGCTCGTCGGACGGCGCTTTTCGCGCCGCCGGCCGGGGGCGCCTTGAGGCGTGGCGTAGCTTCGCTACGCCTTGCCCGGCGCTTAGTGGCGCGCCGCTTCCTGCAAATCGGTGTCGATCCGCGCGCCCTTCAACAACTGCACCGGCGCCTTGCGATACAGGATGAAGTCGTTGAAGGGATCGGTCACGATCTTCGTCGCCCACACCAGCCCGGTCATCACGTCGCGCTGCACGAACAGCTGCACCACCCGGAACAGCAACCCGCCGACCGCGAACGCCAGCCACAGCAGCGCCAGATGCCGCAGGAACCCGACGAACCCGACATGCGGTTCAAAGATGCCGAAAAAGGTCGGATCGATCAGCAGCGGGATCGGCGTCGCCGCCCACAGGCCCATGAACACGACCTTGCGGAACAGGTTATATCCGACCTTGATCTCTTCCTTGTGTTCGTGTGTCGCCTGATTCTGATGGTCGTAGGTCTTGGGTTCGAAGAAGAAATGCCCCGATTGCCGCGCGGTCATCGCCACCAGCCAGCCGAGCAGGCTGGCGACCGCCGGATCGATCCACACCACGACATAGGCGATCAGGAACGTCGTCGCGCTGACGAAATGCAGCGCCTGGTTGATGATGCTGTGATGGTAATAGCGATGATCGTCCCACCGCTGTTCCTTCAGCGCTTCCTTGAATCCGGACATCGAATAAGCCTTTGATCAAAAGGGTTTGGGTTCAGGCGGTCGCGGCGTGCGCGGGCGTCGGGTGGTTGTCCTGCACGCCCGCCGCGCGCCGGAAGCAGACCAGCGAGAAATGGCCGAGCGGGGGGAGCGGGCGGCGCTCGATCAGCTCCGCCTGCGGGTTGCGCGCCGCCCAGTCGCCATAGATCGACCACGGGAAATCGGTGCGCCAGCCAAGCCGGCTGGTGATCGGCATCAGCACCCGCTCGATCTTCGCGCGCATCCCCGCCTCCGCACCCAGCCGGGTCGCGATCACGATCATGCCGCCGGGCCGCACCACGCGCAGGAATTCGCTCAGTGCGCGGTCGGGATGCGGCACTGCCGACACGACATATTGCGCGACGACCACGTCGAACGACGCATCGGCGAAGTCCAGCGCCTCGGCATCGCCGATCGCGATCCGTTCGACATGGTTCAGCTTCAGCCGGCGAACCCGGTCGCGGGCCTTGTCGAGCATCTGGTCGGCGATATCGATGCCGGTGATCCGGCTGTCGGCGCGGTAATGCGGCAGCGAGATGCCGGTGCCGACGCCGACCTCAAGGATGCGGCCGCCGACCGTTTCGGCGGCATCGATCGCGGCACGACGCCCGCGCTTGAACACCGGACCGAAGACCAGATCGTAGATCGGTGCCCAGCGATCATAGGCGGTCGCCACGCCGAGGCGGTTCAGTTCCTGAGCCAATCCGAGAGTTTCCTTGTCCAGTGCCGCACCGGGCTTGTCTGGCCCGATAAGATGACGTGCGTCGATGACACGCCAATGTCGCCGACGTGTCAGCAAGGTTTCAGTTTGATGGAACTCGCCGTCACACGCGCGAAATACAATTGTCGCGCGGCATCGCTACAGCGACGTCATCGCAGGGACGCAAGTCCCGTCCACTGGCGTGGAGAAGTACGATGACGACGGCATTTGTATCCCGGACCAATCGACAGAATTCATCGGCCGCGACCGTGAAGTCCCTCGCGCGAAAGATTCCCGACTGGATCAACGACCCGCAAAGCTATCGTGCCGAGGGTGCGAAAAAGTCCTATCGCACCGTCTTCATCTCCGACGTCCATCTCGGCACGCCGGGATGCAGCGCGACGCAACTGGTCGACTTCCTCCATTCGTTCGAATGCGAGACGCTGTATCTGGTCGGCGACATCGTCGATGGCTGGCAGATCCGGCGCGGCTGGTACTGGCCGTCAAGCCATAACGACGTGATCCGATCGATCCTGAAGTTCGCGCGGCGCGGCACCCGCGTCATCTACATCCCCGGCAACCATGACGAGGCGTTTCGCGACTATACCGGTCTCGAATTCGGCGGCGTCGAAATGGTCGAAGAGGATATCCACGAAACCGCCGATGGCCGCCGCCTGCTGGTGCTGCACGGCGACAAGTTCGACGGCGTGGTGCTCTATGCCAAATGGCTCGCCTTTCTCGGCGACCATGCCTACACCGCGCTGCTCAAGGCCAACAGCGTCTGGAACTTCGCACGGCGCAAGCTGGGGCTCCCCTATTGGTCGCTGTCGGCCTATGCCAAGCACCGGGTTAAGAACGCGGTCAACTTCATCGGCCGGTTCGAGGAAACCGTGGCGCACGCCGCCGCCGAACATGGCGTCGACGGCGTGGTCTGCGGCCATATCCACACCGCCGAAATCCGCCAGATCGGCGATATCATGTATTATAACGACGGCGACTGGGTGGAGAGCTGCACCGCGCTGGTCGAGGATCACCAGGGGGCGCTGTCGCTGATCGACTGGCGTGCCGAGACGTGGGAACGCGAACTGGCCAGGTCGAACGGCAAGGCCGTTGATGCCGGCCGGGCGGTCGCCACCGCGTGAGGATCGCCATCGTCAGCGATGCGTGGAGCCCGCAGGTCAATGGTGTCGTCCGCACGCTGCAAACGACGATCTCTCGCCTGCAACATCGCGGCCATGTGGTCGAAACCTTCACCCCCGACGGTTTCGCCACCCGGCCATGCCCCGGCTATCCCGAAATCCGGCTGGCGTTCGGCTGTGGTTCCGAACTCGGCCGGCGGATGGCTGCCTTCCACCCCGACGCGATCCATATCGCGACCGAGGGGCCGCTCGGCTGGGCGGCGCGGCGCTGGTGTCGGGGGCGGGGCGCGCGCTTCACCACCTCGTTCCACACCAATTTCGCCGACTATCTGGCGATGCGCACGCACCTGCCCGCCGGACTGTTCTGGCCGTTCCTGCGCCGCTTCCATGCCGCCGCCAGCGGGGTGATGACCGCGACCGCGCGTGTCGCCGGCGCGCTCCACGACCACGGCATCGCCCATACCCGGCGCTGGTCGCGCGGGGTCGACCTGTCGCTGTTCAAGCCCGATGGCGCGCAGCTCGACGTGGCGACGCTACCGCGCCCGATCCTGCTCCATGTCGGGCGCATCGCCATCGAAAAGAATATCGAGGCGTTCCTCGCGCTCGATACGCCGGGCGCCAAGCTGCTGGTGGGCGACGGCCCGGCGCGCGCCGATCTGGAGCGCCGCTATCCGCTGGCGCAATTCGTTGGGGTGAAGCAGGGCGCGGCGCTCGCCGCTGCCTATCGCGCTGCCGATGTGCTGGTCTTTCCCAGCCGCACCGACACGTTCGGCCTCGTCATGATCGAGGCGCTGGCCTGCGGCACGCCGGTTGCCGCCTATCCGGTGCCGGGGCCACTCGACGTGATCGGGCTGGACGGCACGGGCGGCGGCAGCGGACGCGTCGGCGCGCTCGACGCCGATCTGGCAGCGGCGGTCGAACAGGCGATCATTGCTGACCGCGACGCCTGCGTCCGTGTCGGCACCGGCTATTGCTGGTCGCACTGCACCGACCAGTTCGTCGGCAATTTGGTCGATGCCGGCCTGACGACAGATGGTGCGGCGGTGGCTGCGTAGCGAAGAGCGTTCCTCCGCACCGGGTTCCCGGCCGCACCCGTCACCCCTGATCGCCGACGAACCGCTTGGGTCCGGGGTGACGAACGGCCGGTTCAGCCCCGTGCGCCGGCGATCATCTTCGCGGCTATATGCCGCACGGCCCCGTCATTCTTGTCGCCGCCCGGGCTCGGGTCGCCCAGCTTGTCGAGGCTGGCCTCCAGCGAATCGAGCAGGCCGGGATGCTGTTCCTCGACATAGCGCATCGTCCAGAACAGCAGATGCTCGACCGCGATCTCGCGGTGGCGGGTTTCGGTGATCGCGTCGGGCATGGGAATTCCTTTCGGGGCGTCCAATGCCCGGACGCGGGCGGGCGTTCCCTTCGGTACGCCCGATCCGGCCTTGGAGTCCGTTTGGAAACTCGCGGAAGGGCGAGTTTCAAGGCGGT
>NZ_LMLN01000010.1:0-14348 GCF_001421915.1 Sphingomonas sp. Leaf62 | reverse complement strand
GGGGGGCGCGGGCCGGCACCGCAAAACGCGCAACCGCGCGTTTTCAAACAGCCTCTCAGAACACCGCCTTCACCAACTGCGCAAAGGCATCGGCACGGTGGCTGATCGAATGCTTGTGATCGGGATCGATCTCGCCATAGCTCTGGTCCATGCCGTCCTGAACGAACATCGGGTCATAGCCGAAGCCATGCTCCCCGCGCGGCGGCCAGACCAGCTTGCCGTCGACGCGCCCTTCGAACCATTCGACATGACCGTCGGGCCATGCGAGCGCCAGTGCGCAGACGAAGTGCGCCGCGCGGCTGTGATCCGGGCCGGTCGCCTGCATTCGGTCCTCGACCAGCCGCATCGCCGCGGTGAAGTCCTTGGACGCCCCGGCCCAGCGCGCCGAAAAGATGCCCGGCTCGCCGTTCAACGCCTCGACGCACAGCCCGCTGTCATCGGCCAGTGCTGGCAGGCCCGACAGGTCGGCGGCCTGCAACGCCTTCAGCTCGGCATTGGCGACGAAGGTCGTGCCGGTCTCTTCCGGTTCGGGCAGGTCGAGCTCGCCCGCCGAGATCGGGGTGACGCCATATGGTCCGAGCAGCGCCGCGATCTCGCGGATCTTGCCGGGATTATGGCTGGCGATCACCAGCTTGCCCGGTTGTAACTTGCGGATCGCCTGTCGGTCCTTGCCCTCGCCGCTCATCGGCCGGTCGCCCGCAGCTGTTCGGCAAAGATCCGGCCGCAGCCGATGCGGGCGAGCCGCAGCAGACGTAACAGCGCCTCCTCGTCATAGCATGCGCCCTCGGCGGTGGCCTGTACCTCGGCGATGTTGTTATCGCTGGTGAGCACGAAATTGGCATCGGCATCGGCGGCCGAATCCTCGATATAGTCGAGGTCGAGCACCGGCGTACCCTGATGGATGCCGCAGCTGACCGCCGCGACCTGCCGGCTGATCGGGTCAACCTCCAGCTTGCCCTCACGCATCAATCCGTCGACCGCGAGCCGCAGCGCGACCCACGCGCCGGAGATCGACGCGGTGCGGGTGCCGCCATCGGCCTGGATCACGTCGCAATCGAGCGTGATCTGCCGCTCGCCCAGCGCTTTCAGGTCAACGACCGCGCGCAGCGATCGCCCGATCAGCCGCTGGATTTCCTGCGTACGGCCCGACTGCTTGCCCTTGGCCGCCTCGCGGCTGCTGCGGGTATGGGTGGCGCGGGGGAGCATGCCATATTCCGCCGTCACCCAGCCTTCGCCCTTGCCGCGCAGCCATGGCGGCAGGCGCTCCTCGAGCGATGCGGTGACTAGCACCTTGGTATCGCCGAATCCGATCAGGCACGATCCTTCGGCATGGCGGGTGAAGTTCGTCTGGATCGTGATGCTGCGCATTTCGTCGGGGGCGCGGCCGGATGGGCGCATGGGAATCTCCTGAAATTTCGTGAAGTCCTAGCCGTCCGTTCATCGCCGCGCCAGTCGCCGCGCGGTACGCCGCTGTAACGGGTCCGGAACGACGGGTCCGCAACAGGGAGCCACTTCATGAAGATCATTGCCTTGGGACTGCTGCCGATGCTCGGGGGCTGCGTCATGGCGGTCGGCAATACGACCACCGAAACCGCACCGGTCGCGATCGAGCGGGAGACGATCAGCTATGAGACGTCGCCGTGCTTCGGCACCTGTCCGGTGTACCGCGTGACGATCCAGCCCGATGGAACGGGCGTGTTCGAGGGGCGGCGCTTCACGAAGGTGGTCGGCACCCGCGAATTCAGGGCGACGCCGGGCAAGTATCGCGCGTTCGCCGCGAAACTGCAGCCATACCGTCCGCAGCAGGGTGAGCGGCTGGTCCAGCCGGGCCAGCCGGGATGCGACAATGCGCCGACCGACATGCCCGCGGTCGATGTCCGCTGGAACGAACTGTCAGGCGCGTCGCAGCATCTGTCCTTCTATTATGGCTGCCGGATGCGCGATCAGCGGATGAACGAGGCGCTGCGCTCTGCGCCGAATGAGTTGCCCATCCGGGCTTTTATCGAGGCAAACTAAATCCTCCCCGGCACGGGGAGGGGGACCAGCGAAGCTGGTGGAGGGGGAGCGCGGCAATCGGAACGGCTGCGGTGCGTGGGCCAACCCCCTCCACACCGCTTCGCCGCGGTCCCCTTCCCCGCGAGCAGGGAGGATATGCTTTTCCGCGAGCGGAGTTCACCCTACATTCCCCCCATGGCCCAACCGATCCATGAATTGACCGACCGCGCCCGCGACGTGTTTCGGATCGTGGTCGACAGCTATCTGTCGACCGGTGCGCCGGTCGGGTCGCGGACCATCGCGCAACTGTCCGGCCTGAACCTCTCGCCCGCATCGATCCGCGGGGTGATGCAGGATCTGGAGGAAGCCGGCCTGCTCGCCGCACCGCATGTCAGCGCCGGGCGAATGCCGACCGAAACGGGTCTCCGCCTGTTCGTCGACGGCATGATGCACGCGATGGAGCCCTCCGCGCAGGAACGCGCGACGATCGAGGCGCAGGCCGATACCGCCGGCCCGGTCGAGGAAGCACTGGCCGGCACCGCCGCTGCCTTGTCCGGCCTGTCCGCCAGTGCCGGCGTGGTGCTGGTTCCCAAGCGCGAACCGGTGCTCAAACAAGTGTCGTTCGTGCCGCTGTCGGGCACCCGCGCGCTGGCGGTGCTGGTCGGGGCCGACGGATCGGTCGAAAACCGGGTGCTCGATGTCGCGACCGGGACCAGCGTCACCGCTTTGGTCGAGGCGGGCAATTACCTGACGGCGCGGCTGTCGGGCCTGACCCTGAGCGAGGCCCGCGCGCACATCCTCCGCGAGATCGGGCAGGAACGCGCCGAACTCGATGCGACCGCCCGCGCGCTGGTCGAGGCTGGTCTGGCGATGTGGAGCGAGGATGGCGGGCATCGCCCGGTGCTGATCGTGCGCGGACAGGCCCGGTTGATCGATCCCGCCGCCGCCCACGATCTCGACCGCGTGCGCCAATTGCTCGACGAACTGGAGGGCAAGGAAGAGATCGCCCGCCTGCTCGAATCGGCACAGGACGGCGATGCCGCGCGCATCTTCATCGGATCGGAAAACAAATTGTTCGCATTGACCGGATCGTCGGTCATCGCCAAGCCGGTCCGTGCGCTGGACGGGCGCGTGGTCGGCGTCGTCGGCGTGATCGGGCCTGTCCGGTTGAACTATGCGCGCGTCGTGCCCATGGTGGATTTCACCGCCGCGACCCTGACGCGGCTGCTCGGCTGACAGGACAAGAAGAGACCGGAATGAACGACACTCCCGCCAACGACGATACGAACGACCTGCGCGAAGCCACCGCCGAGGCCGCGCCCGAAGTCGCCGAAGCGGATCGCCTCGCCGACCTCGAAGCGAAGCTGGCCGATTCGCAGGCCGAAACCCTGTACGCCCGTGCCGATCTGCAGAATGTGCGCCGCCGCGCCGAAAAGGAAGTGGCCGACGCCCGCGCCTATGCCGCGACCGCGTTCTCGCGCGACATCCTGTCGGTGGCCGACAATCTGTCGCGCGCGCTGTCGGCGATCCCCGACGACCTGCGCGGCGACGACCGGCTGAAGGGCCTGATCGTCGGCCTCGAAGCGACCGGGCGCGAGCTGGAAAGCATTTTCGGCCGTCACGGCATCACCAAGATGGTGGCGGTCGGCGAAGCGCTGGACCCCAACAAGCATCAGGCGATGTTCGAAGTGCCGTCGAACGACGTCGCACCGGGCACCGTCGTGCAGGAAATCCAGACCGGTTACATGATTCGCGACCGGTTGCTCCGGCCGGCGCTGGTCGGCGTGGCCAAGACGCCGGAGGGCGGCGCCTGAGCGACACGGTTCGGCCCGACCTGGCCACGCCGCCCCGGTTCGAACGGATCGTCCACCCGGAGGCGATCGTTGAGCCGGCGGTGCTGGCGGCGTCGCTCGCGGCACTCTGCACCGGCGGTCAGGACGGCACGGCACTGCGTCGTGCCGCGACGGCCGTGCTGCGCGACGCGATGGTGCGTGGCCGGGCGGAGATCGAACGGCGACTGAATGCCAACCCCAGCCACGGGCTGGAGACGTCCGCCGCCTATGCGTATCTGACCGACGCGATCCTCGTCGCGCTCACCGGCTTCATCGTCGAACACGTCCACCCGAACCATAATCCGACCGCGGCCGAACGGATGACGCTGATCGCGGTCGGCGGCTATGGCCGGGGGGAAATGGCCCCGCATTCGGACGTCGATATCGGCGTGCTGACGCCGTGGAAGCAGACGCCATGGTCCGAACAGGTCATCGAATCGATCCTCTACGCGCTGTGGGATCTGGGGCTGAAGGTTGGCCATTCGTCGCGTTCGCTCGACGAGATGGTGCGGCAGGCGAAGGGCGACGTCACGATTCGCACCGCGCTCGTCGAGGCGCGCTATGTGTGGGGCGATACGACGCTCTATGCCGAGGCGGCGCAGCGCTTCAAGAACGAGGTGCAGGACGGGACCGCGCGCACCTTCATCGCCGAAAAACTGGCCGAGCGCGATGCCCGGCACAAGCGGATGGGCGACACCCGCTATGTCGTCGAACCCAATGTGAAGGAGGGGAAGGGGGGGCTGCGCGACCTGCACGCCCTCTTCTGGATCGGCAAATACGCCTATAACGTCCGCCGCGCCGCCGATCTGGTGCGGGTCGGCCTGCTGAGCGCGCCCGAATTGCGCAAGTTCAATCGGGCCGAGGATTTCCTGTGGGCGGTGCGCTGTCACCTCCATCTCATCACCGGCCGGGCCGAGGAACGGCTGACGTTCGATGTGCAGACCGAGATCGCGACGCGGATGCGCTATAGCGACCGGGTCGGCAAATCGCGCGTCGAACGCTTCATGCAATATTATTTCCTGCAGGCGAAGCGGGTCGGCGACCTGACGGGCATGTTCCTCAGCCATCTCGACGAAACCTATGCCGCGCGGGGCAGCCGGTTCGGTTTCCCGCGGCTGCGGCGGCGGCCGCGGCGGTTGAACGGCTTCGTCCTCGACCGCGGGCGTCTCGCGCTGCCCAAGGACGATTTCTTCGCGCAGGACCCGGTCCGGTTGATCGAAATCTTCGCGCTTGCCGATCTGCACGGGCTGGAAATCCATCCGCTGGCGATGCGCGCGGCATCGCGTGACGCGCGTATGGCGGCGCATGTTCGTTCGCACCCCCGCGCCAACCAGCTGTTCCTCGACGTGCTGACGTCCCCGCGCGATCCCGAGCTGGTGCTGCGCTGGATGAACGAATGCGGCGTGTTTGGCCGCTTCATTCCCGATTTCGGCCGCATCGTCGCGCAGATGCAGTTCGACATGTACCACCATTACACCGTCGACGAGCACACGATCCGCATGATCGGCCTGTTGTCGCAGGTCGAACGCGGCATCTGTCGCGAGGAGCACCCGCTGTCTACCGCCCTGTTCGGCGGCATCGTCCAGCGGCGCGCGCTGTTCGTCGCCGTGCTGTGCCACGACATTGCCAAGGGGCGTGGCGGCGATCATTCGATCCTCGGTGCCGAAGTCGCCGAACGACTGTGCCCCCGGCTGGGCCTGACCCCGGCCGAGACCGAGACGGTCGCATGGCTGGTCCGCTATCACCTGTTGATGTCGGCAACGGCGTTCAAGCGTGACCTTAGTGACTTTAAGACGATCCTCGACTTCACCAGCGTCGTGCAATCGCCGCAGCGGCTGCGCATGCTGCTGGTCCTGACCGTCGTCGATATCCGCGCGGTCGGTCCCGGCACGTGGAACGGGTGGAAACGGCAGTTGCTGACCACCTTGTTCGAAACCGCCGAGGAAGTGCTGCGCCTGGGCCACAAGCAGCGCGGACGTGACGAACGCATCGCCGAAAAGCAGGAACGGCTGCGTGAGACGCTGGGTTGGGACAAGGATACGCTGGCGGCCTATGTCCGGCACCTGCCGCCCGCCTATTGGATCGCCGAGCCCGACGACGTGATCGCCGCCAATGCGCGGATGGTCGATCAGGCGGGCGACGTGCGCCTGACGATCGAAACCAGCGTCGACGAGGATCGCGGCGCGACCGTCGTCACGGTCCATGCCGCCGATCATCCGGGGCTGTTCTACCGCATCGCCGGGGCGATCCACGCGGCGGGCGGCAACATCATCGATGCGCGCATCCATACGACCCGTACCGGCATGGCGCTCGACAATTTCCTCGTCCAGAATCCGCTCGGCGGTCCGTTCGACGAAGCGGGGCAGTTGCAGCGGCTGAAGACCACCATCGCCGATGCGCTCGCCAACCGGATGAAGCTGACCGACCGGTTGGCCGCCAAGCCGTTGTCCCGCCCGCGCGCCGATGCCTTCCCGATCGAGCCGAACGTCCTGATCGACAATGCCGCGTCGAATCGCTTCACCGTGATCGAGGTCAATGCCCGCGACCGGCCCGCGCTGCTCCACCATCTGGCGCAGGCGCTGTTCCAGTCGAAGGTGACGCTGCACTCCGCCCACGTTGCCACCTATGGCGAACGCGCGGTCGACACCTTCTACGTTACCGACCTGACCGGCGACCGCATCACCGGCCAGTTGCGGCTGAAGTCGCTCGAACGACGGATGCTCGACGCGGCGGCAGGCAAGGATTTCAGCGCCTTCGCGTAATCCCTTGCGAATCGATGGGGATTGCAGCAGGATCGGGTTATGGACCTGATCCTGCTGGCCGTACTGGTCATCGCCGTGCTGCTGATCGCCCTCGTCGCGATCGCATCGCACCGTCGCAAGCTCCGCCATGCCGGGGCAGATGACGGGGGAGACCTCATTTGCGGATGGTTCGACGGGGCCAGCACGTCGGCGGACTGCGGCAGCGACGGTGGTGGCTGCGACGGCGGCGGAGGCGGCGGCGATTGAGCGGCGATGCCGGTTCGCCCAGTCGGCAGACTGCAGGAAGTGTGAATGCTCTGGACTGGGGGCGGCAGAGTCCGGCCTCGGTTTACGGAAGCGCGTACTTGCCTCGATGCCCGACTGCCATCGGTAAGGAACAGCAATGATCCCGATCGGTCGGCAAAGTACCAGACGACCGTACTTTCCCGGCGGATGAACGCATCCTATCCGGCGGGACATGGAAAGCAGTAATGATCTGGCCAAGCTGACCGAGCGGGAAAAGGTCTGTCTGAGGCAATGGCTCCAGCACAAGTCTGCCAAGGAGATCGCCGTCGATCTGGGCATTTCGCATCACGCGGTCGAAAAGCGGCTGAAAATGGCGCGCCTGAAACTGGGTGTCGCATCCTCCTTGCAAGCCGCGCAGATGCTCGACGCGGCAGAAGGGTACCAGCAAGCCGTACCCCAGACGCCGGCCCTCGCGTCCAGTGCTGGTGGAGGTCAATCGACGTTCATTCGTCCATTGGTATTGGGAGCAATCGCTATGAGCCTTATCGCGGCAACCCTGCTGGCACTTATGTGGCAGCCTTTGGAACGATCTACTCCTGCCGCCGGGGATCAACGGCTCATTCGAGAGTATGACCAGCAACTCGACGCAGTACTGAACGCGTTGCTCACTGCCGCCGAGATTGCGCCAGACGGCGAAATCATTCTCCGAAATCCGGTGGCCGACGAGCGTTTCATCCGGTTTGGCAGCGGTTATTATTGGCAAATCAGCGGAACCGGACAGGAAGATTTCCGGTCGCGCTCGCTGGCAGGGCGCACACTTGTGCCGAAGGTTCATACCCCATCGACGGCAGCACTTTCCTATGAGTCCAACCAATTTCCGAATGAGCCGCTGCGGGTCGTCGAGCGTACGGTCCGGCTGACGGGCAGCGACGTCGAGTGGCGCTTCATGGTCGCGCGGTCCTGTCGCGAATTATGTCGATGACTCTTTGAGCCGATCAAACCGCGCGCGGGCGTTCGGGCCTTCCCCAAGCGCTCCCATGCAAACCAGCGCAACCCGACAAACGGAAAAGCCGCCACGTCCACTCAAGGACATGGCGGCTTTTCAGTGCCGCAAGTCAGACCAACCGGCGCTTATTTCGGCGACAACACCATCAGCATCTGCCGGCCTTCCATGCGCGGATAGGCTTCGACCTTGGCGATTTCCTGCGTCGCTTCGGCGACGCGCTGCAATACCGCCATGCCGAGCTGGCCATGGCTCAGTTCGCGCCCGCGGAACCGCATCGTGACCTTCACCTTGTCGCCTTCGGTGATGAACTGCTCGACCTTCTTCATCTTCGTATCATAATCATGATCGTCGATGTTCGGACGCATCTTGATCTCCTTGATCTCCTGCGTCTTCTGGGTCTTGCGCGCGAGGTTCGCCTTCTTCTGCGCCTCGTACTTGAACTTGCCCACGTCGAGGAACTTCGCGACGGGCGGGTCTGCGTTCGGCGACACCTCGACCAGATCGAGTCCGACCTCCTGCGCCTGCGCCATCGCTTCGCGCGTGAACATCACACCCAGATTCTCGCCCTCATGGTCGATCACGCGGACCTTCGGCGACTGGATGAACTCGTTGAATCGGGGGCCGTTCATCGGCGGCGGCGCATTCGGGCGACGCATCATGGGCGGACGGATAGGTGCTGCTCCTTCAGTGTTCGAAACTTCTATATAGTCAATTCTGCACGATTACGAAAGGTTCCGCGCAAGATCGGGTGCCAGCGATTCCGCCGACAGCATTGCGACCAGTTCGTCGAGCGTGATGACCGACTGTCCCTGACTGCCCAGACGGCGCAGCGCGACGGTGCGTTCCTCCGCCTCGCGCTTGCCGACCACGACCAGCGCCGGGACTTTGGCGAGCGAGTGTTCGCGCACCTTGTAGTTGATCTTCTCGTTGCGCTGGTCGGTTTCCACCCGGATACCCGCCGCCTTCAGCGCCGCCGCGACCTCGTTGGCATAGTCGTCGGCATCGGACACGATCGTCGCGACCACCGCCTGCACCGGCGACAGCCACATCGGCATGCGGCCCGCATGATGCTCGATCAGGATGCCGAGAAAGCGTTCGAACGTGCCGAGGATCGCCCGGTGCAGCATCACCGGGCGGTGGCGATTGCCGTCCTCGCCGACATAGGTCGCGTCGAGTCGTTCGGGCAGCACCCGGTCCGACTGGATCGTGCCGACCTGCCACGTCCGCCCGATCGCGTCGGTCAGGTGGAATTCGAGCTTGGGGGCATAGAACGCCCCTTCGCCTGGCAGTTCCTCGAACTTCGCCTTGATGTCCTCGGACAGGTTCGACGACAGCACCGCCTCGCGCAGCTCCGCCTCGGCCGTGTCCCACATCGCATCCGACCCGAAGCGCTTCTCCGGGCGCAGCGCCAGCTTCACTGCATAATCGGTGAAGCCCAGATCGCGATAGACCGAGTCGAGCAGTTCGCAGAAGTCGCGAACCTCCTGCACCAGCTGATCCTCGCGGCAGAAGATGTGCGCGTCGTCCTGCGTGAACTGGCGGACGCGCATGATGCCGTGCAGCGCGCCATGCGGTTCGTTGCGGTGGCAGCAGCCGAATTCGGCCATGCGGATCGGCAGGTCGCGATACGACTTGATCCCCTGACGAAAGATCAGGACGTGCGCCGGGCAGTTCATCGGCTTCAACGCCATCATGTCGGCATCGGCGCTGACGATCGCGCCCTCGTCCTCGGTATTCGGGATTTCGTCGGGCACCACGAACATATTCTCGCGATACTTGCCCCAATGGCCCGACTGTTCCCATTGCCGCGCGTCCATCAGCTGCGGCGTCTTCACTTCCTGATAGTCGGTCGCGTCGAGCCGGCGGCGCATATACGCCTCCAGTTGCCGCCACATCATGTACCCCTTGGGGTGCCAGAAGACCGAACCCTGCGCTTCGGACTGGAGGTGGAACAGGTCCATCTCCGCGCCCAGCTTACGATGGTCGCGCTTGGCGGCCTCCTCCAGCCGGGTCAGATGCGCGTCGAGCTGCTTCTTCGACAGCCATCCGGTGCCGTAGATACGGCTAAGCATCGCGTTCTTCTGGTCGCCGCGCCAATAGGCACCCGACACGCGGGTCAGCTTGAACGCCTGCGGATCGAGCTTCGCCGTCGATTCGAGGTGCGGCCCGCGGCACATGTCGAGCCACTGGCCCTGCCGGTAGATGGTCAGCTCTTCACCCTCGGGCAGTTCGGCGGCCCACTCCGCCTTGAAGGTCTCGCCCTGCTGCGTCCAGCGGTCGATCAGCTGCTGGCGGGTCACGACCTCGCGCTCGAACTTCTCGCCCTTCGCGATGATCTTGCGCATCTCCGCCTCGATCAGTGGCAGGTCCTCGTCGGTGAAAGGCCCACGGCCCGGCGCGGGCGCGAAGTCGTAATAGAAGCCGTCGTCGGTCGCCGGACCGAAGGTGATCTGCGTGCCCGGGTAGAGCGTCTGCACCGCTTCGGCGAGGACGTGCGCGAAGTCGTGGCGATGCAGTTCGAGCGCATCGGCCTCGTCCTTCGTCGTCACCAGCGCCAGCGCCGCATCGCCGTCGAACGGTCGGTTCAGGTCGCGCACCTGCCCGTCGACCCGCGCGGCGATCGCCGCCTTGCGCAGACCCGGCGAGATCGCGGCGGCGATGTCGGCCGGCGTAGTGCCCGGCGTCACCTCACGGACGGCACCGTCGGGGAGGGTGATGCGGAACAATGCGGACATGCGAAGCGACCTGACATGCAAGGGAGATAAACGCCTGCCGACTAGCCGCTGGGGGCGGGGAGGGCAAGGACACGCGCGCTCCTACTCGCCCACACCGTCCTTCCGGCGAAGGCCGGAATGGCGGCAAGCGTCAGGGATCACTCCACCGCCGCGCCCGCGTCGGTATAGGTGATCCGGATGCGGACCCAGCTGCCGATCAGCGGCCGCCCGCCGACGCGCGGCGGCAGGATGCGGAATTGCCACGCCGCCTGTCGCACCGCGCCGGCCAGGCCCGATCCGCGCGCCGACTGGCCGATTTCGCGGCAATCGGTCACCTGATTGTTGGGAATGGTCCGGCACGCGACCTCGCCCCAGCCCTGTTGCGCGCGGCGGGGCAGATAGGTCGCCAGCTCGGTATGGGTCGGGCGGCGGTACCAGTCGGCGGCGTAAAGGCGCTCGCCGCCACCGCTGCCGCCGCCGGTATCGGCCTCCGCATCGCCGTCGCCGCTGTCACCCGTCGCACTGCCGGTGCCGACCCCCTCCGCGCTGCGGGTGCCGGGGGTGATGGCGGCCCGTGCGAATTCGCGGCCGGTCATCGGAATGACCTTTGACCAGACGTCGGACGAACGGTCGGCGGGGACCGGCGGGGGCGGCGGAACCTCGGGCGGCGGCGTCACCGTCGCGGTGGGCGGGGCGGTCGCGGCGCTGCCGGCGGCGGCCTTGCGCTGGACCTGTTTGGCCGGGGCGGCGGCGGGCGCGACCCGGTCGGCGGGCAGCATGTCGACGACCAGCGGAGATTTCTCACCCGGCGGCGGCGACATCATCGTGGGGGCGATGCGCAGCAACAGCCACAGGATCAGCACATGGATCGCGACGACCAGCACCAGCGTCGTCAGGCGCCGCGACAGCGGCGGCGGGCTTTGCGCGGAGAACCGTTGTTGAATCACCTGCGTCGCCACGCCGAAGCCCCTAGCGCAGCCGAAGCGCAAGGGCGACGGGAAAGAACGCGTATCGCCGGCCAACCGACAAACGGCGCGCGTGGCGCGAGAGATTGTCGAGCGTCGTCCCGTATAGCGGTCATCATCGCCGTACCCATCTTCGCGCAGAGAACATCACCGTCATATAAAGATATCTTTATATCATCATTGACAGTCCTAGCCCGATGGTGTTGAACGCCCATGTCGAGGTTCCCTATCCCAGGCGTGGCGATGGGGCTAAGACGGGAAGCCGGTGGTGTCCTTCGGGGCAGAATCCGGCGCTGCCCCCGCAACTGTAAGCGGCGAGCGGCGGCTCCATTTCGTGTCACTGGGTTCCCGCAAGGAGCCTGGGAAGGCCGGAGCCACCGCAGTGACCCGTGAGCCAGGAGACCTGCCTTTCGACGCCATAACGTTCCTCGGACGGGGGTTCCTCCGGTGGATCGCGCTTGATGCGACGGTCCGTGGCGTGATGCCTTCCCGGCCCGTCCGTACCCTGCGCGCTTTCGCCAGACCTCCCGCCCGCAAAGCTTGGGTGAGTCATGACGAATAGCGGCTTCACGTTTACGCTCAGCAGCTTGTCCTTCGACGAGGAGTATCGTCCGGCCGACAACACGCGCATCACCACCAACTTCGCCAATCTCGCACGGGGGACAAGCCGGCAGGAAAATCTGCGCAACACGCTGGCGATGATCGACCATCGCTTCAACGCACTGATGCACTGGGACAATCCTACGGGGGATCGCTACGCGCTGGAGCTGACGATCGTCTCGGCCGCGCTTCGGACCGGCAAGGACGCCGAACCCTTCCCGCTGATCGAGATCCTGCACACGGTCGTTATCGACCGGACCCGCGGCGAGCGGACCGACGGCATGGTCGGCAACAATTTCTCCTCCTATGTCCGGGACTATGACTTCAGCGTCGTCCTGCCGGATCACTTCAAGGCCGGGGGCAGCGGCGCGCCGGAGGGGTTTGGCGACCTGCACGGCAATCTGTTCAAGCAGTTCCTCGGTTCCGGCGCCTATCGCGACCGTTTCCGCAAGGCCCCGGTCATCTGCCTGAGCGTGTCGAGCAAGGAAGTCTATCACCGGACCGCCAACACGCATCCGATCCTCGGCGTCGAATATCGCACCGGCCGTTCCTCCGCGACCGACGCCTATTTCGCGAAGATGGGCATGACGGTGCGCTACTTCATGCCGCCGCACGGCGTCGCGCCGCTGGCCTTCTATCATATCGGCGATCTGGTCAGCGAGTACACCAACCTCGAACTGGCCAGCACCATCGCCACGATGGAGACCTTCCAGAAGATCTATCGGCCGGAGATCTACAACGCCAATTCGGTAGCCGCCGAGCAATACCGGCCGAGCCTGACCTATCAGGACTATTCGCTGACCCGCATCGTCTATGATCGCGAGGAGCGCAGCCGGCTCGCCGCCCGGCAGGGCAAGTTTGCCGAGGAGCATGTCATCAAGCCGCATGGCGCCGCGCTCCGGCGCTGGTCCGCGACCTGCGGCCTGTGATTCCCAGCTACACGAAAGATTTTGCATCATGACGACCCTGTTGCCGACGACCACCGCGGGCAGCCTGCCCAAGCCTTCCTGGCTCGCCCGGCCCGAGACCCTGTGGTCACCGTGGAAACTGGAGGGCGACGAACTGATCGCGGGCAAGCAGGACGCCTTGCGTCTGGCGGTCGACGATCAGCGGCAGGCGGGGATCGACATTCTCGGTGACGGCGAACAGACCCGCCAGCATTTCGTCACGACCTTCATCGAGCATCTGGACGGCGTCGATTTCGAGAAGCGCGAGACGGTACGCATCCGCAACCGCTACGACGCCAGCGTGCCGACGGTCGTCGGCGCCGTCTCGCGGTCGAAGCCGGTCTTCGTCGACGACGCCCGTTTCCTGCGCGCCCAGACCGAACAGCCGATCAAATGGACGCTGCCGGGACCGATGACGATGATCGACACCCTGTACGACGCGCACTATCGGAGTCGCGAGAAACTGGCGTGGGAATTCGCCTGCCTCCTCAACGAGGAAGCCCGCGAGCTGGAGGCGGCCGGCGTCGATATCATCCAGTTCGACGAACCCGCGTTCAACGTCTTCTTCGACGAAGCCAATGACTGGGGCATCGCCGCGCTGGAGCGCGCGGCCGAAGGACTGAAGGCTGAAACCGCCGTTCACATCTGCTACGGCTATGGCATCAAGGCGAATACCGACTGGAAGAAGACGCTCGGCTCCGAATGGCGCCAGTATGAGGAAACCTTCCCCAACCTGCAAAAGTCGACGATCGATATCATTTCGCTCGAATGCCAGAATTCGCGCGTGCCGATGGACCTGATCGAACTGATCCGCGGCAAGAAGGTAATGGTCGGCGCGATCGACGTCGCCACCGACACCGTCGAGACGCCCGAGCAGGTCGCCGACACGCTGCGCAACGCACTGCGCTTCGTCGACGCCGACAAGCTTCTGCCCGCCACCAATTGCGGTATGGCACCGCTGTCGCGCGACGTCGCGCGGGGCAAGCTGAAGGCACTGGGTGCCGGTGCGGAAATCATCCGCAAGGAATTGGCGGCTTGACCACGAACAGGCGACAGGGGCGGTCAATACGGGAGTATTCAGGGTAGATACCATTCTCTAACGGCCGCGGATGACGTCTATATCCTTACCATTCTCTTCAGGGTGATGGTCGCGGCGATCATCCCTGTTGGCTATGCCGGCAGGAAAAATTCTCGATTTGCCAATGCAGGGTGTATGACGGATGCGGTGCATGCGAAGGGTGGACTTGCCCCGCTTAAGTGGAGAGGCATTTGCTCAGCGTGACGCGGTTCGTTCGAACTGCG
>NZ_LMLN01000009.1:52348-122924 GCF_001421915.1 Sphingomonas sp. Leaf62 | reverse complement strand
TCGGGTCTCCTCGCAGAGCCTGAATCAGATCGCGATCCTCATATCAATGGGTCCTGACCCTAGCCGTACCCCGGCGGAGGCCGGGGTCCAGTTGGGAAGACTTTTCGATAGCTTGCTAACGTCCCCCAAACCGGGCGCCGGCCTTCGCCGGGGTACGGTTCGGGGACGCTCGCAGTGTTCTTGACCTGAACGGGGTGCCGCTTCTTCTTCGGCCAAGGGAGAAGAAGAAGCGGCACGCCGGGTCGGTAGATAGACCAGCGCTTAGCGGGTCGCTCCCGTCCGGGCCGGGGCGGGGGCTCCGGCCGGTGCCGCGCCGGTGGGCGGGGGCGGAAGCTGGCCGTTGGCTGGTGGCGGCGGGGGAGCGCTGCCGTCGACCGGCGGGGGCGGGGGCATTGCGCCGGGCGCGCAGGGAGCGCCCGGCCCACCCGGACCACCGGGACCGCGTGCGCCCTCGGGGCCATGCTTCGGGCCGTGGCCGGGACGCGGCGGCGGTGGGCCGACCGGGGTGACCTTGCCATTCGCGTCGACCAGATAGGAGGCGCGGAGTTGGCCGTCGTCGTAGCGGCCCTGCACCTGCACCGGTGCGCCCTTGGTCACCGAGGCGTCGCGCCCGGCGTCGACCATCGTCCGGCCAGTGCCGTCCTGTACCACGAAGCGGTCGCCGAAGACTTCGGCGACGCGGCCCTTGACCGTGACGACGCCGTTACCGCTGGCGAGCTTGGCGACCGGGGTGGCGATGGTCGGGGCCATTTCGACCGCCGGCCGGGTCAGCGACACCGCGCTCGCCCCGCCCGCCGCGCCGATGGCAAGGCCGATCGCCACGCCCAGACCCAGCTTGCCCGGACCACCGAGAGAAAATTTAGCCATGTGTTTCGCTCCATTCGTTGTTCGATGAAGCCGTTCTAGCGATTCGCCCCCTCGCCACGCTGAACCCCGCGGTTCAGTTTCGGTTTAAGGGCGGTCGGCATTGGCGGTACGGTTCTTGCCAGTGTCGTCGGGCCTGTCGAAGGATTTCGCGCCAAATGCTTCGATGCGAGTGTTCGACGTCGCTCGGCCCCTGCTCAGCAGGAACGGGTGTGGCCGGGAAGGAAAGTGGGACGATCATGCGTATTCTGCTTGTCGAGGACGATCCCGATCTGGGGCCTGCCATCGCGCGGGCGTTGCGTGCGGAACATTGCGCGGTCGATCTGGTGGCGAGCGGGATCGACGCGCAGCATCTGGGCGATACCGAACGCTATGACGTGGCGGTGCTCGATCTGGGGCTGCCCGATCGCGAGGGGACGGCGGTGCTGAAAGGATGGCGCGAGGGTGGCCGCGACTTGCCGGTGCTGATCCTGACCGCGCGCGACGGATGGTCGGACAAGGTCGCCGGGTTCAAGGCGGGGGCCGATGACTTCCTGACCAAGCCGTTCCGGGTCGAGGAATTGATGATGCGGCTGCGCGCGCTGGTGCGGCGGGCGGCGGGGCATGGCGCGACGCGGGTGACCTGCGGTCCGCTGGCCTATGAGACGCAGACCGGGGTGTTCGAGCTGGACGGGCTGCCGATCAAGCTGACCGCGCTCGAATATCGGGTGCTGGCGGCGTTGATGCTGGCGAAGGAAGCGGTGATCGAGCGGCTGGATTTGATGGAGCGGGTCTATGAGGGCGATGCCGATGTCGATTCGAACAGCCTCGAGGTCATCATCGGGCGGCTGCGCAAGAAGATCGGCGCGCCGCTGATCGAGACGGTGCGCGGGCGGGGATACCGGCTGACGGCGGGCGCGGCGTGAGGCTGCCGCGATCGATCCATGGCCGGATGCTGGCGCTGTCGGTGGCGACGACGCTGGTCGCGCTGCCGGTGGCGGGGTTCGCGATCGGCGGGGTGCTCGACCATTTCGTGACGCGCAATATCGACGCGCGGCTGGGCGACCGGTTGCGGTTGTTGCGCGCGGTGGTGCGCGAGGACGGGACGATCGACCGGGCGCTGCTCGACCGGTCGGGACTGGCGACGGCGATCGGTGCCGATGCGGTGTGGCGGATCGATACGCCGGGCGGCACGGTCGGTGTCGGCCTGCCGGCGCTGGACGCGGTGCCGGGACGCGGGCCGCCGGGCCGGCCGGAGCGCGGACCGCCGCCGGGGCGGGGGCCGGGATTTGGTGCGCCGTTCGACCTGATCCTGCCCGATGCGACGCGCGTGCATGGGCTGATGCTCGAACTGCCCGGAGATGGCGGGCGCGTGGCGGTGGCGGTGCCGCGCCGTCAGATCGACCAGCCGTTGCGCGGCGCGATGCTGCCGTTGCTGCTGACGCTGGCGATCGTGGCGGTGGTGCTGGCGGTGGCGACCCTGGTGCAGTTGCGGCTGGGGTTGCGACCGCTGCGGGCGCTGCGCGACCGGGTGGCGGCGGTGCGGGGCGGGGCGGCGGCGGATGTGCCCGAGGATCAGCCCGACGAATTGCGGCCGCTGGCGACCGAGCTGAACGCGCTGGTCCGCGACAATGCGGCGGCGCTGGCGACCGCGCGGGCGTCGGCGGCGAACCTCGCCCATGCGCTGAAGACGCCGGTGGCGACGCTGGCGATCGAGCTGGGCGATGATCCGCGCGCAAGTCAGGTGGCGCGGATCGATGCGACGATCCGGCACCATCTGGCTCGCGCGCGCGGCGGGACGGTCGACCGGCGCGCGGCGACCGCGCTGCAACCCGCGGTCGAGGGGCTGGTTGCGGTGGTGGCGGCGCTGCACCGGGATCGGGGGCTGACCGTAGGCACGGACGTGCCGGAGGTGTCGGTGGCGGTAGATGCGGCCGATCTGGACGAACTCGTCGGAAATTTGATCGACAACGCCGCGCGCCATGCCCGGTCGAGCGTGCAGCTGTCGGCGGCGGTCGAGGGGGGCATGGCGGTGCTGACCGTCAGCGACGACGGCCCCGGCATCGCTGCCGCCGACCGGGTGCGGGCGACCGATCCCGGCGTTCGGCTGGACGAACGCGGCGACGGCCATGGCTTCGGCCTTGCCATCGTCCGCGATCTGGCGGCGCTCTATGGCGGGCGTCTGACGCTGGGGGAAGCGGACGGCGGCGGGCTGGTCGCCACCGTCACGCTGCCGCTCAGCCGGGAAGCTGGAACCGGAATCGCTGGATATTAGCCGAACAGGCGGTGTTCCCGTCGGGGCGGAAGCTGCTGCGATAGCGGGTCGCGCCGACCATCTTCTGCGCGGCATCGCCGAACACGAACGGCGGATAGGCGGCGATGGTCCGCTGGGTCATGGTGCGACCGTCGGCGGCGATGTCGAATTCGACCTGTGCCCAGCCCTGGAACCCCATCTGCACCGCTTCGGTCGGGTAGAGGCTGCTGGTCGCGCCGTTGCGCTGCACGACCGGGCTGGGCGCGATCAGCGCGCATTGATCGCTGGTCAGTCCGGTGCGATCGAATGCGGCGCGCGCCTGCGCCACGTCGCCGCGCTGCGCCAGCAGATCGGCTTGCCGCAGCAGTGCCGCGACCTTGAGCGGATGATTCTCCGGCAGCGGCGAGGCGATGACGGCGGTGAGCAGTTGCTCCGCCTCACCCTTTGGCGCGGGCGGGTAGGAGCGGTTGGCGAGCATCATCCGGATCGTCGCCGCGGAGAGCGGATCGCCGTTGATTTCCGGGCGGGTCAACAGCGCGGTCCGCCTGCGCACGCTTTGCTCGTACTGGCTGCGGTCGGCGTCGATCTCGATGAGCGCGAGAAAGGTGGTGACGGGCGCGGGGGCCTGCATCGTCCGGGCCAGCGAGACCGCTTCGGTGGCGGCGGCCATGCGCTCCGCCTCGGTCGGGAGCGGCGAATTGGCAATCCACGCATCGGCGGCGAGCAGCGCGCCCCTGTCACCGGCGGCGCGGGCACGGGTCGACTCGGCCCGGACCAGGGGGTAGGCGCGCGCCGGGGTGACGTCCGACCAGTCCTGGCGATTGCCCTGGCTGCGGACCCAGGCGTCGAACGCGTCGCTGAGCGGCTGGCCGAGCCATGGTCGGTCGGCCGCGGTCGAGCATTTCAGTTCGATGCGGGTCGCGTTGCGGAAGAAGGCGGGAATCTTGACCGATTCTGTCGGCGACCACGACCAGTCCGATACGGCACGGGCGAAGGCCAGTGCGACGTCGCGCCCGCCGGTGGTATAGATCGGGTTCACCGCCTCGACGGTGCCGGTGTCGCTGACCGAAAATTCGACGACCGCGAAATCGTCGGGCTTGAGGCCGGTCGCCGATCCGCATGGCGCGGATTTCATGTTGATCGCAGCGGCGAAGGCGTCGTCCTTCATCCGGCCGGCACCGGTATAGGCCATGTACGTCTGCGCCTGTTGCCGGTCGCCGTTGAGCAGCGCCGCCAGCGCGAGGTCGGCGCGGGTGGCGACTTCGGAGGAACTGACCCGCTCGTCGAGGCCACCCTGCTTGCGCAGCGAGTCCTTGAGGACGGTATAGGCTTCCTCCTTCTTTCCCTCGTTCAGCAGGACGCGGGCGTAGCGCGTCTGGATCAGCGCCAGCACGTCCTTGCCGATGCCGGGCGTTTTGGTCGCGAGGTCGCGCGCTTCCTGCGCATAGGCCAGCGCCTTGCCATCGCGGTCGAAGGCGAGCGTCCGCGTCAGCGCGAGCAGCGGGGCGACCCGGTCGATCCCGGTCGCAAGCGCCAGCGCGTCGCGGTACGACGCTGCCGACGCGTCATAGTCGAACGCATCGAACGCGGCGGTGCCGAGCGCCAGATGGGCGTCGCGCAGGTCGGCGGTGAATTCGGCGCCGTTCTTCGTCAGCGCGGGCAGGCCCTCCCGGATGAGCGCCGCGCCGCCCTGCGTATCGCCGCTGCGGGTGACGCAGATGCCCTTGCGCACCTTCACCGCGTCGACCAGCAGCGCGTTCTTCGACCCGGCGGTGCGTGCCTCGATCGCGTCGTACAGCTTGATCGCGTCGCTGCACTGGCGGGCTTCATAGGCGGCGTTGGCAGCGTCGAACTGTGCCTGCAGCGTCGCCGGTTTGGCCGGCGCGGCGGGTGCGGGCGCGGTCGCCTGTGCCACTGCCATCAGCCCGTGCAAAATCGCGTCGATCATTCGTCATCCCCTTGTCCCCCGGCAACAAAGCACGCCAATGTGACAGCGTCGATGGGCGGGATGGACGAATGCGACGATATCGGACCTTGATCGCCGGCACGCTGCTGCTGACCGGAGCCGCTCCGGCCGAACCGGCACGCTATCCCCCGCGATCGATCCTGCTGTTCGTCGCCTCATGGTGTGCGCCGTGCCACGGCGAGTTGCGGCAGTTGCCGGCGATCGCGGCCGGTGCGGGGGCGTACCGCGTGCTGGTGGTGCCGATCGATCGCGGGCGCGCGACCGACGCGATGCTGCGCGCGGTGCCCGCTGAGCAGTTGTGGCGGCCCGACATGGAGCGGCTGGCCGAATTGCGCGGCGATTTGCTGGCGAAGACGGCGGGGTTGCCGTTCAGCGTCGCGATCGGCGGCGACGGGCGGGCGTGCGCGATGCATCGCGGCGGGATGACGGCGGCGAGTGCGCGGGAGATGCGCGTGGAATGCGAGGGGTAGGGACGTCGGCGACCCCTTCGTCGTTGCCGTGTGGGCGGGGGGGTACGGCCGGGTTTCGCATTCGATCCTATCCTCCGTCATTCCCCGCGCGGGCGGGGAATCCGTAGACGCTGCCGGTCGGGCAGGAGGGGGAACGTCAGCGTAAATGGACTCCCGCCTTCGCGGGAGTGACGGGGGCGATGGTTAGAGGGTCACACCACCCGTGCCCGCGCCGCGCAGGGTTAGCGACTTCACGACATTGCCCTGCCGGACGTTCACCTGATTGACCTGTCCGCGATAGACGTCGGTCAACACGCTCGAGCGGACTGCGACCGACTTCGGCTTGCGGGGCGCGCGGCCGGCATAGTCGATGCGGACCTCGGCGTGCGACAGGTCGGTGGTGGCGTAGGTCAGCGGAACCGGTTTGCCGTCGATCGTCAGGACGAAGCGGCGCTCGATATAGGTGCGCAGTGCCGCCATCGCTTCGGGATCGTCGAGGCTGGTCTGCGCCTGCGGGGCGATCTTCGCCAGCGCGGGTTCGATGTCGTGCGCCTCGAAGCGGTGCGACACGGTGACCGTGCCATCGGCCAGCGTCACGACGCTGAGCGAGTCGTGGCCGCGATGCGCCTGTGCCGGGGCGATCACCGCGACGGCGGCGAGGACCGCAAGCGCCCCCCTCATTTCGCCACCGGTGCGGGATAGGTGCGCAGCGAGCCGGGTTTCACCTGCACGTCGAAGTCCTTCATGCGATTCGCCAGATCCTCGATATCCTCGATCTCCAGCACTGCCGGGCGGATGGCACCGCGATAGACATTGTTCGACCGGTCGGCATCGGCGATTTCGAGCAGCGGATCGACCTCCGCCCCGGTGATCGTCTTGGCCGTAACATATTGCCACGTCACCGCCTTGGGATCGTAGCGCCACACTTCGGCGGGGATGCGGACGATCGCGTTGCTGCCGTCGCTGAAGGTCAGTTTCAGCGGGATCGGCATGACCAGCCCGCCGATGTTGCGGAACGAGAAGCGGTAGAATTTGTCCTTCACGTCGAACGCGGCGCGTTGTTCGGGCGTCAGCTTGTCGAGCTTTTCGGCTAGGTCGCGGCGCTGCTGCGGGCTGATGGCCAGGTCGTCCTGCTGGTCGTAGAAGTCGCGGGTCGACGGATCGCGTTCGGTCACGGTCTTCTGCCCGGCATTGTTGCGCACCGTCAGCGACGTATTCTCGGCATCGCGCAGCGCGCGACGTTCGCGGGCATTGGCGTCCAGATCGCGGCCAGCGATGCGGCCCTCGACCACCTTGTCCAGCGCGATGTCGACATGGTCGGTCGAATAGAACCAGCCGCGCCAGAACCAGTCGAGATCGACGCCCGAGCTTTCCTCCATCGTGCGGAAGAAGTCGTAGGGTGTCGGCCGCTTGAAGCGCCAGCGGGTCGCATATTCGCGGAAGGCGCGGTCGAACAGGTCACGCCCCAGCACCGTCTCGCGCAGGATGGTGAGCGCGGTGGCGGGCTTGCCATAGCCGTTGGCACCGAATTGCAGCACCGAATCCGACTGCGTCATCAGGGGGACCTGATTGTTCGACAGCATATATTCCGCGATGTCCTTCGGCTCGCCACGGCGCGACGGGAAGTCCTTGTCCCACAGCTTTTCGGCCTGGAACTGGAGGAAGGTGTTCAGCCCTTCGTCCATCCACGTCCATTGGCGTTCGTCGCTGTTGACGATCATCGGGAACCAGTCATGGCCGACTTCGTGGATCACCACGCCGATCAGGCCGGTCTTGGCGCGTTCGGTATAGGTCAGCTGGCCGGTCTTGGCGTCCTTCACCGGGCGCGGCCCGTTGAAGGTGATCATCGGATATTCCATGCCGCCGACCGGTCCGTTGACCGACTGCGCCACCGGATAGGGGTAGGGGAAGGCGAACTTGCCATAGACGTCGATGGTGTGGGCAATCGCCTTGGTCGAGTACGCATCCCAGAGCGGACGTGCTTCCTTCGGGTAGAAGGACATCGCCATGACGTTGGGATTGGCGGCGAAATCCTGCCGTACGTTCATCGCGTCCCACGCGAATTTGCGCGACGATGCCCAGCCGAAGTCGCGGACGTTCTGCGCCGCGAAGGTCCACGTCTTGGTGCCCGATGCGCGGCTGCGTTCGGCGGCGGCGGCTTCGTCGGGGGTGACGATATACATCGGCGCGGCGGCGGACTTCGCCTGTTCCAGACGCTGGCGCTGGGTCGCGGTCAGCACCTGATCGGCATTCTGCAACACGCCGGTCGCCGAGACGACGTGATCGGACGGTACGGTCAGCGCGACCTTGTAATCGCCGAATTCGAGGGTGAATTCGCCGGCGTCGAGAAACGCCTTGTTATGCCAGCCTTCGTAATCCGAATAGACGGCGAGGCGCGGGAACCACTGCGCCCCTTCGAAGATGCAGTTGCCGTCCTCGCCCGCCTGCGTGAAGCATTCATAGCCCGAGCGGCCGTCGACGACCTTTTGTTCGGCCATCGGGAACGACCAGTCGATCGACAGCGTGACCTCGCCGCCATTGCCAGCGACCGGGGTCGGCAGTTCGATGCGCAGCAGGGTATCGGTGACGCGGTGGGCGAGCGGCTGTCCGTCCGGCCCGCGGACGCCGGCGATGGTGAAGCCGCCTTCCCATTTCTGCATCGCCTCGGCCCGGCGGATCTCACCGATGCTGATCGTCGTCGCATCGGGCACGGTCTGCGACAGCTGTGCGATCGAGCTGCGCTTATACTGGTTCTGGTCGAGCAGCAGCCAGAGATAGGGCAGCGCGTCGGGCGAGTTGTTGCGATAGCGGATCGTCTCGGTGCCGGTCACGACCTTCGTCGCTTCGTTCAGCGATACCTTGACGTCGTAATCGACCTTTTGCTGCCAGTAGCGATAGCCCGGCGCACCCGATGCGTTGCGATAATCGGTCGGGGTCGGCCAGTCCTCGCCCTCCAGCTGGCGGAACTTGTCCTGCCAGTCGCCCTTGGTCTGGCGGATCGGATCGGCGAAAGCGGGCGTCGAGGCGAGCAACAGCGCGACCAGCGCGAGACGGGATACGGCGGGCAAGGGGTGGCCTTTCGAACGGACGGACGGACGGACGGACGGACGGACGGACGGACGGACGATCGTTGCCCGTGATACGATGCGCGTCAACCGTGCGGGATACGAATACCGCCCATGCTGTGACATTGGCGCACCGATGGTTGCGGTCGATCGCCGAGTGCGGCAATCGTGCCGTTCGACATGAGAGGGACGAGTGCGCGAGCTATGTGGTTGAACCGGCGGACGATGATCGGCGCGCTTGCTTCCCTGCCGATCGCGTCGCGGGCGATGGCCGAGCGAACCGACGATCCGCTGCTCTTCGCCTATTTCGGGACCGGCAAGGGCGAGGCGACGGGCCTGAAGTTCGCAATCAGCGACGACGGGTTCGCCTTTCGCGAACTGGGCGGCGGGCAAAGCTATCTGGCGCCGATGGTCGGCGAGGCGAAGCTGATGCGCGATCCGTTCGTGTTTCGCGGGGCCGGGCGCAATGCCCCGTGGCACATGGTGTGGACGACCGCATGGGATGGGGTGACGATCGGTCACGCCACCAGCCACGACCTGCGCCACTGGTCGCCGCAGCGCGCGCTGCCGGTGATGGCGGGCGTGCCGGGCACGCGCAATTGCTGGGCGCCCGAGGCGATCTGGGACGCGCGCAGCAAACGCTTCGTCCTCTTCTGGTCGAGCACGGTCGCCGGGCGGTTTGCGGAGACGGCGGGGACGTCCGAGTCCGGCTACAACCACCGGCTATGGTACGTGACGACGCGCGATTTCGTGTCGTTCAGCGATCCGGCGGTGCTGTACGATCCGGGGTTCAGCGTGATCGACGGGACGTTCGCGCGCGCGCCAGGCGGCCGGCTGTACCTGATCGTCAAGGACGAGACGCTGACCCCGCCGCGCAAATATCTGCAGGTCGCGTCGGCCGCATCGCCGACCGGACCGTTCGGCAAGCCGGGCACGCCGTTCACCCCGTCGTGGGTCGAAGGGCCGATGACGACCGCGATCGGCGGCGAGACGGTGTGTTACTGGGACGTCTATCGCGACGGCAAATGGGGCGCGGCGGCGACGCGCGATTTCGTGCAGTGGCGCGACGTCAGCGCCCGACTGTCGATGCCGGCAGGCGCGCGGCACGGGTCGCTGGTGCGGGTTCCGCGCGCGACGGCCGATGCGCTGGCGCAGGGGCCGGCATGACGATTGCGCCGTTTCTGAACGGTGGCGGTCGCGCGGCGGAGATGGTCCGCGCGCGCGATTGGTCGGATCATCCGCTGGGTCCGCCGGAGGGATGGCCCGACGGGCTGTGCAGTGCGCTGAGCCTGGTCGTCAATTCGCCCGAGTCGATGATCCTGTGCTGGGGACCGGAACTCTGGTTCTTCTTCAACGACGCCTATTTCCCGTTGCTGGGGCCACGGCTCGACTGGGCAATGGGCGAACGCTTCGACCGGGTCTGGGCCGATGGCCTCGAACAGGCGATGCCGATCATCGACGCGGCCTTTGCCGGGAATAGCCCGCGCTATGTCGATGTGCCGTGGAAGCTGGACACCGACCGGGGTGCGGCGGACACGTGGTGGAGCTTTTCCTATTCGCGCATCCTCGACCGGCGGGGCGATATCGCCGGGCTGTTCATCTTCACCAACGAGACGACGGCGCGGGTGCTGTCCGATGCGGCGCTGAAACGCAGCCAGACCGAGCTGACCACGGCGCTGAACGACCTGCGCCAGTTCAACCGCACGCTGGAATTGCGCGTCGATCAGCGGACGGCCGAGCGCAACCTGCTCGCATCGATCGTCGAGACGACCGATTCGATCGTCAACGTCATCGACCTCGATTACAACTGGATGGCGATCAACCGCGCCGGGGCCGATGCGTTCGACGCGGTGTTCGGCAAGCGGCCGCAGGTCGGCGACAATATCCTCGATCTGCTCGCCGACCTGCCCGATCAGCAGGCGGCGGTGCGCGCGGCATGGGACCCGGCGCTGGCGGGCGAGGAATATACCGCGACAGCCGAGTTCGGAGACCCGGCCCGTGGCCATATGCGCCGCGTATACGAGATGAAGTTCAATTCGGTCCGCGACGGCGCGGGCCAACAGATCGGCGCGTTCCAGTTCGTCACCGACGTGACCGACCGCCGCCGGGCCGAAACGGCGCTGGGCGAGGCGCAGGCCGCGTTGCGCCAGGCGCAGAAGATGGAGGCGATGGGCCAGCTGACCGGTGGTGTCGCGCATGATTTCAACAATCTGCTGACCCCGATCCTCGGCAGCCTCGACCTGTTGCAGCGGCGCGGCAGCCTGTCGCCGCGGGAGGCGCGGCTGGTCGACGGTGCGCTGCAGTCGGCGGAAAGGGCGCGGACACTGGTCCATCGGCTGCTGGCGTTCGCGCGGCGGCAACCGTTGCAGTCGGGACCGGTCGATCTGCTGGCGCTGGTCGGCGGGATGACCGATCTGATTGCCAGTACCGTCGGATCGCCGGTCGGCGTCCGGAGCGCTATTGCCGACGATCTGCCCCCGGCGCTGGCCGATGCGAACCAGCTGGAAATGGCGATCTTGAATTTGTGTGTGAATGCGCGCGACGCGATGCCCGATGGCGGCACGCTGACCATCGCCGCCGATGCGCCCGATCCGCCAGCGACGGCGGCGGCGGGGGTGGAGCCGGGCCAGTATGTGCGGCTGTCGGTGATCGATACCGGCACGGGCATGGATGCGGAGACGGCGGCGCGCGCGGTCGAGCCGTTCTTTTCGACCAAGGGGATCGGGCGCGGGACGGGGCTGGGTCTGTCGATGGTCCATGGGCTGGCGCTGCAACTGGGTGGCACGATGGCGATCGTCAGCGCGCCGGGGCTCGGCACCCGGATCGACCTGTGGCTGCCGGTCAGCGGCGAAGTCGCGCGGCCGGCGGAGGCGAGCGACGACGAGGTCGGCGGTGAGACCGGTTTCCGGGGCCGGGCGCTGGTAGTGGATGACGAGGCGCTGGTGCGGATGACGACCGCCGACATGCTCCAGAGCCTCGGCTACGAAACGGTCGAGGCCGACAACGCGACCGAGGCGGAACAAATACTGGCGCAGCGGCGCTTCGACCTGGTGGTGACCGATCATCTGATGCCCGGCCGGACCGGCGTTTGGCTGGCGCGAGCGATTGAGGATCGGCATCCCGGGCTGCCGGTGCTGATCGTTTCGGGCTATGCCGATATCGACGGCCTCGCACCCGACCTGCCGCGCCTGACCAAGCCGTTCCGCGAGGCCGAACTGGCCCGTGCGATCGCCGGGATGGCAGGCATCCCCACCGATCGTTGAAGGAAATTGCGATGACCCGACCCGAAGGGACCGAGGGCTTTACCCTCAACCAGACCATGCTGCGCGTGCGCGACCCGAGCGCCAGCATCGCTTTCTATCAGGATGTGCTGGGCATGACGCTGTTGCAGAAGCTGGATTTCGAGGAGGCGGCGTTCTCGCTCTATTTCCTCGGCTTCCTGCGCGATGGCGAGACGGTGCCGGCCGATCCGAAGGAACGCGCGCGGTTCGTGTTCAGCCGCGAGACGACGCTGGAACTGACCCATAACTGGGGGACCGAGGATGATCCCGATTTCGCCGGCTATCATAACGGCAACGATGATCCGCGCGGGTTCGGCCATCTAGGCATCAGCGTGCCCGATGTCGCCGCTGCGTGCGCGCGGTTCGAGGAACTGAGCGTCGATTTCCGCAAGCGGCCCGACGAAGGGCGGATGAAAGATATCGCGTTCATCGCCGATCCCGATGGCTATTGGATCGAAATCCTGTCACCGAACGGCATGACGCAGGCGGTGGTCGATGCCGCGGGAGACGACGCATGAAGGCGGTCGAACTGCGCGCGCCCGGCGGGCTCGACCGGCTGCAACTGGTCGATCGCGCCGATCCGGGACAGCCGGGGCCGGGCGAAATCCGGGTGAAGCTGCAGGGTAGCTCGCTGAACTTCCACGACTATATCGTCGCCAGCGGCAAGTCGCCTGCCGAAGACGGCCGGGTGCCGATGGCCGACGGGGCGGGCACGGTCGAGGCGGTCGGCGCGGGGGTGTGCGATTTTGCGGTCGGCGATCTGGTCGTGTCGTGCTTCTTCCCCGACTGGCAGGACGGCGCGCCGACCATCGGCGACTTCGCGCGGACGCCGGGCGACGGCATCGACGGGTTCGCGCAGGAGGTGGTCGTTCTGCCCGCCAGCGCCTTCACCCTTGCGCCCAAGGGCTGGGACGCGGTCGAAGCGGCGACGATCACCACCGCCGGCCTGACCGCATGGCGCGCCTTCGTCGTCGATGGCAGGCTGAAGGCGGGCGACCGGGTGTTGCTGCTCGGTACCGGCGGCGTGTCGATCTGGGCATTGCAGATCGCGAAGGCGATGGGTGCGAAGGTCGCGATCACCTCGTCGAGTGACGACAAGCTGGCGCGCGCGGCGGCGATGGGGGCGGACTTCACCGTCAATTACCGCAGCGATCCCGACTGGGGCGCGACCGCCGCGCAATGGGCGGACGGGCGCGGCATCGACCATGTCGTCGAGGTCGGCGGCCCGGCGACGCTGGCGCAGTCGATCGCGGCGGTGCGGGTCGGCGGACATATTTCACTGATCGGCGTGCTGACCGGGCGCGGCGGTGAGGTGCCGACCGCGGCGCTGATGGCGAAACAGGCGCGGTTGCAGGGGCTGATCGTCGGCAGCCGCCGCGAGCAGCAGGACTTCGTCCGCGCGCTGGAGGTGACCGGGATACGGCCGGTGGTGGACCGGCGGTTCGGGTTGGACGAACTGGCGGATGCGTTCCGGTATCAGGAAGGCGGAGAGCATTTCGGCAAGATCGGGGTGGCGTGGTAGGCTTCTGATCTTCGCCACTCGCAACCGTTGTGCTGCGTAGGGATTGCCGGAAGCTCGTGTCGAATGATGTGGGCTGTCCTTCGATACGCCGCTTCGACGGGCTCAGCGGCTACTCAGGACGAACGGTGGGGGTGAGACGTTTTCCTCTCCCTCCACCCCCCGTTTGGTTCGAGCGGAGGTTCGAGCCTGTCGAGAACCGTAGTCGAGAAGGGGTTGCCTCAAACAATCGAGTTCTCGACGGACGCTTCTCGACAGGCTCGAAGCTGCTCGAACCGAACGGGATTTGGGGAAGCGGTGCGCCTGTTATTGGGTCACCGCCCCTGCATCTCTGACGCTACCGACAACAGTTGGCTGGTCAGACCAGAACCTTCTCCGGCGTCGGCACCGCGCCCAGGGGCGTCGTTGCGTCGATCTCCATCAGTGGTTTCAGCAACCCGTCGCGCAGGTCATAGACCCAGCCGTGCAGTTCCAGCGGCTGGCCCGCGGCGAACGCCCGTTGCACGACGTCGGTCCTCGCCAGCGCCACGAGTTGGTCGCGCACGTTCAGTTCGACGAGCCGGTTGGCGCGCTGTTCCGGGGGCAGCAGATCAAGTTCGGTGCGATGGTTGTCGATCACATCGCGAGCGATCGCCAGCCAGTCATGGACATGGCCCTGTACCCCGCCGTCGAGCGCGGCATGGATGCCGCCGCAGCCATAATGGCCGCAGACGATGATATGGCCGACCTTCAGCACCTCGACCGCGAACTGGACCACCGACATCAAATTCTGGTCTTCGGGGTGGATCAGGTTGGCGATGTTGCGGTGCATGAACATGCCGCCCGGCTCGGTATTGGTGAGCTGGTCGGGGGCGACGCGGCTGTCCGAACAGCCGATCCACAGGAATTCGGGTTGTTGGCCCGCCATCTGGCGCGCGAAATAGTCGGGATTTTCCTCAAGCCGTTCGGCGGCCCACGCCTTGTTGGCGAGGAGGAGATGCTTGTATTCCCTCATGCGTACGCAACCTCCTTGCGCGGCGCCATGATCTGCGGCGCGGTCTTTTCACCGATATCGCCGCGCACCAGCACGTTGATCCCGCGATACTGCGCATTCTTGATGAAGCCGTTGATGATGTCGATATTGTCGAGATCGACATAGCTGGTCGCCGACAGGTCGATCACCACCGTGCACTCGTCCGGCACCTTTTCCAGTTCGCGGGTCAGTTCGACCTTGTGGATGAAATACAGGTTGCGCTTGGCGCGGACCATGCAGCTGGCACCGGGGCCTTCGCCGTCCTGCACGAACGTCACCGCCGGGCGGAAATTGCGGGCGATGACGAACACGAAACCGACGATCAGTCCGACGACGATGCCCTTGAGCAGGTCGGTGAACAGGATGGCGAGGATCGTGACGACGAATGGCACGAACTGGGTCATGCCCTGTTTCCAGCGTTTGGCGAATAGCTCTGGCTTGGTCAATTTGTACCCGGTCTGGATCAGCACCGCAGCCAGCGCCGACAGCGGGATGAGGTTGAGGAGCGCCGGGACCAGCAGGACACTGAGCAACAGCCATGTTCCGTGCAGGATCGTCGACATTTTCGACGCGGCGTTCGCATCGACGTTCGCCGACGACCGGACGATGACCGAGGTGACCGGCAGGCCGCCGATCAGGCCCGAGATGATGTTGCCGGTGCCCTGTGCCAGCAGTTCGTGGTTCTTGTTGGTGACCCGGCGCTTGGGGTCGAGTTCGTCGACCGCCTTTACCGACAGCAGCGATTCGAGGCTGGCGACGATCGCCAGCGTGACCGCGACCGTCCATACCGTCGCATTGCCGATCTGGCCGAAGTCGGGAAGGCTGAACAGCTTCACGAATCCGCCCAGACCATCGGCGATCGGTACGCTGACCAGATGGGTCGGCTTGACCTGAATGGCGGGAGCGACCAGCCCAAGCAGCGCGTTGATCGCGATCGATCCGACGACGACGACCAGCGGGCCGGGAACGAAACGCAGCGGACCATCCTTGGGCTTGTTCTTGTCCCACCAGAACAGGAAGGCGATGCTGATCGCGGCGATGATCGTGGCACCCCACACCACCTGTTCACGCGCGACGAAGAGGATGGTGTTGAAGGTGTTCAGACCGTCGCCCTGACGAAACGCGAAATCGCCACCCGGATCGCCGTCATAGCCGATCGCGTGCGGCACCTGTTTCAGGATCAGGATCAGGCCGATCGCCGCCAGCATCCCGGTGATGACCGACGACGGCACGAATTCGCCGAGCACGCCCGATCGTGAGAAGGACAGCAGGATCTGCATGCAGCCCGCGAGGAACACGGCCAGCAGGAACGCTTCGAAACTGGGCAGCTTGGTGATCGCGTCGAGCACGATCACGGTCAGACCGGCGGCGGGGCCGCTGACCGACAGTGGCGATTTGCTGAGCGAGCCGACGACGATGCCGCCGACGATGCCCGCGATCAGTCCCGAAAACAGCGGCGCGCCCGACGCCAGGGCGACGCCGAGGCACAGCGGCAGCGCGACCAGCGCCACCACGATCGAGGCGGGTGCATCCTGGCGCAGATTGGCGAGCAGGGAGGGTTGCGACATGGCCGGCATTGCCTTGTTCTGAAACGGGGTGCGCCGGGCGCGCTTGGGGGAAGCACGCCCGGCGCGGTGCCCGGGATCGACGGAACGGGGGAGGGAAGGTTCGCCCCGCCGATCTCGCGGGAACGGCTATTCGGCGGCTTCCGCCGTGACGAAATCTGCGGCGAGCCGCTTGGCGGCGGGCAATGCCACCGGCAGCGCCCGATCCGGGTTGATCGGCGCGAACCGGCCGGTCGTGCCGTCCAGCGCGAGGATCGAGCCGGCATGGATGTCGACGAACCAGCCGTGCAGCGTCAGTTCGCCTTTGGCGATGCGCGACGCGACCGCCGGATGGGTGCGCAGGTGAGAAATCTGGACCACGACGTTTTCGAGGCTGGCGGCGCGAACCGCGGCGGCATCGTCGAGATCGGGGTAGCTGTTTTCGACCACCGAGTGGGCAGCATGGCTATGCCGCAGCCATGCGGCGACGCTGGGCAGTCCTTGCAGCGTTTCGGGCTTCATCAGCGCACCCATCGCGCCGCAACCCGAATGGCCCGACACGATGATGTCGGTGACGCCGAGCACGGCGACCGCATATTCGACGGTCGAGGTGGTGCCGCCATTCTGCTGGGTGAAAGGAGGGATGATGTTGCCGGCGTTGCGGATGACGAACACGTCGCCCGGCTTCGCTTGCAGGATGTGTTCGGGCACGACGCGCGAGTCGGAGCAGGAGATCATCAGGACCTTAGGGCTCTGCCCATCGGTCGCGAGCTTCGAATAAAGGTCGGCATCGCTGCCGAACACATCCTTTTCGAACCCGAATACCCGGCCGATCACGTCGTTCACGCTCGTCTCCCTCAAACTTTCGGCCGGTCGCACGCTTGCGTCCTTTGGAAATTGTATAGCCGGGATATTCTTGCTGCGTTCGCCTGCCGCGTAACGAATTATTGCTGAACGTCGAACGGGGCGGGCAGGATGATGGCGGCGCACAGCCCGCCGCTTTCGCGGTTTCGAAGCTCCAGCCGGCCGCCCTCGCCGTCCACCGCGCGCTGCACGATCGACAGGCCGAGACCGAAGCCGACCGTGTCGCGTTTGCGCGCGGCGTCGAGCCGGACGAAGGGTTCGAGCACGTCTTTCAACGATTCGTCGGGAATGCCCGGGCCGTCATCCTCGACCCGGACCACGGTTGCGCCATTTTCCACCGCCAGCGCGACGGTGACGCTGCCGCCATAATGGATCGCGTTCTCGACGAGATTGACGACCGCGCGGCGGAAGCTGGAGCGCCGCACGGCACGTTCGAAATGATCGGGGCCGGTATAGCGCGCGTCATGGCCATGGTCGGCGGCGTCGTCGACGATGCTGGCGCACAGCACCGCGAGGTCGACCAGCACCGGGCGTTCGGGCTCGCTCTCCCCGCCGAGGAACGCGAGCAGCGAGGTGACCATCGCCTCCATTTCCGCCAGATCGGTCTGCACCGTTTCGCGGACGTCGCGGTCGGGAATGGCATCGGTGCGCAGCCGCAACCGGGCGAGCGGGGTGCGCAGATCATGGCCGACCGCCGCCAGCGCGCGGGTGCGTTCGTCGATCAGGCGGTGGATGCGCGCCTGCAACCCGTTGAACGCGACGACGAGGCGGCGCACCTCGCTCGGCCCCGCTTCCTCGACGATCGGCAGCGACGATCCGCTGCCGGGTCCGAACCGGTCGACCGCATCGGCCAGTTGCCGCATCGGGCGCAGCGTTCGCCGGATCAACAGCCCGCCGACCACCATCAACGCGATCGCCGGGATCAGCGCCAGCAGGATGCGGCCGATGGCGAGGTCGAAAGCGCGCAGCGGTTCGAGGGTGCGAAAATACAGCCAGCTTTTGTCGTCGAGCCGCAGCGCGCCACTGACCACCGATCGGCGACCCTGTCCGATCAGCGTCAGGTGCAGGCCGGTGGGGGCCAGCGTCGGTTCCCATGCCAGTACCTGCTGTTCCATCTCGCGCAGTTCGGTGCCGCTGGCGGGCAGTTCGGGCGCGGTCGCGCGCCACTGGACGGCATAGCGTTCGGTGGTCAGTTCGGCCGCCATGCCGGCGCGTTCGCCGACCGTGCGTTCCTCGACGATCCGCCGCGCGATCACCAGATGTTCGGCCAGCCGGCGGGCTTCGTCGTCGCGCACCGAAAACTGGCTGGCGCGTTCGTACAACAGGACCGAGACGCCGAATTCGATGACGATCGTCAACAGCAGGATCGCGACGATCCGCCCGATCAGACCGACCGGGAGCGTCGGTATCCGCCGCGCCTCCACCGCGTCAGCGCCGCTCTACGGGTACGTTCAGCATATAGCCGACGCCGCGCACGGTGACGATCGGCGGGGTGCCGCCCGCGGTCGACAGCTTGCGGCGCAGGCGGCTGATGAGCACGTCGATGCTGCGGTCCGACGAATCGCCCAGCCGGGTGCGCGACAATTCGATCAGCCGTTCGCGCGCGATCACCCGCTGCGCATGGTCGAGCAGCACGACCAGCAGGTCGAATTCGGCCCCGGTCAGGTCGACGGCGGCACCGGTCGGCGAGGTCAGTTCGCGGCGCGGCAGGTTGGCGGTCCAGCCTTCGAAGCTGTAGATGCCTTCCTCGCGCTGTGCCGCCTGCGCGTTCAACTCGCCCCGGCGCAGCACGGCGCGGACGCGGGCGATCAGCTCGCGGGTGCCGAACGGTTTGGGCAGGTAATCGTCGGCCCCGAGTTCGAGGCCGATGACGCGGTCGACCTCGCTGCCCTTGGCCGATACGAAGATGATCGGCACGGCGCTGTTCTGCCGGATCTGGCGGCACAGGTCGATGCCGCTGGTGCCCGGCAACATGATGTCGAGCAGGATCAGGTCGACCGGCCCCTGTTCCAGCGCCAGCCACATTTCGGGTGCCGCCGAACAGGTACGAACGAGATAGCCATTTTCCTGCAACGCGCGTGCGGTCAGCGTGCGGAGCGCGGGATCGTCCTCGACGACGATGATCGACGGTGCGGTCATGGGGGCAGGCTCTCCATCGCGTTCTTCGGGGTCGATCGACCCAGTTCGTCCTTCCCGCGCAGGCGGGAATCCATAAACGCGACGGTTTCGGCTCGATCCGCGGTCGTGGCGTCTATGGATCCCCGCCGGCGCGGGGATGACGAGAGTTGGCCGGCAGGGTTCGTCCAATTTCGCCGAAATGTCCACCGGACCCTGTATCGGTCAATTCACCTCGCGCCCGATCGGATACAGCAGGTAGCGCGCATCATAATAGGGCGTGCGGGCATAGAACCATTGCAGCCGCGCGGTGGCATCCCTGGCAAAGGCGGGGTCGGCGGCGAGTCTGGCGTCGAATTCGGCCTTCAATTTCGGATCCGTCGCCAGCATCCGGTCGGCGAGCGGAGCGATCGCATAGCCTTCGATATATTCGGTGCGGGCGAGCATCGCGGGGGCCATGTTCCATGCCAGCACCCCGTCCTCGCTTTCGGGTTCGAGAAGGAAAGCGGCGAGCAGCCCCAGCGGCTGGTCGGCGGGGACGCGGACCGAGCCGGGTGGAATGGTTTCGCTGCGGCGTTCGTGGACGATCGTCGCGTCCAGCGGCACATGGCCTTCGCTGGCGGCTTGCAGCTTCGGTTCGGTCGCGCGCGCCATGTCGAGGTCGAGCGTTCGCGGCGCGTCAACGGTCTCGTAGCGGATGCCGTGCAGCTTCAGCAGGTCGATGACGTGGGGCAGGGTGGCGGGCACCCACCATGCTGTCGGCAGGGTCACCACCTTGTCGGGCAGGCTGCCGAACACCGGCATTCTGAAGGTCAAGGGCTTGGGCAGCCAGCGCAGTTCGTCGCGGCCCGACGCGGGCGACCGGTAATTGTCGTGCGCTAGCCCGAGGAAGTCGACGCTGTAGAGCGGGGTCGGGTTCGCCTTCCACGTCATCGTCGCGGTCGCCGGGCGGTCGGCGCGGTCGGTATCGATCGCGGTGCGCAGGGCCGATGCCTGTCCGGCGGCGATGCGCAACGCTTCCTCGACGAAGACATAGGTGCCGAGCACGCGCTGGCGGTAGGGTTTGAGCGAGTGCGTCTCGACCAGCACGGTCGGGATGTGGGCGATGTCGCCATAGCCGGTCGAGAAGCGCGGCGTATCGACGTCCTGGCTCATGCCCTTTTCCGGCTCGCGATTGTCGAGCGTGCTGACATAATAGCCGGGCGTATGGCCGCCGCGTTTGAGCGCGGCATCCATTGCCGGGCGCAACCGCGTGTCGAGGAACCGGCCGATCGCCGCCGAGCGGGCATAAAACCCACGCCAGCCGGAAAAGGCATAGGTCACGTCATAACGATGGTCGATGCCGTCGGTGACATGCAGGTCGAGATACAGAACCGGGTCGAGCCGCCGGATCAGGCCGATCATCGCCTGCGTCTCCGGCGCATCGGCCTTCAGATAGTCGCGGTTGAGGTTCAGGTTCTGCGCGGTGGTGCGCCAGCCCATGTCCCGGGGGCCGCGCTGGTTCGGGCGGTTATAGGGACCGGAGCGTTCGTGGCCGTCGACATTGTAGATCGGAACAAACACCAGATCGACCTTGTCGAGCAGGCCGTCCTTGCCGCGCAGCGCGATGTCGCGCAGCAGCATCAGCCCGGCGTCCTTGCCCTCGATCTCCCCGGCATGGATGCCTGCCTGCACCAGCACGACCGGCTTGCCCGCCGCGCCCTTGTGCGCGCGGACGGCATAGAGGTCGCGGCCCTGCGGGCTTTTGCCGAAGGTTTCGATGGTCAGCAGCGGCGAGGCGGCGACCAGCCTGTCGAGCCAGATGCGGGTTTCGGCGTAGCTGGGCGTGGTGACGAAGTCGCCGGCTTCCGCCGGGGTGATCCACGGGTCGGTCGGTTTGGCGACCAGCTTCTCGCTGGCCCCGTGCCATGGGCGGACGGGCGGCAGGGGCGCTTCGAGCGGGGTTTGGGCGGTGGCGGTGGTGGCGAGGAGGGCGGCGGCGAGGAACAGGGTGCGCATGGCGCGATCCTAGCCGATGGGTGCGGGGATGCCAGTCCTTCTCCCCTCCCTCATAAGGAAGGGCGTAATCGGCGTCCATTCCTCAACCGGAACGATCCGTTCCGTTACAAGTTGTTGCCGTGCACTATCCCGATCTGGAGCCACGGCGATCGCCACGGCCTATGAATTCAAGCCGCACGAACGGCCGTTCCTGCCCGGTTCGCCCGCCACGCCCGAGCACCCGTTCGCGCGTCGGATCGGCTATTTTGCGATCGGCATGCTGCTGGGGATCACCGGCGGGTTCAACAACGGACTGCTGATCGCCAACCTGCCGCAGATTCAGGGGTCGCTGGGATTGACCCCGGTCGAGGGCGGGTGGCTGACCGCGATCTATTCGATGACCAGCGTGTGCATGTCGATGCTGCTCATCAAATTCCGCCAGCAATTCGGGTTGCAGCGCTTTACGCGCATCTTCCTGATCGCGTTCCTGATCCTGAACGTGTTGCAGGTGTTCGTGCACAGCTATGGCGTGCAGTTGATCGTGCGCGGTGCGGCGGGGGTCGCGGGCAGCGCGCTGACGACCCTGTGTTTCCTGTATATCATGCAAGCGCTGCCCGCCGCCGCGCGGCTGTCGGGGATGATCATCGGGTTCGGCGCGTCGCAGGTGGCGTTGCCGCTGGCGCGGACCCTGTCGCCGCTGTTGCTGGCCGATGGGCGGATCGAGGCGCTGTTCCTGTTCGAACTGGGGCTGACGCTGATGTGCCTCGCGTCGGTCGCGCTGCTGCGGTTGCCGCCGTCGGACCGGACGCCGGCGTTCGAGCGGATCGATTTCCTCACCTTCGCGCTGTTCGCCCCGGGGATCGCGCTGTTGTGCGCCGTGCTGGTGCAGGGGCGTATCCAGTGGTGGTCGACGCCGTGGCTGGGATACGCCACCGCCGCCGCGATCCCGCTGATCGGCGGTGCGCTGCTGATCGAGCATAACCGCGCCAATCCGCTGCTCAACACCCGCTGGATGCTCGGGCGCAACATCGTCCGCTTCGCGATCGTCGCTGCGTCGCTGCGCATCCTGCTGTCCGAACAGACGTTCGGCACGGTCGGGCTGCTGACCGTGGTCGGCATGGGCAACGACCAGATGGTGACGCTCAGCCTCGTCATGACGCTGGCGTCGATCGCCGGGCTGGTCGTCTGTCTGAAGACGCTGAACATGCAGGATCTGTACAAGCCGGTGGTGATCGCGATCGCGCTGATCGGCATCGGCGCATGGATGGATTCGGATTCGACCAACCTGACCCGGCCGTCGAGCCTGTATGTCAGTCAGGCGATCATCGCCTTTGCCGCGCTCTATTTCCTTGGGCCGATGGTGATGATCGGCATCTTCCGCGCATTGGCGCGGGGGCCGAGCCATATCATCAGCTTCTCGGCGATCTTCAGCATTTCGCAGACGATGGGCGGGCTGGCCGGCACCGCGCTGCTCGGGTCGTTCCAGATCGTCCGCGAGAAAGTTCATGCGTTCGAACTGACCCAGAGCCTGACCGTCACCGACCCGCTGGTCGTGCAGCGTATCCAGCAACTGGGCGGTGCCTACGCCCGCGTCCTCGGCGATCCGACGCTGCGACAGGCGTCGGGCGCGGGGCTGCTGGGGCAACAGGTGACGCGCGAGGCCAATATCCTCGCCTATAACGACGTGTTCCTTGCCGTCGCCATCCTGTCGGCGGCGATGGTGGTGTGGCTGGGGGCGCTGTGGCTGCGCTTCCGGTGGAAGGGCGTGAATCCGCTCGCCGCCGATCTTGCCGCCGTTCAACGCATGCGACAGCAGCAGATGTCATGACCGATACGAAACTCTCCGAAGACGAACAGCAGCGACTGATCGATCCGGTCGAGGTGCCGGGCGAACCGGCGCGGGCACGCGGATGGGCACCACCGCGCGGGTCGTTGAAATCGACGATCGGGTTCGTCGCACTGTTGCTGGGCGGCGTTGCGCTGGCGCTGTATGCGTGGGGGCTGTGGCCGTTCGGCAGCGCCATTCAGGCGACCGACAACGCCTATGTCCGCGGGCAAACGACGATCATCGCGCCGCAGGTCAACGGGTATGTCACCGAAGTACTGGTCCGCGATTTTCAGGATGTGAAGGCGGGACAGGTGCTCGCCCGGATCGACGACCGCATCTATCGCCAGCGCGTCGATCAGGCGCAGGCCGGGCTGGCGGCGCAGCAGGCCAACCTCGCCAATTCGCAGCAGAGCGAGCGGTCGAGCGAGGCCAGTCTGGGCGGACAGGCGGCAGCGGTCGTCAATGCGCAGGCACAGCTGGCCCGGGCGCAGGCCGATATGGCGCGGGTCAACGATCTGGTGGCGCAAGGATCGGTGTCGCTGCGCGAACGCGACCAGACGCTGGCGGCGCTGCGCGCGGCACAGGCGGGCGTGTTGCAGGCGCAGGCGCAACGCAGCGTGGCACAGGAACAGGTGCGGACGGTGACGGTCGGGCGCGGCGGGCTGAACGCGGCGGTCGAAAATGCTCGCGCGGCGGTGCGGCTGGCCGAGATCGATCTGGCGAACACGATCATCCGCGCGCCGCAGGACGGGCGGCTGGGCGAGGTCGGGGTGCGGCTGGGGCAATATGTCACGGCGGGGACGCAGATGATGTTCCTGGTACCGCCGACCGTGTGGGTCACCGCCAATTTCAAGGAAGCGCAGACGGCGCGCATGGCACCGGGTCAGCCCGCCCGCGTCCGGGTCGACGCGCTCGACCGCGCCGAATTGCGGGGACGGGTCGAACGTATCGCGCCTGCCGCCGCCAATGAATTCGCGGTGATCCGGGCGGACAATGCCACCGGCAATTTCGTGAAGGTCGCACAGCGTATTCCGGTCCGCATCGCCATCGATCCGCGCGATCCGCTGTTCGGGCGCTTGCGGCCGGGCATGTCGGTCGAGGCGCGGGTCGATACCGGCAGCGGCGTGTCGCCGGCGGCGCGATGAAGCGGCGGATCGCATGGGCGGCGCTGGCGATACTGGCCGCGTGCGCCCCGGCCGAACGGCCGCGGCCGCAAGCGGCGGCGGTGGCGCCGCCGGCAGGGTGGCGGACGCCGCTGCCGGGCAGCGCGCCGAACACCGCGACCTGGTGGCAGACGTTCGGCGACCCCGAACTGACCCGGTTGGTCGAGGCGGCGCTGGCCAATAATCCCGACATCGCCATCGCCGCCGCGCGCGTCGCGGAAGCGCGCGGGCAGGAGCGGGTGGCGCGGGCGGCGCGCTTCCCGACGCTCGATGCCGGGGTCGGCCTGATCGAACAGCGTGCGCTCAACGCGTTCGGGACGGCATCGACCGGCACGTCGCTGCAACCGGTGTTCCAGTCGGCGTATGAGATCGACCTGTTCGGACGCGTCGGACAGACGATCGAGGCGGCGCGATTGACCGGCGATGCCGCTGCGGCGGCCGCCGACAGCGCCCGGCTGGCGGTCGCCGCCGCCACCGCCAGCGGCTATGTGACGTTGCGCGGCCTCGACGCCCGGATCGCCACGGTACGGGCGACGATCGCGTCGCGCGGCGAGGCGCTGCGGATCGCCCGGTCGCGCGCGGAGGCCGGCTATACGTCGCAACTCGAACTGCGACAGGCCGAGGCGGAATATGCCGGGGTGACGCAGACGCTGCCGCAACTCGAACTGCTGGCGCGGCGGCAGGAAAATGCGCTGGCGTTGCTGACCGGAACGCCGCCGCGCGCGATCGATCGGGGGCGCTCGCTCGACGCGCTGGTCGCGCCGCCGATCCCGGCGGGGCTGCCCTCCGATCTGCTCCGCCGTCGGCCCGACATCGCACAGGCCGAAGCGACGCTGGCGGCGAGCGATGCGTCGCTGTCGGCTGCGCGGGCGCAGTTCCTGCCGTCGCTGCGACTGACCGGATCGACCGGCGAGGTGCTGTCGAGTGCCTTGCCCAATCCGGTCGGTATCTGGTCGATCGGGGCGAGCGTGCTGGCACCGTTGTTCCGGGGCGGGCAGTTGCGCGGCAATTACGACGCGGCGACGGCGCGGCGCGATCAGGCGGCGTTCGCTTATCAGCGCAGCGTCCTGACCGCGTTCCGCGAGGTCGAGGATGCGCTGGCGGCGGTCGATCGGCTGGCGGTGCAGCGGCGCGCGTTGGAGACGCAGCGGACCGCGACCGCCGAAGCGCTGCGCCATGCGACCAATCGCTATCGTGCGGGATATAGCCCGTATCTGGAACAGCTGGATGCGCAGCGCGCCTTGTTCAGCGCCGAACTGTCGCTGGAACAGGTGCGCGCCGATCAGCTGACCGCGCTGGTCGCGCTGTATCAGGCGATGGGCGGCGGCTGGGGGGCGGGGACATGATCCGCGTGGCGACGGCGGCCGATATCCCGGCGCTGCACGATCTGGTCGAATCGGCGTTTCGCGGGGATGCGGCACGGGCCGGATGGACGCACGAGGCCGATCTGCTCGACGGACAACGCACCGATCGGGCCGCGCTGGCCGACGTGATCGTCGATCCGGACCGGACGATCCTGATGACCGGCGACGCAACGGGCTGCGTACAGGTGTCGCGCATCGCGCCGGGGCTGTCGGCGCTGGGCCTGCTGGCGGTACGTCCGGACGTGCAGGCCGTCGGACTCGGGCGACGGCTGGTCGCGGCGGCGGAAGACTATGCGGCGCGCGCGCATGGTGCCGGGCGGATCGAGATGACGGTCATCGCCGCGCGCGGCGAGCTGATCGCATGGTATGAGCGGCAGGGCTATGTCAGGACCGGTGAGAGCCGGCCGTTCCCGATGGACGACGTGCGGTTCGGCCTGCCGCGCCAGTCGCTGTCGTTCATCGTCCTGGAGCGCGGATTGTCGCGATGAGGCCTGAAACGACAAGCCCCGCCCGGGGGACCGGACGGGGCCTGCGACGGCAGCGCAAGGGAGTGCGCCGAACCGGTTTAGTCCACTGCAACAAATCCGCAATGGTTCTTTTGGAGACTTGGGTACGTCCTACTGTCCAACAATTGGTCAACCCAGCGCTCGACCAGTGTCGTCAGGCGACGATATGCCGTGGCGTCATCGAAATCGGGGTCCGCGATACGGCGATGCATGATCCCCGCACCGATGGTCATGATCATCTCGGCGAGTTCGGCGCGCGACTCGGCCTGCTCCGGCCGGGGGGCCAGTCCGGTCAGCGATCGCAACAGCGCCTGCTTCACCCTGCGGTTGATGTCGTGCGCGATGGTTTTGATGCGGTCGTTGCGGGCGGCCTCCGCGATGATTTCGGGCATGAGTTGTCCCGACTCGATATCCCTGCCGCACTGCAAAAACATGTGGAGCCAATGACGGATCGCAGCGACGTCGCCGCTTTCGACCGCCTGCTCGATTTCCGCCTCGTGCAGAAAGGTGGCGAGGTCGCCCTCGACGATCGCGGCGACGATCGCTTCCTTGTCGGCAAAATCCCGATAGATCTGCCCGACTTTGATCCCGGAAACCGCCGCGATCTGCGCGACTCCGGTGCCGTGAAAGCCATGTTCGGCGAACAGCGTCCGCGCCACTGTCACCAGTTTTTCGCGTCGGGCCGTGGCTTTGCTCGCCCGACATGCGACCCCGCACTGCAACAAATTCACGTCAGATTCACCTGTAAGCCCTTGCCAGTTTCCGCCGGGCGGCGTACGCGCAGCCAATGTGTGAGTGATCGATCACTCACGTTTAGCACATCCGTCGAGGACGTTCATGAAAAATCGCATGGCCCCACTGGCACTGGCGCTCATTCTTTCGGCCTGTGGCGGGGGGGGCGGCGAGTCGCAACCGCAAAAGGGCGCGCCACAAGGTCCGCCACAGGTCGGCTTCGTGACCGTTCAGGCACAGCCGGTGACGCTGACCACCCAGCTGCCCGGTCGCACGGCGGCGTATGAGACGTCGGAGGTCCGGCCACAGGTCAACGGCCTGATCCTCGCCCGCCTGTTTCAGGAAGGCGACACCGTCCGACGGGGTCAGCCGCTCTATCGCATCGACCCGGCGCCCTATCAGGCAGCGGTGGCGAGCGCACGGGCCGCATTGTCGCGGGCGCAGGCATCGATCGCCTCCACGCGCAATCTGGCCCGCCGCTATGGCGAACTGGTCAAGATCAACGCGATCAGCCGGCAGGAATATGAGAATGCGGTGACCGGCGCGCAGCAGGCGCAGGCGGACATCGCCGCGCAGCAGGCCGCGTTGCGCCAGGCGCAGATCGACCTGTCGCGCACCACGATCACCGCGCCGATTTCGGGCCGGATCGGCCGGTCGGTGTCCACCACCGGCGCGCTGGTGTCGGCGGCGCAGACCGAGGCGCTGACCACGATCCAGCGGCTCGACCCGATTTATGTCGATATCCAGCAGTCGAGCGCCGACCTGTTGAAGCTGCGCCAGCAGATCATGGACGGCGACCTGTCGCGCGGGAGCGGGGCAGCGCGGGTCCGGCTGAAGCTGGAGGATGGCAGCACCTATCCGATTGAGGGGACGCTGAAGTTCACCGACGTGACCGTCGACCCGGCCACGGGGACGCAGGCGATCCGGGCGGTCTTCGCCAATCCGCGCGGTCTGCTGCTGCCGGGCATGTATGTCCGCGCCGAACTGGCGCAGGGGACCAAGGCGAACGGGATACTGGTGCCGCAGCGGGCGGTTACTCGCGATCCCAAGGGCAGCGCGACGGTGCTGGTCATCGGCGCCGACGGCAAGCTCGCCCCGCGTCCGCTGACCACCGACCGTACCATCGGCGATGCATGGCTGGTGACCGGCGGATTGCAGCCCGGCGACAAGGTGGTCGTCGAAGGCGCGCAGATGTTGCAGCCCGGCACCCCGGTCAAGGGCTATCCATGGACTCCGCAGACCGCCGGCGCGGCACCGCAGGGCGCTGCCCCCGGTGCTGCGGGCGGTCCGCAGGCACAGGCGAAGTAACCGCTGATGTCCCGTTATTTCATCGACCGACCCATCTTCGCATGGGTTATCGCCGTCGTCATGATGCTGGCCGGCGCGATCGCGATCCGCAGTCTGCCGATCGCGCAGTTCCCCGAAATCGCGCCGCCCGCGGTCGCGATCACCGCCACCTATCCGGGTGCCGATGCGGAAACACTCGAACGGACGACGACCCAGCTCATCGAGCAGCAGCTCAAGGGCATCGACAATCTGCGCTATTTCTCGTCCTCGTCCTCCTCGGCGGGGACGGTGTCGATCACGCTGACCTTCGAACAGGGCACCGATCCCGACATCGCGCAGGTGCAGGTCCAGAACAAGCTGCAGGCGGCGACCCCGCTTCTGCCGCAGGAAGTCCAGCGGCAGGGGATTCAGGTCACCAAGTCCGCCGCCAGCTTCCTGGTGGTCGTCGGCCTTGTGTCGACCGACGGATCGCACAGCAACAACGATCTGTCCGACATGGTCGTCTCGCAGTTTCAGGACCCGATCAGCCGCGTATCCGGCGTCGGCGAGTTGCAGGTGTTCGGCGCGCAATATGCGATGCGCATCTGGGTCGATCCGCTGAAGCTGAACAGCTACCAGTTGACGATCGGCGATGTCACGGCGGCGGTCCAGGCACAGAACGCGCAGGTTTCCGCCGGGCAGATCGGCGCGTTGCCGGCGCCCAAGGAGCAGATGCTGAACGCCACGGTCAGCGTCCAGTCGCGCCTGCAAACCCCCGAACAATTCGCCAATATCCGTCTGAAGACCAATGCCACCGGCGCGGTCGTCCGGCTGGGTGACGTCGCGCGGGTCGAGATCGGGGCCGAGAATTACGGCTTCGACGTGCAATATAACGGCAAGCCGGCATCGGGCTTCGGCGTCCGGCTGGCGGCGGGTGCCAACGCACTCGATACCGTCGAGCTGGTCAAGGCGCGCGCGCAGGAAATCGGCCGGACGCTGCCGAGCGACGTCAAGGTCATCTATCCGTACGATACGACGCCGTTTGTCCGCCTGTCGGTCGAACAGGTCATCCACACGCTGATCGAGGCGGTGGTGCTCGTCTTCCTCGTGATGTTCCTGTTCCTGCAGAACTGGCGGGCGACGATCATCCCGACCATCGCGGTGCCGGTGGTGCTGCTCGGCACCTTCGGGGTGATGGCGGTCGCGGGCTTTACCATCAACACATTGACGCTGTTCGGCATGGTGCTGGCGATCGGCCTGCTGGTCGATGACGCGATCGTCGTCGTGGAGAACGTGGAACGCCTGATCCAGACCGAGGGGCTGTCCCCGCGGGAAGCCGCGCGCAAGTCGATGGACGAGATCACCGGTGCGCTGGTCGGTATCGGCCTGGTCCTGTCGGCGGTGTTCCTGCCGATGGCGTTCTTCGGCGGGTCGACCGGCGTCATCTATCGCCAGTTCTCGATCACGATCGTATCGGCGATGGTGCTGTCGGTGGTGGTCGCGCTGATCCTGACACCCGCCTTGTGCGCGACGATCCTGAAGCCGCATGATCCGCACCAGCACGAACAGGGCAATGGCCTGCTGGCGCGTTTCTTCCGCTGGTTCAACGACCGGTTCGAACGCGGGCAGAACAAATATGAAGGCGGCGTCCGGCGCACCACGCGCAACTGGAAACGCTCGATGCTGGTCTATCTGCTGATTGTCGGCGGCATGGTGTTCGTGTTCACGCGCCTGCCCTCGGGCTTCCTGCCCGACGAGGATCAGGGCACGGTGCTGGCGCTGGTGCAGGGTCCGGCGGGTTCGACCAGCGGTCGTACCGAAAAGGGCCTGAACCTCGTGCGCGATCATTTCCTGAAACAGGAAAGCGCCAACGTCGCAGGTGTCTTCACGATCAACGGCTTCAGCTTCGCGGGGCAGGGGCAGAATGCCGGTCTGGTATTCGTCAACCTGAAGCCGTGGGACGAGCGCAGCGGGGCTGAGAACAAGGCGCAGTCGATCGTCGGTCGCGCCATGGGCACCTTTGCCGGGTATAAGGACGGGCTGATCTTCGCACTGGTTCCGCCGGCGGTACAGGAACTGGGCAACGCTACCGGGTTCGACGTGCAGCTGGTCGATACCGGCGGCATCGGCCACGACCGGCTGCTGCAGGCGCGCAACATGATGCTCGGCATGGCCGCGCAGGATGGCCGCTTGGCACAGGTGCGTCCGCTCAGCCTCGACGATGCGCCGCAGCTGAAGGTCAATATCGACGAGGACAAGGCGCGCGCGCTGGGTCTCGACCTTGCCGACGTCAACTCGACGATCGCGACGGCATGGGGCGGCGGCTATATCAACGACTTCATCGACCGTGGTCGCGTGAAGCGCGTCTATATCCAGGCCGATACGCCCTATCGCTTAAGTCCGGAGGATATCGGCGACCTGTACGTGCGCAATGCGACCGGACAGATGGTGCCGTTCACCGCCTTCTCGACGCTCGAATGGGCCAATGCGCCGGTACAGCTGACCCGCTATAACGGGCAGTCGGCGATGCAGCTGCAGGGTTCGCCGGGGCCGGGCCTGAGCACCGGTGCGGCGATGGAGGCGATGGAGGAGATCCATGCCAAGCTGCCACCGGGCACCGCGCTCGAATGGACCGGCCTGTCGTTCGAGGAACGGCTTTCCGGGGGACAGGCACCGGCGCTGTACGGGTTGTCGCTGCTGATCGTGTTCCTGTGCCTTGCCGCGCTGTACGAAAGCTGGTCGGTGCCGATCTCGGTCCTGCTGGTCGTGCCGCTGGGCATTCTCGGTGCGCTGTTGGCGGCGTGGCTGACGGGGCTGAACAACGACATCTACCTTCAGGTGGGTCTCATCACCACGATCGGCGTGTCGGCGAAGAACGCGATCCTGATCGTCGAATTCGCCGAAGAGCGGATGGCCGACGGGATGAACCCGATCGACGCGGCGGCGGAGGCGGCACGGCTGCGCCTGCGGCCGATCCTGATGACCTCGCTCGCCTTCGTCTTCGGCGTGCTGCCGCTGGCGCTGTCGACCGGCGCGGGTGCCGGCGGACAGAATGCGATCGGCCGCGCGGTGGTCGGCGGCATGTTGTCGGCGACGATCCTCGCCATCTTCTTTGTGCCGATGTTCTTCGTCGTCGTCCTGCGCCTGTTCGGCCATGGCGGTGACAAGGGCACCCCGTCCGCCAACCGGGACGTCGAACCCGATGGCGGCAACCGGTCCTCCGATGGCGGCGAACCTGCGCCGCAGGGGGCATGACCATGAGCAACCATGTGATGACGCTGCGTAGCCTGATCCTCCTTGCCGCCACCACTGCGCTGGCGGGATGCAACCTCGCGCCGGGCAATGTCCGGCCGGAGGGGGCGATCCCGCTGACCCTGCCGCAGGGCGGGGCGTATCCGCCGCTGGGGGCCGAACAGGCAGACGTGACCGCGATCGCCTATCGCGATTTCTTCACCGATCCGCGGTTGCAGGCGGTGATCGCCACCGCGCTCGACAATAACCGCGATTATCGCGTCACGACCGCCAACGTACTGGTCGCCCGAGCGCAATATCGCGTGACCCGCGCCAGTCAGGTGCCGGCGACCGGCGTCAATGGCGGCGTCACCTATACCAACAACCCGTTCGGTGCGCTGGGCGGGGCAGGGGGTGCCACCGGCGGAACTGGAACCGGGACCGGCGGTACGGGTGGAACCGGCGGCGGTGGTACGGGTGCCGGCGTCGGCGGCGTGCCGGCGCAGACGAGCAACCTCGAAATCTATCAGGCGTCGGTCGGCTTTTCGGCGTTCGAACTCGACCTGTTCGGCCGGATCCGCAACCTGAGCCAGGCCGCGTTGCAGGAATATTTCGCGACCGAGGAAGCACAGCGGGCGGCGCGCATTGCGCTGGTCGGCGAAGTGGCGACGGCTTGGCTGACGATGGCGGCCGATCAGGATCAGTTGCGGCTGTCGCGCGAAACGCTGAACAGTTTCGGGCGGACGCTCGAACTGACGCGTGCGCAGTTTCGCGTCGGCGTCATCTCCGAACTGGAGGTGCAGCAGGCCGAAACCACGTACCAGCAGGCGCGCAACGATATCGCGGCGCTGACCGCACAGATCGCGCAGGACCAGAACGCGATCAACCTGCTCGCCGGCACGACCATCCCCCTCGAACAGCTGCCGACCGAACTGGGCGACCGCGATCCGGTGCTGACCGATCTGCCGACCGGCGTGTCGTCGGCGGTGCTGTTGCGGCGACCCGATGTGTTGCAGGCCGAACGGCGCCTCTATGCGGCCAACGCCAATATCGGCGCGGCGCGTGCGGCGCTGTTCCCGACCATCTCGTTGACGGCGACGCTGGGCACCATCAGCACCGCGCTGGGCGGGCTGTTCGGTGCGGGAACGCAGAACTTCTCGATCTCGCCGGCCGCCTCGCTGCCGCTGTTCGACGGCGGGCAGCGGCGCGGCAATGTCGAGGTTGCGCGGGGCCAACAGCTGGCGGCGGTCGCCACCTATGAAGGAACGCTCCAGACCGCGTTTCGCGAGGTTGCGGATGCATTGGCGACGCGCGGCACGATCGGCGAGCAATTGTCGGCCCAGACCGCGCGGGCACGGGCGGCGGCGACCGCCGAGCGCCTGTCCGATGCGCGTTATCGGGCAGGAATCGATTCGTTCCTCAACACGCTCGATGCGCAGCGGACCAGCTATGCCGCGCGGCAGACGCTGGTGCAGACGCGCCTCGCCCAGGCGACCAATCTGGTGACCCTGTATCGGACACTGGGCGGTGGGCTGAACTAGGCCCGCCCGCTTGCATCATCGCCCGATCGGCATATGCTCTCCGGCATAACATAAAGGAGAGGAACGATGAATCCGATCGAACCGGGCGATGCTGCCGGCGAAAAGAGCATGGTGATCCTGCAAAGCCTGCTTTGCCTGCTGCGCGAGAAGAACCTGCTGTCGCGCGCCGATATCGAGGAACTGGCGGCCAAGGTCGCGAGTCGCGCGGCCGAGCACGACCGCGACCCGCTGCCGTGTCAGTCCGACGCGGTGGTTGCGGCTGCGAGCGAGATGAATCGGCTGGGCGCGTATATCGGCGGGCGCTATGGCGGAAAGCATCGCCGGATGTGATCCGGCGGATGCCATTGTAATCACTACGTCAGAATTTGCAGCGACAGGCATCCCTCGTAGCCGCCAAGCGTTTTAGCGAGGTCCGGTTGCACCGGGCGAGTGTAATAAGCGGGCGGCAAACGCCCTTGAGAGGTTGTCGTGTCTTTGATCGGACCGGACGAAATGTCCTACTTTGTACGCCGTGCGGAACAGCAGTTGGAATTGGCGCAGCAGGCCGACCATGAGCAGGTTGTGCATGCGCATTACGAACTCGCCAACCTCTACCTCGAAAAAGCCTATGCCGATGCTGCTGCCGTCGTGGAGGTCGCTGCGCAGGCGGCCTGAACGGTCGTTGATGGTCGTGTTGTTGGCCGACGGTTGCAGTGGACTGGGCGGCGGCGACCCGGTCTGCCCTGAAGCGTGGGCACTGCTTGATATGTGGTCCGCTTTGACGGCTTGGTGAAGGTTGCTCGGCCTGCGATCGCGCACGAATCATGCTGCAAACACCGTAACCATTCCGAACACGCGGTGCCTGCCGCAAATTGGGAGCAGCGTCAGGAACGAGGCGCGGCAGGCTCCCGAGCGAGTGAATTTTACGAAAGTCTCGCGTTCCACCGCCTCCATGCCGACGCCGCAATCCCGGTATCGGCCATGGGCATGGCCGATACCAAAACCTCACTGACCTTGCTGGTTCGACATCGCATCGTCGACCGGGGCATCCGCGGCGTCGTCCGCCGCCTTTTCCTCGCCCCGCGTGGAGCGGGACGTCATGCCCGTCGCCGATGCGTCGTCGAGCACCTGCTGATCGGGCTCGATCGGCGGGGGTGGGGGGAGTTCCTCAGCCGGTGCGACCGCGCTCAGATTCTCCATCTTCGGCGGCGCGACTTCGTAGTTTTCTTCCGGCAGGGGCGTCGGGGGCGGCGCTTCCTCATCGAATGCGCTGTTTTCGATCGGTGCCTCGTCGACATTGTCGTTCGAACAGGCCGCCAGCCCCGCCGTCAGCAACAGGCCGCTGCCTGCCAGCAGCATCGCACGCCATCCGCTCTTCATCGCCATCCCCTTATCGTGCCGCCAACTGGCTGGCTTCGGCGCGGGCGGCGATCTTGTTCGCCAGCACGCCGTCCCATTTATACGGATCCTCGCGGAAGCTCATCGTGCCGTTGGGCGTCGCGAACGCGGTCCAATACAGCAGATAGACCTTTACGGGGTCGGCAACGCGCGCGCGTACCGTCTTGCCCGACGCCAGCGTCGTATCGATTTGCCCGGCCGACCAGTCGGGGGTGGTCCGCAACAACAGCCGCGCCAGATCCTCAGGCTTTTCCAGCCGGACGCAGCCATGGCTGGCCAGCCGGTCGAAATTGGCGAAGCCCGACTGGGCCGGCGTGTCGTGCAGATACACCGCGAACGGATTGTCGAAATCGAACTTGAACCGGCCCAGCGCGCTCCGCTCCGACGCCTGTTGCAGGCGACGCCCGCCGCCTTCGGTTTCGATGACGCGGAACCCGTTGCGCTTCAGATAGCCGGGATTGGCGCGTTCCTTCGGCCACAATTCCTTGTCGGCGATCGACGATGGCACGTTCCATGGCGGATTGAGCACGATCGAATGGATCGTCGAGGTCAGCATCGGCGTCTCGTCGCCCGGTCGCCCGGTTACCGCCTTCATCGACGTCACCGGCTGATCGCCGTCGAACACTGTCAGCACCGCCGCGGCGATGTTGACCTGAATGCGGTTCTTTTCCAGCTCGGTCGGCAGCCAGCGCCACCGTTCCATATTTGCCTTGATCTGCTTGATCCGCTCCCCGACGGGGACGTTCAGCGAAGCGATGGTCTGCGCACCGACCTGTCCGGCAGGGTTCAGGCCGTAGCGGCGCTGCGCCCGGCGGACGGCGTCGAGCAGCGCCGGATCGAAGCTGTCGCCGCTGGCCGACAATTCGGAATCCTCGACTGCCAACCGCTTGCGCAGCGCCGCGACCTGCGGACCACGTCCGCCCATGCGCAGGTCGGAACCGGCGGCGACGATCGGCCAGCCGCCATTCGCGGCGATCTTGCGATAGCGCGCAAGGCCCGCGACCAGCGTGTCATATCCGGCATAGGGCGGCGGCAGCGACGCGACCCACGCCGCCAGCCGGTCCTTCGCCACCGCATCGCGAAACGCGGGCAGCGGGTCATAGGATTGCGGGCGCATCGCCCAGTCCTTCTGGAAATCGGCGGTGTCGAGCCGACCGGCGCGTACCGCATGGGCATGGTCGAGCGCCGCCTGCACCAGCGCAGGTCCGCTCAGTGCACCCAGCAACGGCTCGCGGTCCTTCAGCCCCTGCGTCACCGCATCACGCGCGAGCAGCCGGGCAAGCTCGCTCTCCTGCGCGGCGGTCAGCGTCGGCAGCGGCAAGGGCGCAAGAATCGGTTGTACCATCGGCGCGGCCATCGGGACGGTCGGCACGACCGGCGGCGGCAGGACCTGCGCCGAAGCGACGTTCGCGAGCGTCAGGCCCGCGCCGGCGAACAGGGCACGCCGCAGCGCACGGGCGAAACATAGGCGGTGATCGGTAATCGCTTTCATCCCAGACTCTGTTGGTACGGTGGTCGTCCTATACGGATCCCAACCTTCCGCACGATGAACCGTTGCCCCTGGCGACCTGTTACCACAAGCGGGGAACGGTTTCGAACCCTCATGGGTCAGGAAAGATGCCGTTTGTCCAGTTTCCGGGCAAGCGTCCGGCGATGCATGCCCAGCCGGCGCGCCGCTTCGGAGATATTGAAGCCGGTATCGGCCAGCGTCTGGTGGATATGTTCCCATTCCAGCGTCTTGATCGAAGTCGGCGCGGCAGTCAGGTCGGCTTCGGGATTGCCGTCGACCTTGGCGAAGGCCGCCTCGATTTCGTCGGTATTCGCGGGCTTGGTCAGATAGTTGGTGGCCCCCAGCTTGATCGCCTCCACCGCCGTCGCGATGCTGGCAAATCCGGTCAGCACGACGATCCGCATGGTCGGGTCGATCGCCGACAGCGCGGAGACGCAGGCGAGGCCGGATGCGCCGCCCAGCCGCAGATCGACGACCGCATATTCGGGTTCGAAGCCGCGCGCGACATCGTCCAGCCGGTCGGGACCGCCGATCACCTCCACTGCATAGCCGCGCCGTTCGAACGAGCGACACAGCGTGCGGGCGAACGTCGCATCGTCCTCGACGATCAGCAGGCGACGGTCGGTCATTTCGTCTTCTCCAACGCCAGCGACTCGATCGGCAGGATCAGCGTTGTCTCCGCACCGCCGCTATCACGGTTCACCGCCTCGATCGTTCCGCCAAGCGGCCGCAGCACGTTTGTGGCGAGATACAAGCCAAGGCCGGCACCCTGCCGATCCTTGCTGGTATTATAGGGCTTGCCGAGGCTGGAAAGAATACGGTCGGCGAAGCCGTTGCCGTCGTCGCGCACCGTCAGCCGCAGCATCGCGCCGTCGCGGAGCGCGACCAGCGCGATATTGCGGCCGCCGGCCTCGACCGCATTGTCGAGCAGGTTGGTCAGCGCCTGCGCCAGCGCACGATCGGCAACGATCGGCACGTCTGGTCCCAGTCGGTCGTCGAACGCGGCGCGGGCGGGATCGGTGCCGCGCCAGCGGTCGAGCGTGGCGGTCAGGAAGGTGCGGAGCGTGGTTCGGGTCGGGGCCTCGCCCTTCACCTCACCCGCCGCGAACAGGATGCCCGACACGATCTCCTTGCAGCGCGCGACTTCGGATCGCATGTCGTCGACCTCGGCAGCGAAACGCGGGTCGCGGCGCACCGCCGGTTCGTTCTTCCAGTCGCCCAGCAGCACCGAGATCGACGATAGCGGCGTGCCCAGTTCATGTGCCGCGCCACTCGCCAACAGGCCCATGCGGACGATATGCTCCTCCTCGACCGCACGCTGGTGGAGTTGCGCGACCTTGGTATCGCGGTTGCGCAGATTGGCGGCGATCCGCGTCACGAACGCGACCAGCAGCGTCGCCGCCAGCACGAAATTGATCCAGTTGCCGAGCAGGAACGCATCGGACAGGCTGCTGGCATAGGTCGGCGGCAGTTGCAGCGGACGGTGGAACGGTCCCATCAGCGCAAAGGCGACGCTGGTGATCGCGACCAGTGCCCAACTCGACCAGACGTTGAGCAGGATCGCGCCGATGACCACCTGCAACAGGTAGAGCGACACGAACGGGTTGCGTGCCCCGCCCGACAGATAGAGTTGTGCGGTCAGCGCGGCGACATCCAACATCAGTGCGGCGAACAGCGGCAGGTTCGTGTCGCTCCACCGCGACCGGCGTGCGAGGGTCAGCAGGTTGAGCAGCACCAGTGCCGCGAGAACGCCCGCCATCGGCACCAGCGGCAGATGGATGCCCAGCAACCCGTCGACGACGAGGATCGTCGCCAACTGCCCACCGACCGCCAGCCAGCGCAGCTGAACCAGCAGCAGCATGTTGCGTCCGACACCTTCGGCGGGCGGCACATAGGGAGTCGGGGCGGCGGCGGGCTGCATCGGGCGCATGTTACGCCCGTTTGTTCGGCCGCGCGACAAACCACGTCATGCCCGCCAGCAGTGCGGCAAGGCCGAACCATGTCAGCGCATAGACCAGATGGCTGTTGCGGAAATTGACCACCGTCAGGCCGCCGCGCGGCCAAGGCGCGCCCGGTGTCGCGGCGGCATCGATGAAATAGGGAGCGACGCCGGACAGGCCGCGTCTGGTCGCGATCGCGGCGACGTCGCGCGAATGCCATCGGTCGGTGGCGGGATCGTTGCTGCGCAGGAAGCCGCCGCCCGGTTCGGTGACGCGCAACAATCCCGTGACGGTGACGGTGCCCGCCGGTGGCGGAACCTTGCCGCGCTGATCTGGCGGCACGAAGCCGCGGTTGATCAGAACGGTGAAGTGCCCGGTATCGAGCGGGGTCAGGACCCAGAAGCCGCCGCCGAGCGCGGTCGCGGCCTGCGTATAGGTATCGGCTTTGGCACGATAGCGACCGGTAACGGTGATCGGTCGGTACATATCGTCGGTGCCGATCGTGCCCCATGCCGACGGCGGCGGGGCAGGGATGGGGGGGGAGCGCAGCATCGCTTCGGTTCGCTGGATCAGGTCCAGTTTCCACGTCCGACGCTGCAACTGCCACACCCCCAGCGCGAGGAGGCTGGCGATGACGCATCCGATCAGGGTTCCGATCAGGATGCGCCGCATGCCCCCCGGCCGGGTCACATCCCGCTCATTTCCCCGGACATCTGCGGCATCATGTTCAGGTTCATGTGGTACATCACCCACAACGACCCCGACAGCACGATGACGACGAGGATGGCGGTGAAGATCAGCGCCATCAGCGTCCAGCCATTCTCCGACTTCGTGTTCATGTGCAGGAAGTAGATCATGTGCACGACGATCTGCACGATCGCACTGATCATGACGATGCCGGCGGTGATCCGGGTATCGGCGAAGGCGTTGGTCATGACGAGCGCGAAGGGGATCGCAGTCAGCACCACCGACAGCAGGAAACCGGTGATATATTCGCGGCGCGAGCCGTGGGCGGGCGCATCGCCATGGCCGCCATGACCATGCGCGTCGTGATGAGCGTGGCCGGCCATTACAGCACTCCCAGCAGATAGACGAAGGTGAAGACGCCGATCCAGACGACGTCGAGGAAGTGCCAGAACAGCGACAGGCACATCAGGCGGCGCATATTGGCGGCCCCCAGCCCGAACTTGGCGACCTGCACCATCAGCGTCACCAGCCAGACGATGCCGAAGGTGACGTGCAGGCCGTGCGTGCCGACCAGCGTGAAGAAGCTGGACAGGAACGCGCTGCGCTGCGGACCGGCGCCTTCGTGGATCAAGTGGCTGAACTCGTAGAGTTCGATGCCGAGGAAGCACAGTCCGAACACGCCGGTGATGGCAAGCCAGCGCAGCGTCGCTGTCTTCTTGCCCTCTTCGGCGGCGATCATCGCGAAGCCATAGGTGATCGACGAGAACAGCAGCATCGCGGTGTTGAGCGCGACGAGCGGCAGGTCGAACAGCTCCTTGGCGTCCGGGCCACCCGCGGTGCTGCCCGAATAGACGCCATAGGAGGCGAAGAGCATGGCGAAGATGAGACAATCGCTCATCAGGTAGAGCCAGAAGCCGAGCATCGTGCTCGACCCGGCTTCATGCTCATGCTCCTCCGCGAGGTGGAAGGCGCGTTCGGACGCGCCTGCGGGGACTTGAACCGACGAACCCATATTCCTTACGCCCCCGCGGCCTGGAGGTCGGCGGTACGCCGGCGCTCCGTCTCGATGACTTCCTCGACCGGAATGTGGAAGTCGCGCTTGTAGTTGAAGGTGTGGAAGATGGCGACGCCGATCACCGCGACGAACGACAGTGCCGCCAGCCACCAGATGTACCAGACCATCGCCAGACCGAAGACCGTCGACAGGCCCGCCAGCACGATGCCGGCCCAGGTGTTGCTCGGCATGTGGATCGGCTGGAAGCCGTCGGTCGGCCGGGCATATTTGTGGCTCTTCATGTCGTACCATGCGTCCATGTCGTGGACGACCGGCGTGAACGCGAAGTTATAGTCCGGTGGCGGCGACGAGGTCGCCCATTCGAGGCTGCGTCCGTTCCAAGGATCGCCGGTGAAGTCGCGCAGCTTGTCGCGGTTCATGATGCTGACGGCGATCTGGATCAGGAAGGCGGCGATGCCAACCGCGATGATCGCGGCACCCACGGCGGCGATGACGAACCAGATCTGCAGGCTCGGATCGTCGAAGTGGCGCAGGCGGCGGGTGATACCCATCAGGCCCAGCACATAGAGCGGGGTGAAGGCGACCCAGAAGCCGACGAACCAGCACCAGAAGCTGACCAGACCCCACTTCTTGTCGAGCTTGAAGCCGAACGCCTTGGGGAACCAGTAGTTGATGCCCGCGAACATCCCGAACACCACGCCGCCGATGATGACGTTGTGGAAGTGGGCGACGAGGAACAGCGAGTTGTGCAGCACGAAGTCGGCGGGCGGCACCGCGAGCAGAACGCCGGTCATGCCGCCGATGGTGAAGGTCAGCATGAAGGCGATCGCCCACAGCATCGGCAGTTCGTAGCGGATACGACCGCGATACATGGTGAACAGCCAATTGAAGATCTTCGCGCCCGTCGGGATCGAGATAATCATCGTGGTGATGCCGAAGAACGAGTTGACGCTCGCCCCCGATCCCATGGTGAAGAAGTGGTGCAGCCACACCAGATACGACAGGATGGTGATGACCAGCAGCGCGTAGACCATCGACGTATAGCCGAACAGCCGCTTGCCCGAGAAAGTCGACACGATTTCCGAGAACACGCCGAACGCCGGCAGGATCAGGATGTAGACTTCCGGGTGGCCCCAGATCCAGATCATGTTCACGTACATCATCGGGTTGCCGCCCAACGTGTTGGTGAAAAAGTTGGTGCCGACATAGCGGTCGAGCGACAGCAGCGCGAGCACGGCGGTCAGGACCGGGAAGGCGGCGACGATCAGGATGTTGGTGACCAGCGCCGACCAGGTAAAGATCGGCATCTTCATCAGGCCCATGCCCGGCGCGCGCATCTTGACGATGGTCGCGATCAGGTTGACGCCCGACAACAAGGTCCCGACGCCCGCCAGCTGGAGCGCCCAGATATAATAGTCGACGCCGACGTCCGGCGAGTAATCGAGGCCCGACAGCGGCGCGAACGCCAGCCAGCCGGTGCGGGCGAATTCGCCGACGAACAGGCTGGCCATGACGATCACGACACCCGAGGTGGTCATCCAGAAGCTGAAATTGTTCAGGAAGGGGAACGACACGTCGCGCGCGCCGATCTGGAGCGGGACGATGTAGTTCATCAGACCCGTCACCAGCGGCATCGCCACGAAGAAGATCATGATGACGCCGTGCGCGGTGAACACCTGATCATAGTGATGGGCGTTCAGAAACCCTTCGTTCTGGCCGAAGGCGATCGCCTGCTGGCTGCGCATCATGATCGCGTCGGCGAAACCGCGCAGCAGCATGACGATGCCGAGGATCATGTACATGATCCCGATCCGCTTGTGATCGACCGTCGTGAACCACTCTTTCCAGAGATAGCCCCACAGCTTGAAATAGGTCAGCGCGCCGAGCACCGCCGCGCCGCCGATGGCGACCGCCGCGAAGGTCATGACGATGATCGGTTCGTGGATCGGGAAGCTTTCGATCGTCAGGCGACCGAAGATCAGCTTGGTAAGGGTATCGGACATGATGTTTCTCAGCCTTGCGCCGAAGCGCGGCGGCCCGGGATCGCCAGCGGTGCGACGCGGGTCATGTTACGGTTGTTGGCGCTGCCCGGCTTGTTGCTGCCGGGCGCGGCCTTCGATCCTTCGGGCGCGTCGCCGCTGCTGTGCGGGCTGACGCCATAGTCGGACGGGGCTTTTTCGAGGGCGCCCTTGGTGTCCTCGCCCTGCGGCGGCAGACGATTGTTGGTCGGGCCGCCCAGCGCGCCGTCGTGACCGCCATGCTGCATGCTTTCGGTCATGCACGGCGTGCCGGGCTTCACGCACATCTGGACGATGCGGGTGAACAGGCCCTGCTCGACGCCGCCAAAGCCCATCGGCGCGACCTTCTCGCTCGGTCGTTCCAATACCAGATAGCGGCCGGTGTCGAGGCGGTTGGGCATTGCCTTCACGCCCGCCACGAAGCGGTCGAAGCCGGCCTGGTCGGTGCTGGTGGTCTTGAAGTTCATATAGGAGAAGCCGGCACCGCTATAATGCGCCGACATGCCGTCATAGGTTCCCGCCTTGTTCATCACCGCATGCAGTTTCGTCTCCATGCCGGGCATCGTGTAGATCATGCCCGCCATCGCAGGGACGTAGAAGGTGTTCATCACCGATGACGACGACAGGCGGAACCGCACCTGTCGGTCGACCGGCAGGACCAGCCGGTTGACGGTCGCAATGCCCTGTTCGGGATAGATAAACAGCCACTTCCAGTCGAGCGAGACGACCTGGATCTCCAGTGGCTGCTGATCTTCCGGTACCGGCTTGCCGGCGGAAATCTGGCCGATCGGCCGATACGGATCGAGCAGGTGGGTGCTGATCCACGTCAGTGCGCCGAGCGCGATGACGATCAGCAGCGGCCCCGACCAGATAATCAGCTCCAGACCGGTCGAATGGTCCCAATCGGGTTTGTACGTCGCCTTTTCATTGGTCGCGCGATATTTCCACGCGAACCAGACGGTCAATGCCATCACCGGAATGATGATCAGCAGCATCAGCCCCACCGATATCATCAGGACGTCGGCTTGCTGTCGCGCGACGTCGCCGGCGGGATTGAGCACGACCATGTTGCAGCCGCCGACCAGCGGCAGGGCCGCGAGGGGCAGGAGCGAGCGCAGTGGCCGATGCCACGGAATCGAGCGGGGCAGGATCATGGGGGCGACCTATGCCGAGCGATGCTGCACTGCGATAGGACATTTTGTCCTATCCCCGCGTTTGGTGCATTGCGATAACGGGCGAGCAGTCAGTCTTACCGCGCCTTCGTCCGCGCAACGTTTGGAGTCCCTATGGCCGAGGCCTTCGTCCATTCCCAAGAAATCGAGGCCGATGCCCGGGCCGTCAACGCATCCCCGAACGGCGAGGCGCAGATCAGCGTCCAGTCCGAAGAGATCGCGATCGGCGTCATCATCGGGCGCACGTCGGAATTTTTCGACTTCTTCGTGTATGCGATCGCATCGGTCATCGTGTTCCCGCAGCTGGTATTTCCGTTCGTCGATCGGCTGACCGGCACGTTGTATTCGTTCGCGCTGTTCCCGCTGGCGTTTTTTGCCCGTCCGCTCGGCACGCTGTTGTTCATGTGGGTCGACCGCCGGCATGGTCGCGGCACGAAGCTGACGATGGCGCTGTTCCTGCTCGGCACCGCGACGGTGGCGATGGGCTTCCTGCCCGGCTATGCCGCGGTCGGCGTGTGGTCGGCGATCCTGCTGTCGGCACTGCGTATCCTGCAGGGTATCGCGCTCGGCGGGGCATGGGACGGCCTTGCGTCGCTCCTCGCGCTCAACGTGCCGCAGGACCGGCGTGGCTGGTATGCGATGATCCCGCAGCTGGGCGCGCCGCTCGGCCTGATGGTCGCCAGCGCGCTGTTCGCGTTCTTCACCGCCTATATGAGCGCCGAGGATTTCATCAGCTGGGGCTGGCGCTATCCGTTCTTCGTCGCGTTCGCGCTGAACGTCGTCGCGCTGTTCGCCCGGCTGAGGATCGTCGTGACGCCGGAATATACCGCGCTGTTCGAGAATCGCGAACTGAAGGCGTCGCCGGTGCTGCCGACGGTCGGCCGCGAATGGAAGACGATCGTGATCGGCGCGCTGGTGCCGTTGGCCAGCTTTGCGCTGTTCCACATGGTCACCGTGTTTCCGCTGTCGTGGATCCTGCTGTTCACCGAACAGGAGATCGCGCGCTTCCTGTGGATCGAGACCGCCTGCGCCGTCTTCTTCATCTTCGCGATCATCATTTCCGGCGTGCTGGCCGACCATATCGGTCGCCGGACGCTGCTGGGCATCGGCGCGGTCGCGATCGCACTGTTCTCCGGACTGGCGCCGTTGCTGCTGAACGGTGGCGATGCCGGCGAAATTGCCTTCATGATCACCGGCTTCATCCTGCTGGGCCTGTCGTTCGGCCAGTCTTCGGGCACGGTCGCGGCGAACTTCGCCAAGGATTCGCGCTACACCGGTGCGGCGCTGACCTCGGACCTTGCGTGGTTGTTCGGTGCCGGCTTCGCGCCGCTGGTCGCGCTGGCGCTGGCCGACAAGCTGGGGCTGATCGCGTCGGGCCTGTACCTGTTGTCGGGTGCGGTGGGTACGCTGGCGGCGCTGGCGCTGAACAAGGAACTGGCGCGCAGGCTCGACTGACCGCCATGCTGCGCTGGATGGTGGCGGCGCTTGCGCTGGTGGCGGGACATCCCGTCGCGGCGCAGGATGCCGCCACGATCGTTTCGCGCGAGGCGGCGTTGGCGCAGGATGCCGCCGAGGTCGCGCGTCTTCGTGGCATCGACCCGGCGGCCGCACTGATCCTGCTGCGCAAGCAGGTCGCCAGCATCGCCGCGACCGACTGGATCGAAGGCCGCTATCGCGATCGGCTCACCGGCGTCGCGATCGAGCCGGATGGCGCGGTATCGGTGCTGCTGACCGGCAATCGACCGGTCGCGGATGGCGAGGTCCGGGCGGGCGATCTGGTCGTTCCGGTCCGCTTCCGGATCGGGGCGAAATCGACCCGGGTGGAGCTGCTCGACGCCCTCAACAAGCATCAGGCGGCGATCCGTGCGATGCTGACGCGCCCGCCGGCGATCGGCGTCGATGCCCGGCAGGGAGCGTTGCTGATCCAGATCGGGGCAGCCGATGCTGCCGGCGATGTCGCGGCACTGCGGCGTCGGATCGTTGAGATGACCGGCGTGCCGATCCGGATCGCGACGACCGGGCGGCCCAACCTCGACCTTGCCGGGGAAGTCATCGGTGGCTCGCGGCTGATCGGGCCGGACCCGGTCACCGGTCGCCGCTATTATTGCACGACCGGCTTCGTCGTCACCGACGGCACGCAGACCGGCATCGTCACCGCCGCGCATTGCCCCGATCAGCTCGACCATATCGGCCCCGACCGATCAATCACGCCGACGACGTTCGTCGGACAATGGGGCTGGGGCTTTCACGACGTACAGGTCAACGCGACGCCGCAGGCGGCCCGCCCGCTGTTCTTTGCCGACGCGGCCCGGACGCAGATCCGGACGGTCGAGGGACAGCGCAGTCGTACCGCCACGCGGGTCGGCGATATCGTGTGCCACCGGGGCGAGAATAGCGGCTATAGCTGTGCCGAGGTGATGATGGTCGATTTCGCGCCATCGGGCGATCTGTGCGGTGGGCCGTGCCTGCCGACCTGGGTCGCCGTTGCCGGGCCGGGATGTCGTGGTGGCGACAGCGGGGGGCCGGTGTTTCTGGGTGGCATCGCGATCGGGCTGTTGAAGGGCGCGAGCTATCGGCCCGACCGGTCGTGCGTGTTCTATTATTATATGTCGCTCGACTATCTGCCCGAGGGCTGGCGGTTGCTGGTTGCGCCGCCGATCGTGCCGCCGAACTGACTTCACATCGTGTCCGCCGCTCCCCACGTCGGGGTGGATGACCGCTGCCATTCCCGCCGCCACGCTGATCGTCCTTCGCGACCGATTCGATGGCCCGCCCGATATCCTGATGGTCGAACGCGCGGCGACGATGGCGTTTGCCGGCGGGGCACTGGTGTTTCCCGGTGGCCGGATCGACGCTGGTGACCATGCGTTGGCACTGGCGATGGGGCATGGCGATCTGGCACCGCGACTGGCCGCGATCCGCGAAACGATCGAGGAGGCAGGGATCGCGATCGGTATCGTCGGCGATGTCGAGTCGATGCGGGTCGCGCTGGCGGAAGGTGCCGCGATTGCCGACCTGGGGCCGGTCGATCCGACCCTGCTGGTGCCCTATGCGCGGTGGCGGCCGACGCACGTACCGGTTCGGGTGTTCGACACGCATTTCTTTCTGGCGCGCTTGCCGGACCATGCCCCGGACGCGCGCGTCGATGCGACCGAGAATAGCCGCGTGCTGTGGACGACGGCGGCGGCTGCCCTGGCGGCGGCGGACAGGGGAGAGGCGACCCTGTTGTTTCCGACCCGGCGGGTGCTGGAGCGGCTGGCCGAACATGGCGATGTCGATGCGGCTTTCGCATCGGCGGCGCGCTGGCCGGTGCGGACCATTACGCCATGGGTCGAAACCCGTACCGATGGTGACTGGATCTGCATTCCCGATGATCTCGGCTATCCGGTTACCGCCGAACGGGCATCGCGCGCGGTGCGGGGGTGAAGGCGCTGTCGACAAGCATCCGTGCGCTGGTGTGGTTCGCGATCCTCGCCGCGATCGCCTTCGCCCTATACGCCTTTGCGCGCAGCCGGCCGCAGGACGTGCCATGGACGCCGCTCGATCTGTCGCAACCGATCGGCATGTTCACGCGCGGCAAGATCGGCGAACTGCGCGGCGACTTTGCCGGCTGTCGGGCGCTGCTCGATGCGGCGGGGGTCCGCTATACCGCGCTGCCGCCACGCGAGGGATCGGCACAATGTGGCTATGACGATGCCGTGCGGATGCGCGGCGGCGGATCGCGCACCATCGCCATCACGCCCGATGTCGGTGTCTCGTGCCGGGTGGCGACCGCCATGGCGCTATGGGAGTGGCAAGTCGTGCAGCCGGCCGCCCAGAAGCATTTCGGATCGCCGGTCGCCCGGACCCAGAATTTCGGCAGCTATAATTGCCGCCGGCTCTATGGCCGCGACACCGGCGCGTTCAGCGAGCATGCGACGGCGAATGCGCTGGATATCGCCGCCTTCGTGCTGGACGATGGTCGTCGGATCAGTGTCGTCGGCGACTGGACGGCGGGGGAGGGGCGCGACGACGCGGCGAAGGCGGCGTTCCTGCGGGAGGTTCGCGACGGGGCGTGCGGCGTGTTCTCGACGGTGCTGTCCCCCGATTACAACGCCGCCCATCGCGACCATTTCCACTTCGATCAGGCGGCACGCGGGTTCGGCGGCGCGTGCCGCTGAACCCGCCGGTTGATCAGTGCATCGGCGCGCCGGCTTCGACCTTTTCGACCCATGCCGGATAGAATGCGGGCGGCCGAAGCGACCAGCCCGATGCGGTCGCCGCCGCTTCGCTGAGCGACTGCAACAGCTTGCGCCGTAGTTCGGGATGCAGATGCGGCAGCGCCGCCGATGCGCAGAACGCGGCGGGCAGCCACGGCCGCGCCTCGGCACCGACCAGCCGTTCGTACAGGAAGCGATAGGCGCCGAACGTCGTCAGCCGCCCCTGACCCAGATCGAAGGCGGTGACCATCAGCAGTGGCGTCATGAACGGCTCGGTCGCATCGAGGCCGCTGTCTTCGGGGATGCAGGCACGGATATCGGGCAGGCGGTCGTAGATGCGGGCCTGGGCGCGGATGCTGGCGGCCTCCACGACGTCGCGCGACCAGCGCCGCATCGCGTCGTCGCGGTCGAGACCGATGTCGAGCGAGCGACGGATGTACCGCTGCGTCGCCGACGAAAACGTCGCGAATTCCTTCATTTCGGCCAGCGTCATCGCCCCTTCGGCTGGTCTGCGTGCAATCGCCATCATCAACTCCCCGCCCAAATAGCCAACGACCGGATGTTACGCGGAAACGGTTAACAGCTTACTGAACGAACATGTCGCAACCCGGCCGACGACACATCCGATCATGTCGGGTGCTGCATTGCAACATCCTTGTCATGCGGTTCGTCGCATCGACGCGAACCCGACGAAGCGTTGAAATGGTAAAGGGCGGAGCAGGAAAATGCCGTGCGGATCGGTTCATCTGCCAGTCATCGCCGCCGCAACACGCTTCGTCCGAATTGGTTCCCGATCGGCGGGGCATGGGGTTTCCGTGGCCATCAAACCCTGCTTCATGCCGCTCACGACATTCGTTGGGCCGTGGGGATCAGATGAATTTTGGTGCTTTGGCAGCGCGTTTTGCGCTGGTGGTTTCGTGCGCCCTGGCGATGGTGGCCCCGGCGCAGGCCCGGTTCTGGCAATGCGCTCCCTATGCCCGCGAAATCTCCGGCGTCGAAATCTTCGGCAACGCCCATACGTGGTGGGGTCAGGCCGCCGGCAAGTACGAACGCGGCCATGCCCCGAAGGAAGGCGCGGTCCTGTCGTTCGCAGCAACGTCGAAGATGCGCTTCGGTCATGTCGCCATGGTGTCGAAGGTCGTCAGCGACCGCGAAGTGTTGCTCACCCACGCCAACTGGTCGCAGCGCGGCGGCATCGAACGCGACGTCCGCGCTGTCGATGTATCAGCGGCGGGGGACTGGAGCGAAGTGAAGGTGTGGTTCGGTCCACTCGGCGGGCTCGGCACTTCTGCCTATCCTGCCAACGGCTTCATTTATGCCGGCCACGCACCTGTCCCCGCCGAATTCGCGGCGCCGATGGAAATCGCCGAGGTCGATCCGCCGGCCCCGACCGGTGGAGCGAGCATCCAGCCGCAGCACGCCAGGCAGGTCGTCGCCCTCAACGACTGATCGCTTCCACCGAACTTCCACGAACGGCCCGCCGTACCGACCGGTATTGCGGGCCGTTCGTCGTTTCAGGCCGGGCGGAAGGTCATCGCCACGCCGTTCATGCAATAGCGTTTGCCGGTCGGCCTGGGGCCGTCGTCGAACACATGGCCGAGATGTCCGCCGCAGCGTGCGCACCGCACTTCGGTCCGGGTCATCAGCATCGAGCGATCGGTCGCGGTCGCCACCGCGCCGTTCAGCGGTGCGTAGAAGCTGGGCCAGCCGGTCCCGCTTTCGAACTTGGTGGTCGACGCGAACAATGGATGGCCGCATCCGGCGCAGGCGAACTGTCCCTTGCGCTTTTCGCCGTTCAGCGGGCTGCTATAGGGGCGCTCGGTCCCATCCTGGCGCAACACATTATATTGTGCTGGCGTCAGACGGGCCTTCCACTGCGTATCGGTCAGCTTGAACGGAAAACCAGGTGCGGCGTCGCTCGTCTCGGGCGCGCAGCCGATCAGGGCGGCAAGTCCCGATAATCCGGTCAGTTCCAGCAGGCGGCGGCGATCGATCGACATGAAAATTCCTTTCGAAAGACCGATGTGGGTGGCCGCGCCGGAGCCGACAACGGCGCGTGTACGCTTCCCGACCGAACCGGCAGCAGCCGGGAATTTGCACGTCACGCTACATGCATTGGTGTGAAGCCGCCGTCTTGGCCTTGTAGTGGCCGCAATTTGGGGCCATTTGGCGCTTTATGCCTTTTTCGACGTTGCCCGAACCGTTAGCCGCGGCGCTTTCCGCGCGCGGCTATGAATCCCCGACCGCCGTACAGGCGGCCGTCCTTACCCCCGAAGCCGAGGGACGCGACCTGCTCGTGTCCGCCCAGACCGGATCGGGCAAGACCGTTGCCTTCGGCCTTGCCATGGCGCGCGACCTGCTCGACGCCGACGACAAGATGCCGCGCGCCGGCGCGCCGCTCGCGCTTGCCATCGCTCCGACCCGCGAACTAGCGTTGCAGGTCGCGCGCGAACTGCAGTGGCTGTATGGCGAGAACGGCGCGCGCATCGTGTCGTGCGTCGGCGGCATGGACGCGGCGCGCGAACGCCGCAACCTGAGCCACGGCACGCACATCGTTGTGGGGACGCCGGGCCGGCTGCGCGATCATATCGAACGCGGAGCGCTCGACCTGTCGAGCCTGAAGGTCGCGATTCTCGATGAAGCCGACGAGATGCTCGACATGGGCTTTCGCGAGGATCTCGAAGGGATTTTGGACCGTACGCCCGCCGAACGCCGCACGATGCTGTTCTCGGCGACGCTGGCCAAGCCGATCGTCGCGCTGGCCAAGCGGTACCAGAAGGACGCGTTCCGCATCGACACGCGCGAGGCGGAGCGGGGCCATGGCGACATCAGCTATCAGGCGATGACCGTCGCCCCGAACGATATCGAGAATGCGGTCGTCAACCTGCTGCGCCTGCACGAACCGGACACCGCGTTCCTGTTCTGCGCGACGCGTGAGGCGGTGCGGCACCTGCACGCCAATCTGGTCGAGCGCGGTTTCGACGCGGTGGCGCTGTCGGGCGAGCATTCGCAGTCGGAGCGCAACCATGCGCTGCAGGCACTGCGCGACCGCCGCGCCCGCGTCTGCGTCGCGACCGACGTCGCCGCGCGCGGGATCGATCTGCCGTCGCTGAGCCTCGTCGTCCACGTCGAACTGCCGCGCGATGCCGAGGCGTTGCAGCATCGTTCGGGCCGGACCGGTCGCGCGGGCAAGAAGGGGATTGCTGCGCTGATCGTGCCGTTCCAGCGCCGTCGCCGGGTCGAAGGGCTGTTGCGCGATGCAAAGATCAACGCCGAATGGATCGGCGTGCCGACGCCCGAACAGATCCATGCCGCCGATCGCGAGCGCCTGCTCGCCAAGCTGGCGGAGCCGGTCGAATTCGACGAGGCCGATGTCGAGCTGGGTGCGCGGTTGCTGACCGAGAAGTCGCCCGAGGATATCGCGGCGTTGCTGGTTCGCGCCTATCGCGCCAAGCTGCCCGCGCCCGAGGAATTGTCGGCAGCCGGTGCACCCGAACGACGGGAGCGTCCGGAAGGGCCGCGTCCGGGCTTCGAGGATACGGTGTGGTTCCGCATGAATGTCGGCCGCCGTCACAATGCCGATCCGCGCTGGTTGTTGCCGCTGCTGTGCCGCCGCGGTCACATTACAAAAAGCGAGATCGGTGCGATCCGCATCGGCAACGACGAGTCGGCGTTCGAAATTCCCAAGGCGATCGCCGGCAAGTTCGTCGCATCGGTCAAGCGCACCGCGACGCCCGATGACGATCTGATGTTCGAACAGATGGCCGGCCCGCCCGCCGCGCCGCAGCGGCGCACGAACAGCGCACCGCCGCGGCATTCGGCAAAACCGTATCGGCCGGGCGCGCGGCGCGGGTGATCTTGTTTTCACGCGAAGGCGCGAAGACGCGAAGGTAAGGGCAGAAGGTTGGATTTCGCGCGAAGGCGCGGAATCGCAGAGGGGGTTGCGTGGTGGACGGCGGATGGTTGTCCGGCACGGCCTTTCGATATCGCTGCAACTATAGATGACAGCCGCTGGCGCGGCAGGACGTCGCCGCGATCGCAACCTCTCTGCGCCTTCCGCGCCTCTGCGCGAAATCCAACCTTCGCGCTTCTTCTCCGCGTCTTCGCGCCTTCGCGCCTTCGCGTGAACCAATCCCTTCTTCTACCCGAGCGCGAACCTCAAACCGTTGCACCCTCCGCCCAAAAAGCGTATGGCGCGCCGGTTCGACGAGCACAGACTCGCGAGGGCCGGGTGCTTGCGCGCCCTTTCCGCATAGCCGGGGCAAGCCTTTCGTGACGACGGGGTCGCCGAATGCCGCGTGTCGTATTCGGCGCGCGCGGCAATCCCGGTCAAAGACCGCCGGAGACAACCGGCCGGCCGGAAATCAGTACGTTCAGGAACCAAGATTTATATGGCCAGCATGGCAAATCCCACCCGTGACGATTTCGCGTCGATGCTCGACGACATGTTCGGCGCCTCGGAAAGCTTCGAGGGCCGCGTTGTCATTGGCACCGTCACCGGGATCGAAAACGACCTCGCCGTCATCGACGTCGGCCTGAAGTCCGAAGGCCGCGTGCCGCTGCGTGAATTCGCCGCGCCGGGTCAGAAGGCCGATCTGAAGGTCGGTGACGAAGTCGAAGTCTATGTCGACCGCGTAGAGAATTCGAACGGCGAAGCGATGCTGAGCCGCGACCGCGCCCGGCGCGAAGCCGCGTGGGACAAGCTGGAAACCGAATTCGCCAAGACCGCCCGCGTCGAGGGCGTCATCTTCGGCCGCGTCAAAGGCGGCTTCACGGTCGACCTGTCGGGCGCCGTGGCGTTCCTGCCGGGTTCGCAGGTCGATATCCGTCCGGTGCGCGACGTCACCCCGCTTATGGACATTCCGCAGCCGTTCCAGATCCTGAAGATGGACCGCAAGCGCGGCAACATCGTCGTGTCGCGTCGCGCGGTGCTGGAAGAAACCCGCGCCGAGCAGCGTTCGGGCCTGATCCAGAGCCTGGCCGAAGGTCAGGTCATCGACGGCGTCGTCAAGAACATCACCGATTACGGTGCGTTTGTCGACCTCGGCGGTATCGACGGCCTGCTGCACGTCACCGACCTGTCGTACAAGCGCGTTGGTCACCCGTCGGAAGTCCTGAACATCGGCGACACCGTCAAGGTTCAGATCATCCGCATCAACCGCGACACGCAGCGCATCTCGCTCGGCATGAAGCAGCTTGAGAGCGATCCGTGGGATGGCGCTGGTGCCAAGTATCCGGTCGGCGCGAAGCTGTCGGGCCGCGTCACGAACATCACCGAATATGGTGCGTTCGTCGAACTGGAGCCGGGCATCGAAGGTCTGGTCCACGTTTCGGAAATGAGCTGGACCAAGAAGAACGTCCATCCGGGCAAGATCGTGTCGACCAGCCAGGAAGTCGATGTGATCGTTCTGGAAGTCGATCAGGACAAGCGTCGCATCTCGCTGGGCCTCAAGCAGGCACAGGCCAATCCGTGGGAGAAGTTCGCGGAGGATCACCCCGTCGGCTCGACCGTCGAGGGCGAAGTCAAGAACGCGACCGAATTCGGCCTGTTCATCGGTCTGGACGGCGACGTCGACGGCATGGTTCACATGTCGGACATCGCATGGGGCATTTCGGGCGAAGACGCGCTGAACCTGCATCGCAAGGGCGAGACGGTTCAGGCCGTCGTGCTGGCGATCGAGCCGGACAAGGAGCGTATCTCGCTCGGCATGAAGCAGCTTGAGCGTGGCGGCCCGGTCGCGGCGCAGGCGGGCGACCGTCTGAACAAGAGCGCGATCGTGACTGTGACCGTGCTCGAAGTCCGCGACGCGGGCCTCGAAGTGCAGCAGGGCGACGATGGCGCGACCGGCTTCATCAAGCGCACCGATCTCGGCCGCGACCGCGACGAACAGCGTCCGGAGCGTTTCCAGGTCGGCCAGAAGTTCGACGCGATGGTCACCGGCTTCGATCGTTCGAAGAAGCCGACCTTCTCGATCAAGGCGATGCAGATCGCCGAAGAGAAGCAGGCCGTTGCGCAGTACGGTTCGTCGGACTCGGGTGCGTCGCTCGGCGACATCCTCGGCGAAGCGTTGAAGGCTCGGGGCGAGCAGAAGTAAGCTTCGCCTTCCTTTGCAGGACGATCGACGGGGTGCTCCAAACTGGAGCGCCCCGTTTTTCGTTCATTCGAAAGGCGGATTGTCGCCGCAAATAAATTCAGGGTAGGCGTTCGTTGCCCAGCCGAGATAATTTTGGCGTAGATATCTGGATTGCCGAGGAAAAGATGATCCGATCCGAACTGGTACAAAAGGTTGCGCAGGATAATCCGACACTGCCACTGCGCGATGTGGAACGGATCGTCTCGATCTTTTTCGACACCATTACCGAACGGCTCCATGCCGGTGGGCGCGTCGAACTGCGCGGCTTCGGTGCCTTTTCGACCCGTGCCCGCGAAGCCCGCACCGGCCGCAATCCGCGCACCGGCGAAGCGGTCGAAGTCGATGCGAAACGCGTGCCCTATTTCAAGCCGGGCAAGGAAATGCGCGCGCGGCTGAACGTCTGATCATGCGTGTCACGGCGGGACGGGGATAGGGCTGATTTAGCGCTTCCGCCGACCGCCGCGGCGGCGCATGGCGGGTCCGACATTGTCGAGGTTCGCCGGATGAACGTTCGTATCGTATCGCCCCTGATCCTGCTGCTTGCCGCCGCGCCGCTGCCGGCGCAGGCGCGCGCAGCGCCGTTCGTGATCGAGCAGACCGGTGTCGGCTATGCCACGATCGATGCCGCGGTGACGGCGGTGCGCGATGACACCGCGACGATCCTGATCGCGCCGGGCACCTATCGCGACTGCACCGTCCAGACCGGCGGCGACATCACCTATCGTGCCCGCGTACCGGGCACCGTCATCTTCGATGGCGGCGCGTGCGAGGGAAAGGCGACGTTCGTCCTGCGCGGGCGGCGGTCGACAGTCGACGGCATCATCTTTCGCGGCATCCGCGTACCCGATGGCAATGGCGCAGGCATCCGGACCGAAATCGGCGACCTGACAGTCACCAACTCAACCTTTCTCGACAGTCAGGAAGGGATTCTCGGCGGCAATCCCGAGGGGCAGCAGCGCATCACGCTCGACCGCTCGACCTTTGCCGGGCTGGGGCAATGCGACGAGACGGTCGATTGCTCGCATTCGGTCTATCTGAGCAACAACGGCTCGATCACGATCCGGCGGTCGCGCTTCGAACGCGGCACCGGCGGCCATTACGTCAAGATTCGCGCGCCCCGCATCGAGATCGTCGATTCGAGCTTCGATGACAGCCGCGGCACCAAGACCAATTACATGATCGACCTGCCCGAGGGCGCGACCGGATTGATCGCGCGGAACACCTTCGTACAGGGCAAGGCAAAGGAGAACTGGACCGGCTTTATCGTCGTGGGGGCGGAAAAGCGGACGTTTCCGGCCAATGGCCTGCGCGTCGAGGAGAATGACGCACGACTCGCCCCGGGAATGACGAAGAGCCCGGCGTTCGTCGCCGACTACACCGGTGACGGCGTCGCCATCGGCGTGAATCGCCTGGGACCGGGGGTGCGCAAGTTCGAACGGCGGTGACAGCCAGCAACGTCACCCAAATGGTGCAGTGCTTTCGCCTCGACATCGGTCTGATAGCCAGTAGGCGTATCGCATGCGTATACATTCTCTTCTCGCTCTGTTGCTCCTCCTGACCATACCGGTTGCGGCTTCCTCCAAATCGCCGCCGGCCCATTCGTTGAACGCGCTGTCCGACTGGCTCACCGGTGCGGGCAAGCGGAACGTGGACGCGCCCGCGCTGCATCGGCCGCTGTCTCGACGCGAAGCGGAGACGGCGATCGATCTGATCGCGGCTGCCCGGACGCGGGAAGTGGCCGCGTCGGCAAAGTCGGCGATGGACGCGAAGGCGATCACGATCGGCGACCGGACGCTGCGCTGGGAAAGCCGTTCGTTCGGCAACGCGCCGTTCGGCAAACGCAGCCTGTGGATATCGATGCACGGCGGCGGCAATGCGGCACCGGCGGTCAACGATCAACAGTGGCGCAACCAGATCGGCCTGTATCAGCCGGCGGAGGGCATTTATCTCGCACCGCGGGCGCCGACCGATACGTGGAATTTGTGGCATGAGCCGCAGATCGACCCCTTGTTCCAGCGGCTGATCGATGCGCAGGTCGCGATCAACGGAGTCGATCCCGATCGAGTCTACCTGCTCGGCTATTCTGCAGGCGGCGACGGGGTGTGGCAATTGGCACCGCGCATGGCCGATCGCTTCGCGGCGGCGGCGATGATGGCGGGGCATCCGAACGAGGCAGGTGTCGCGTCGCTCCGCAACCTGCCGTTCGCGATCTTCATGGGTGGCGCCGACAGTGCCTATGACCGCAACCGGATCGCCGCCGAGCGCGGGGCGGAGCTGGAGCGGCTCCACGCCGCCGATCCGGGCGGTTATGTATCGATGACGCGCATCTATCCGGGACTGCCGCACTGGATGAACCGGAAGGATGCGGAGGCGCTGCCTTGGATGGCGCAGTTCGCCCGCAATCCGTGGCCGAACCGGATCGTGTGGGTGCAGGACGATGTCACGCACGACCGCTTCTACTGGCTTCGCATTCCGAATGCGGCGACGGCGAAGGCAGGCGACCGGATCGAGGCCGTGGTGAAGGGGCAAACGATCACGCTGACCGGCAGCGTACCGGCCGGAACCGTCGTCCGCCTGTCCGACCGACTGTTGAATCTCGACCAGCGGGTGCGGATCGTCGTCAATGGTCGCGAAGTGTTCGACGGCAGGGTGCAACGGACGGCGGCGGCGATCGTCCAGTCGTTGCAGGATCGGCTCGATCCGTCGTCGGCAGCGACGGCGTCGGTGACGCTGCCCTGATCGAACCATCCGTCGGGCATCGTCCCCGACGGATGGTCCTCCGACGCCGGCCGATTACCGGCAGGTCGTTCCTTCGCCCGGATCGAGGTCGAGGCAGCGGCCGTCGATCTCGTTTTTGGGCACCGGCAGGCGGATCGTCGCGGCCAGCGTCGGCAGGATGTCGACGGTCTCGACGCCGAACGGCTCCTCGAACCCGCCCTGACCCTTTCGCCAGAACAGGATCGGCACGCGGCGGTCATAGTCCCAGAAGCTGCCATGCGTCGCGACGGAGGTGCCGGCGACCGGGTGCGGGATGGTCAGCACGCGCGGCTTCATCGCGACCAGCAGATCGCCCGAGCGCGCCGGGTAATAGGATGCGCGGGCCCGTTCGATCAGCGACCATGTTTCGGGTGGCGTGTTCGGCACCGTCGTCGCGAGGATCTGCGCGCGGGTGAACACCGCCTGCGTCTGCGGATGGGCGGCGAACATGGCGATCGCTTCGCGTTCGACGGCAACCTTCTGCGCCGCCGTCAGCTTGATGTCGTACCAGACATCGCCATTCACCCCGCCGAACAGCACCGGACCGGCGATCTTCAGCCTCTCGCCGATCGCCTTGCCGATGCGTTCGACGGCGAAGTCGCCGTCGAGGCGCACGGCATCGGGTACGGCGTGATGGGCCAGCCGCTCGCTGGCGTCGCTGCCGCCATGATCGGCGGTCAGCACGACCTGATAATCGACGCCGGTCGCATCGAGCACACGGAAGAATTCGCCGAGGCTCTGGTCGAGCGAGGTCAGTTGCAGGCACATCTCGCTGCCCTCGGTGCCATAGCCATGGCCGACATAGTCGGTGGCCGACGCGCCGATCGAGATGATGTCGGTCTGCGGACCCTGACCCAGTTTCATGTCCTGGATCAGCCCGGCGGCAAGTGCCAGCACCGCCGCGTCATATTCGGGCGACCGTCGGAAATTGGCGACGTCGCCCGCCGCGCGTTCGAACCGGCCGGTGCCGACGGTCTTGTCGCCGACCCGTACCGCGCGTGCCAGCGGCTGGCAGAAGGTGGGCAGCGTCATCGCCGGCTGTGCGGTCGCGATCCGCGTGGCGACGGCGGCGTTGGCGCGGGCCACGACTGGCGGCATCGCCCGGCCGGCATAGCTGACGAAGCCGTCCTTGCCGAACCACCAGAGTTCGTCGACCTTGTGGCCGCCCATCATCACCGCCGCGCGGTCCTTGCCCGCGACCGACACGACGCGGGTCCGCGGATCGGCCGCCTTCATGCGTTCGCCGAGCGTCGGCACCATCAGGTGCGCGTCGGACACCGTGTAGTTGTCGAAGGTCGACCCGGGGACGCGTTCGTCTTCCGCGCAATAGACCTTGAACCCCGGACGGGTGTTGCTGCGCTGGTCGATCCAGTCATTGGCGATGATGCCGGTGCGCGACGGGCGCGATCCGGTGAGGATCGTCGAATGGCCGGGACAGGTCTCGGTCGCGGCATGGCTCTGATATCCCGACGGGAATACCACCCCCTGCAGCAACCGGGCGAAACCGCCGGTGAAGCGACCGCGATATTCGGCGAACAGATCGGCCGAGAATTGATCGACCGAGATTGCGACGATCAGCTTGGGCGGGGTCGCCGGATAGGTCGGCGGGGCCGGATCGGCGGCGGCAGGCGCGGCGGTCTGCGCCAGCGCGGGGGTAGCGGTTGCCAGCAACAGCGCGGCAAGGGAAACGAGGCGCATCGGGTACTCCGCGGACGGTGCATCCGTCCTGGAACTCCGCTACTCCCCGACCATGACAGCAGCAAGAATAGTATCGGTTCGAATCGCCTTGTTGCTCGCAGGGCTGCTGGCGCTGTTGCTGGCTACCGGGCCGGCGGCGGCGCAGGTTCCGGGGCAGCGGCACGTGCAGATGCGGATCGTCGCCGAAAGCGATGCGCCCGCTGCGGGATCGGGCGTCGCGATCGCGCTGGCGTCGGTGCCCGATGCCGGCTGGCACGGCTATTGGCGGAATCCGGGTGCGGTGGGGACCCAGCCGCGGCTCAACTGGACGTTGCCGGCAGGCGCGAGCGTCGGCGACCTCCGCTATCCGGTGCCCGAACGGCTGACCGTCGCGGGCATCATGAACTACGTCTATGAACGCCCCTGGACGTTGCTGACCGAACTGCGGGTGCCGGCCGGACTGGCCGTCGGTACGAGGCTGCCGCTCCGGCTGGCGATCGATTATCTGGTCTGCACCCGGGAAATCTGCGTGCCGGAAAAGGCGGTGCTGACCGCCGATCTGACCGTCGGCGACGGCGCGATCGATCCGGCACGGCGCGCGGCGTTCGATGGCTGGCGGCGGGCCCTGCCCAAACCGATCGGATCGCCGGCCGTGTTCCAGCCCGGCGAGCAGCTGCGGTTGCGGGTGCCGTTCCCGGCCGATGTCGCGATCGGCACTGCCTATTTCTTTCCGCTGACCGAGGATGCCATCGATTACGACGCGCCGCAGACGATCCGGCGCGACGGCGACGCGATCGTCGTCGCGACGAAAGGAACCGGACGTCCGGCGGTCCTCGAAGGCGTACTGGGAACCGGGCAGGGACAGGGGTTCGCGATTCGCGCGACACCGGGGGTCGTCGCCGCGCCCGCCGAACCGGCACCGATCCGCGCCGCGCTGATCGCCTTTGCCGGGGCGTTGCTGGGCGGGTTGCTGCTCAACATCATGCCGTGCGTCTTTCCGATCCTGAGCCTGAAGGCGTTGAGCCTTGCCCGATCGGGCGAGTCGGCCTCCCATGCGCGCGCGGAGGGGGTGGCGTACACCGCCGGTGCCGTGGCGATGTGCCTGCTGCTCGGCGGTGTGCTGCTCGCGATCCGGGCGGCGGGGGTGGCGGCGGGCTGGGCGTTTCAGCTGACCGATCCGCGGGTCGTGCTGCTGTTGCTGGTGCTGACCGGCGGCATCGCGCTGAACCTTGCCGGGCTGTTCGAACTGCCGACGCCGCAGGTGGGGGCGCGCAGCGGGCGGGGCGGGGCGTTCGCGACCGGCGCGCTGGCTGCGTTCGTCGCGACGCCGTGCACCGGGCCGTTCATGGGCGCTGCGCTGGGATCGGCGCTGGTCCTGCCGCCGGTCGCGGCGATGGCGGTGTTCGCCGGGCTGGGCTTCGGGCTGGCGCTGCCGTTCCTGCTGCTCGGCTTCGTGCCCGCACTGCGCCGTCGCCTGCCGCGACCGGGTGCGTGGATGGACGTGTTCCGCAAATGCCTGGCGGTGCCGATGTTCCTGACGGCGCTGGCGCTGGCATGGATATTGGGGCGGCAGGCGGGCGTCGATGGGATGGCGACGGGACTGGCGGCGCTGCTGGTGGCGGCGCTCGGCCTGTGGTGGACCGGACGGCGGCAGTTGCGCGGGCGCGATCGGCCATGGTGGCCGGGTCTGGCGGCGCTGGTGCTGGCGATCGGTTCGGCCATGCTGGTGCATCGCGCGCCGCGCGCCGGTGCCGCACCGACCGGCATCGCCGGGGCCGAACCGTTCAGCGAGGCGCGACTGGCGTCGCTGCGGGCCGAGGGCAAGCCGGTCTTCGCCTATTTCACCGCAGACTGGTGCCTCACGTGCAAGGTCAACGAACGTGCCGCGATCGAGACTCGAGTGGTCGCGGACGCGTTCGGCAAGGGCGGCGTGAAGGTGCTGGTCGGCGACTGGACCGATGGCGACCCGGTGCTGGGCCGTTTCATCGAGGCGCATAACCGCGCCGGCGTACCGCTGTATCTATTTTATGCACCGGGCAGCCGCGATGCCCGGGTTCTGCCGCAGTTACTTACACCGGCGACCCTCACCGATCTCGTCTCCTGATCCCGAACTTGCTTGCCAGCGCGCGCTTCGCAACGCAGCATAGGGAGAAATTAGCGGCAGGCGGCGTTGGGGGACGAATGGGGCAAGCGTTCGATGAAATCTGGGGACATGGTGGGCCGGACAATCCGCGCGCCGACCTTGCGGCACTGGCGCGGTGGATGCGCGAGGTGCCGCCGCACGAGTTGAAACGACGCCTGCAATCGGCCGAGGCTACCTTCCGCCAGCTCGGCATCACCTTTGCCGTCTATGGCGAGAGCGAGGCGGCCGAGCGGATCATCCCGTTCGATATCGTGCCGCGCGTGTTCAAGGCCGACGAATGGACCCGCCTGTCCCAGGGGCTGATTCAGCGGACGCAGGCGATCAACTTATTCCTCGACGATATCTATGGCGAGCGCCGTATTCTGAAAGCCGGCGTGCTGCCCGCCGACCTGATCTTCGGCAACGCACAATTCCGTCCTGAAATCGCCGGCATCCGGCCGCCGCACGGGGTGTGGGCGCATATCTGCGGCATCGATCTGGTACGGACCGGACCGGACGAATTCTTCGTGCTGGAGGACAATGCCCGTACGCCGTCGGGTGTGTCGTACATGCTGGAGAATCGCGAGGCGATGATCCGGCTATGCCCCGAACTGTTCCGCAATTTCCGGGTGGCGGCGGTCGACAGCTATCCCGACCTGTTGCTCGAAACGATGCGGTCGGTCGCACCGCCGGGTGCCGGTGCGCATCCCAATTGCGTCGTGCTGACACCGGGGCATTTCAATTCGGCCTATTACGAACACAGTTTCCTCGCCGATTCGATGGGGATCGAACTGGTCGAGCCGGCCGATCTGGTCGTCGATGGCGATGTGGTGTGGATGCAGACCATTGCCGGGCGGGTCCGGGTCGACGTGATCTATCGCCGGATCGACGACGACTTCATCGACCCCGTCGTGTTCCGGCCCGATTCGCTGTTGGGCGTACCGGGGCTGATCGCCGCCTATCGCGCGGGCAACGTCGCGCTGGTCAACGCGCCGGGCAACGGCATCGCCGATGACAAGGCGATCTACAGCTACATGCCCGAGATCGTGAAATTCTATGCGGAGAGCGAGCCTTTGCTCCCCAATGTCGAGACGTGGCGCTGCCGCGAGCCCGATGCGCTGAAATATGTCCTCGACCACCTAGGCGAAGTGGTGGTGAAGCTGGTCGACGGATCGGGTGGCTATGGCATGTTGGTGGGGCCGACCGCGTCGAAGGTGGAGATCGAGAATTTCCGCCGCGCGCTGATCGCCGAGCCGCAGCGCTACATCGCCCAGCCGACGTTGGCGCTATCGACGGTGCCGACGCTGACCGATGCGGGGCTGGCACCCCGCCATGTCGATTTCCGTCCGTTCGTGCTGACCGGTGCCGACAAGATACAGGTGGTGCCGGGCGGCCTGACCCGCGTTGCGCTGAAGGAAGGGTCGCTGGTCGTCAATTCCAGCCAAGGCGGCGGGACCAAGGACAGTTTCGTGCTGATGGACGATCCGCCGATGCAGTCGCAGACGTTGGGCGGCATGACCCAGTCGCAGGGGGGACGCTGACATGGCGATGCTCTCCCGTACCGCCGCCTCGCTCTACTGGCTTGGCCGCTATGTCGAACGCGCCGATTTTCTCGCTCGGCTGGTCGAGGCGACGGTGCGGCTCGACGCGCTGTCGTCGCGCCCGGCGGGCGATGCGGCATGGGCCAGCGCGCTGGCGGTCAGCTATACCGAGGACAGTTTCGCCGCGACGGACCAGCCGGTCGGACAGGCATCGGTCGCGCGGTTCCTGACCTGCGACCGTAGCCATCCGGGGTCGATCCTGTGGTGCCTCGACGCCGCGCGCAACAATGCGAAGGCGGTGCGCACCGCGCTGACCCGCGACGCTTGGACCGCGATCAATCGCGCCTGGATCGTCTTCAACGCGCCGCGCGGCGAGGAGGGCGAGGACATCCTCAATCTGGTCGAGGCGATCAAGGCCGAGGCGCGAGGCTTCGAAGGCGCGGTCCAGCGCATGATGAAGAACGAGGCGACGTGGTTCGTGCAACTGGGCGCAGCGATCGAGCGGGCCGACAACACCGCGCGGCTGATCGACGTCAAATATCACCTGCTGCTGCCCGAGGGCGAGCGGATCGGCGGTGCGATCGACCGCGATCAATGGACGACGATCCTGCAGACCGTGTCGGCGGTCACCGCCTATCGCTGGCTCTACAGCGACGGGTTGAAGCCGGCGAGCGTCATCGAGCTGCTGCTGTCGCGGGGCGAGGTGCCGCGCAGTCTGGCAGCGTGCGTCGATGAAACGGTGGACATGCTCAACATGCTCGGCAAGCGCACCGGCTTTCAGGGCGAGGCCGATCGCATGGCGCGTGCCCGGCTGGCGCGGATGCAGAAGACCCGCGCGCATGAGGTCATCGTCAACGGCCTCCACGAATATCTGACCGCTTTCATCCGGGAGAATGCGATGCTCGATGCCGCGATCGCCCGCCAGTTCCGCTTCATCTGATGCGGCTGTCGGTCCAACACGAAACGCACTATCACTTCACCGAACCGCAGGCGCGCATCGTCCAGCTGCTGCGCCTGTTTCCCGGCGATACCAGTCAGCAGACGGTGGTGAACTGGCGGATCGACGTCGACTGCGACGCGCGGTTGCGCGAGAGTATCGACGGCTACGGCAATCGGACGCGGATGTTGTATGCCGAGGGGCCGGTCGAGACGCTGAACCTGATCGTCACCGGCGAAGCGCTGTTGAGCGAGAGCGATGGGCCGATCGAGGGCACCGACGAACCGTTTCCGCCCGATCTGTTCCTGCGGACGACGCCGCTCACGATCGCCGATGACGCGATCGCCGTGCTGGCGACAGGCAATGATCTGGCGGCGATGACGGCGCTGGCGGCGGCGATCCACACCCGTTGGCCGCTCGACCGGCGACCCACGCCGACGATCCGCAGCGCGGTCGACGCGACGGCGGACGACCGACTGTCACCGCGTGACATGGCGCAGATCTTCGTCGCCGCTGCCCGCGCACAGGGCGTTCCCGCGCGCTATGTGTCGGGGTACAGCCTGTCGGGCGATGATGCGCGCCGTACTGCCGCGCCGCATGCTTGGGCCGAGGCGTTCGTGGCGGACGGCTGGTATGCGTTCGACCCCGCTATGGGGGGTCGATCGGGCCTCGACCATATCCGCGTCGCGGTGGCACTGGACGCCGCTGCGGCCGCGCCGATCGCTGGGGTGCGGATGGGCGCGGGCGACGAGGTGCTCGACGTCGATGTACGGGTAGAAGAGGCGTAAACTCCGCCCCGGCACTGGGAGGGGGACCGGCGACGCTGGCGAAGGGGGATTTCCGCGTACGGATCGCTCGTGGAGCGCCCCCTCCACCATCGCCTTCGGCAGTGGTTCCCCTCCCCTTGCCGGGGAGGAATTGCAGCTTACGCCTCGGCTTTTTTGTAGTTCTTCAATTCGTCGCCGACGATCTGCACGACGTGCAGCACGTTGGTCGACCCCGGCGTCCCGAACGGCACGCCCGCGCAGACGACGACGCGGTCGCCGGCACCCGCGATATTGTGACGCAGCACCATGCGCTTGGCCTTGGCCACCATTTCCTCGAACGACGCGACATCCCGCGTATGGACAGCGTGGACACCCCACAACAGCCCCAGCCGGCGTGCGGTATCGATCTGCGGGGTCAGTACCATGATCGGCACCGCCGGACGCTCGCGCGCGATCCGGCGCGCGGTCGAACCCGATTTGGTGAAGCACAGGATCGCCTTCGCATCGACCGTCGCCGCGATGTTCTTGGCGGCTTCGGCCAGCGCGTCGGCGGTGGTCGGATCGGGACGCAGCACGGTGAAGTGGACGCGGTCGCCATGCGCCGGGTCTCGTTCGACCGCGTGCGAGATGTCGTTCATCATCGTGACCGATTCGACCGGCCAGCTGCCCGCGGCGCTTTCCGCCGACAGCATGATCGCGTCGGCACCGTCATAGACGGCGGTGGCGACGTCGGACACTTCCGCGCGGGTGGGCGAGGGTGACGTAATCATCGATTCGAGCATCTGCGTCGCGACGACCACCGGGCGGCCGAGGCGGCGGGCGGTCTCGACGATGCGCTTTTGCAGCGGCGGCACCGACTGCGGCGGCAATTCGACGCCCAGATCGCCGCGCGCGACCATCACGCCGTCGCACTGCTCGACGATCTCCTCCAGCCGCGCGACCGCCGACGGCTTCTCGATCTTGGCGAGCAGTGCGGCCTTGCCCTGGATCAACTTGCGCGCCTCCGCCAGATCCTCCGGCCGCTGCACGAACGACAGCGCGATCCAGTCGACGCCCTGTTCGACCGCGAAGTGCAGGTCGGAAATATCCTTGGGCGTCAGCGCCGCCATCGGCAGCACCACATCGGGGACGTTCAGCCCCTTCGAATTGGACAGCGCGCCGCCGACCACGACCTCGGTGACGATCTTCTGATCGTCATGGTCGAGCACGCGCAACACCAGCTTGCCGTCGTCCAGCAGCAGACGGGCATCGCGCGCGATCGCGGCAAAGATTTCCTGATGCGGCAATTCGACGCGGGTCGCATCGCCCGGCTCGTTCGACCGGTCGAGCGTGAAACGCTGCCCGGTTTCGAGCATCACCTTGCCCTCGGCGAAGCGGCCGACGCGCAGCTTGGGTCCCTGCAGATCGGCGAGGATCGTGGTCGGGCGGCCATATTGGCGCTCCAGCCCGCGAATCGCCTCGATCACCGCGATCTTCGACTGCTGGTCGCCATGGCTCATATTCACCCGGAATGCATCGGCGCCGGCTTCATACAGCTTCGCGATCATTTCCGGGGTGTTGCTGGCGGGACCGAGCGTGGCGAGAACGCGAACCTTGCGCGAACGGGGGCTAATGGCCTTGGTCATAATCACTCTCCGGGCGTTGCGCGCCTGCCTCTAGCCCTTATTCGTAAACGATCAACCTTGGAGGCCAATGTCATGGCAACAATCGATTCAATGAGCGAACAGGCACAGGCGGCGGCGTTCCGGCGTCTGGTGCGTCACCTGCAACATCGCACCGACGCGCAGAATGTCGACCTGATGGGACTGGCCGGTTTCTGCCGCAACTGCCTTGGCGACTGGCTGGGTGAAGCGGCGGGCGTGTCGAAGGACGAGGGACGTGAGGCGGTGTACGGCATGCCCTATGCCCGGTGGAAGGCGACGCACCAGCGTCCCGCCACGCCGGAGCAGATCGCGAAAATGGAAGAAAGCGTCGCGAGGAACCGCACCGACGACGCGCTCGACGAGGCGCTGGAGGACAGCTTCCCGGCCAGCGACCCGCCGGCGATCACCGAGCCGCGCTGATCGGTTGAGGCGGGCGCGCGGATCGGCTAGGCGCGCCCGTTCCCTATTCGCGTGAAATTCGAGGACCGCATGACCGACAATGTTTCGGCGGAACAGCTCCGCCTGCTGATCGAACGTATCGAACGGCTGGAAGAAGAAAAGAAGGGCATCAGCGACGACATCAAGGACGTCTATGGCGAAGCCAAGTCGACCGGGTTCGACGTGAAGACGATGCGCAAGATCATCAGCCTGCGCCGGATGGAAAAGCATCACCGCGACGAAGCGGACATGCTGCTCGAAACCTACAAGCAGGCACTCGGTATCTGAACGCCGGACAAGGGGGCAGCGACATGGCCAGCGTCTTTCACTTCGCGACGCGCCTGCTCAAGGGGCATGGCGATCCGCATGGCGAGGAAGAGGCCCATGTCCTGTCCGCGATCGAACGCGGCGCGCCGGTCTCGCGCGATGCGGCCGACGAATCGGACCTGCGCTCGACGGTCGGCGACCGGCTGGCGGATCGGGTGGCGGCGGTCGGCGGGTCGTGGGGGTTCATCATCGCCTTCACGGCGGTGCTGCTCGGATGGATGCTGCTCAATTCCGACGTGCTGTCGCATTTCGGGCTGGCGTTCGACCCCTATCCCTACATCTTCCTGAATCTGATGTTGTCGACACTGGCCGCGATCCAGGCACCGGTCATCATGATGAGCCAGAACCGGCAGTCGGAAAAGGATCGGCTGGCGGCGCGGCTCGACTATGAAACCAACCTGCGCGCAGAGATCGACATCCTCGCGCTGCATGCCAAGCTGGACGTCGACGTGATCGACCGGCTGGCGGCGCTGGAGGCGAAAATCGACGCGCTGGCGCAACGCGCGCCGTCCGCCTAAGAGCAGACACAGAACATAAAGAGGCACCGATGGCAGGCCATAGCAAATTCAAGAACATCATGCACCGCAAGGGTGCGCAGGATAAGAAGCGGTCGGGCATGTTCAGCAAGCTCAGCCGCGAAATCACCGTCGCGGCGAAGATGGGCCTGCCCGATCCCGACATGAACCCGCGTCTGCGCGCGGCGATCAACGCCGCCAAGGCGCAGTCGATGCCCAAGGACAATATCCAGCGCGCGGTCGACAAGGCGTCGAAGGGTGATCTCGAGAATTACGAGGAAATCCGCTACGAGGGCTTCGGCCCGGCCGGAGTTTCGCTGATCATCGAGGCATTGTCCGACAACCGGAACCGCACCGCGACCAATGTCCGGACCGCCGTGTCGAAGAATGGCGGCAATCTGGGCACCGCCGGTTCAGTCAGCCATGGGTTCGACCGGGTGGGCCTGATCAACTATCCCGCCAAGGCTGGCGACGCCGAAAAGGTGTTCGAAGCCGCATTGGAAGCCGGCGCCGAAGACGTGACGTCGAGCGAGGACGGCCACGAAATCTGGACTGCCGTAGGTGACCTGCACGAAGTCGCCAAGGCGCTGGAACCGGTGCTGGGCGAGGCGGAGGGTGCCAAGCTCGCGTGGCGGCCGCAGACGATGGTCGCGGTCGGCGAGGACGATGCGGCGACGTTGTTCAAGCTACTTGACGCGCTCGACGACGACGACGACGTCCAGACCGTATGGGGCAATTACGAAGTATCCGACGAGGTCATGGAGAAGCTGGGTTGACGCATTTCATCCTCCCCGCCTGCGGGGAGGGGGACCGCCGCGCAGCGGTGGTGGAGGGGGAGCACCTNGCACCTCGCAGCACAGCGCTCGCGGAAGCCCCCCTCCACCAGCTACGCTGGTCCCCCTCCCCGTGAACGGGGAGGGTCTGGAACGTGCTGATCCTCGGTCTAGACCCCGGTCTCGGCACCACCGGCTGGGGCATCATCCGGGCCGATGGCAACCGCCTCAGCCACATCGCCAACGGCCAGATCCGTACCGACCCGTCGATGCAGCTTCCCCGCCGTCTCGCGCTGCTGTTCGGCGCATTGGGCGAGGTGATCCGCACCGAACGCCCCGATGGCGCGGCGGTCGAGGAGGTGTTGGGCAACAGCAACGCGCAATCGACGCTGAAGCTGGGGCAGGCGCGCGGCGTCGTGCTGTTGTCCGCCTCCACCGCAGGCCTTCCGATCGGTGAATATCATCCGAGCATCGTCAAGAAGGCGGTGGTCGGCACCGGCGGCGCGGACAAGAAGCAGATTCAGGCGATGGTCGGTCATCTGCTGCCCGGCGTGAAGCTGTCCGGTCCCGACGCCGCCGACGCGCTGGCGGTGGCGATTACCCATGCCCATCACCTCGCCAGCGCCCATGCGCGGGCGCGGCGGTCGACCGGGATCGGGGCGTGACCCTTGCCGCGCCCGTATCCCCGCGCAGGCGGGGATCCAGCGCCACACAGAACCGGCGTCGATTGTCGCCCTGGCTCCCCGCCTGCGCGGGGATACGGCGTATCGAGAGAAATCCCGCATGATCGCCCATCTCAAAGGCACGCTGTCCGTTTCCGGAATCGACCACGCGGTGATCGACGTGAACGGCGTCGGTTATCTGGTCGGCGCGTCGTCGCGGACGTTGCAGGCGCTGGGGCCGGTCGGCGGCAGCGTGACGATCCATACCGAGATGCTGGTCGCCGAGGATTTCATCCGGCTGGTCGGCTTCGCGAGCGCCGACGAGCGCGACTGGTTCCGGCTGCTGACCGGGGTGCAAGGCGTCGGCGCGCGGGTGGCGCTCGGCATCCTGTCGACGCTGGCACCCGAGGAAGTCCGCACCGCGATCGCGCGCGGCGACAAGGCGAGCATTGCCCGCGCCAACGGCGTCGGCCCGAAACTGGCGCAGCGTATCGCGATGGAACTGAAGGACAAGGTCGGCGGCATCGCGATCGGTCCGGGGGTGGTGGCACCCGCGGCGGGCGGTGACGGGGTAGAGGGGGACGCGGTGTCGGCGTTGCTCAACCTCGGTTTCCGGCCGGCCGAAGCGGCGACGGCGGTCGGCAAGGCGGCGGAGGAACTGGACGAGGGTGCCAGTCTCGACGCGATGGTGCGGTTGGCGCTGCGAAAAGCGTCCCGCACCTAAAGCTCCTCCCCGTGCCGGGGAGGATTTCGAAGCAGCTTTCTTCCTCCCACGCGAACAGCTAGGGAACACGCGTGACCGACGACCGCATGACCACCCCGCTTCGCCGTCCCGAGGACGTCGACGCAGCGCTCCGCCCCAAGGCGCTGGACGAATTCGTCGGGCAGCAGGCGGCGCGTGAAAATCTGCGGGTGTTCATCGATGCTGCGCGCGGGCGGGGCGACGTGCTCGACCATGTCCTGTTCTTCGGTCCGCCGGGGCTGGGGAAGACCACGCTGGCGCAGATCGTCGCCCGCGAAATGGGCGTGGGGTTCCGCGCCACGTCTGGCCCGGTCATCGCCAAGTCGGGCGACCTTGCCGCGTTGCTCACCAATCTCGAGGATGGCGATGTCCTGTTCATCGACGAAATCCACCGGCTGAATCCGGCAGTCGAGGAAGTACTGTACCCGGCAATGGAGGACCGTGCGCTCGACCTGATGATCGGTGAGGGGCCGTCGGCACGCAGCGTCCGCATCGACCTGCCGCGCTTCACGCTGGTCGGGGCGACGACCCGGCAGGGGTTGCTGACCACGCCGCTGCGCGATCGCTTCGGCATCCCGATCCGTCTGCAATTTTATACCGTCGACGAATTGACCCGCGTCGTCGTCCGCGCGGCCGGGTTGCTCGGCCTTGGCGTTTCGAAGGATGGAGCGACCGAAGTCGCCCGCCGGGCGCGGGGCACGCCGCGGATCGCGGGTCGCCTGCTGCGCCGGGTCCGCGACTTCGCCAATGTCGCGGGGGTCGAGACCGTCGATGCGCGCACCGCCGATGCCGCACTCAACCGGCTGGAGGTCGATGCCAAGGGGCTTGATGCGATGGACCGCCGCTATCTGACGATGATCGCCGATGTGTATCGCGGCGGCCCGGTCGGCGTCGAGACGCTGGCCGCCGGCCTGTCCGAACCGCGCGACACGATCGAGGAAGTGATCGAACCCTATCTGATCCAGATCGGCATGGTCGCGCGCACGGCGCGGGGGCGCTGCCTGAACGCCGGCGGATGGAAGCATCTCGGCTTCGAACCGCCGGCCGGATCGCAGGACGGTCTGTTCGACTGAGGAATCGCCATGAAGAAGACTTTGCTGACGTCGGCTGCGCTGGGTTTGATAAACGCGCCCGTTGGTGCCGCCGAAACGCCGCTCACGATCGGCGTGACGATGCGTGGCGATGCCGCCGCACGGATCGACATCGAAGGGGTGCAGTTCGTGCTGCCCGATGAACAGGACGCGATGTCAGCGGCGCTCAAGGCGTTGCCGGACAAGGACCGCCCGGTCACGATCGCGGTGCTGGGAAAGGTCGCGGCCCCGTACCGGGTGATCGGTGGTATCCTTTATCTGACCCAGTCGGCCGGCTTTACCCAGGTCACGGTCCTGAACGAATCGCCGGCGGATTGACGGGTCGGACGGGCCCTTCACCCCTTTCCCCGTCCGGTCGCAGTGGTTAAAGCGGACGAATGACCGACCCCGACCAGCCGGCCGGCGGCCGCTTCACGGGCGGTACGCATCGCTTTCCCGTTCGCATCTATTTCGAGGACACCGATCTGTCGGGTGTCGTCTATCATGCGAATTATTTGCGCTATTTCGAACGCGCGCGCAGCGACATGCTGATGATCGCCGGTATCGATCAACGCGCCGCGCACGAAACGGGCGAGGGGGCCTACGCCGTCCGCTCGATGCAGCTCGACTGGCGGGCACCCGCGCGACTGAACGATGCGCTGGTCGTGGTCAGTACCGTCGAACGCGTGCGCGCGGCGGCGGTCGATATTCATCAGACAGTCATCCGCGACACACTCTTACTGGCATCGGCCCGGGTCGAGGTTGCGTTCGTGGCCCCGAACGGGCGTCCGCGTCGTCAACCGGCCGCGTGGGTCGACACCTTCCAGCGCCTGGTCGCAACCGAAAAAGGGGCATGATGGACGTACTCGTGAACACCGACGCCGCGACCATGTCGCCGGTCGCGCTCTTCCTCGCCGCCGACTGGGTGGTGAAGGCGGTGATGCTGGGGCTGCTGGCCGCCAGCATCTGGACCTGGGCGATCATCATCGGCTTCCTCGTCCGCGCGCGGAAAGTGCGGCGCGACATCGACCGGTTCGAAACCGAATTCGAACAGGCCGAGGATATCGACGCCTTCCACCGGTTGCAGGGGACGCGCGACACCGCCATCGCCCGCATCTTTTCGTCGGGGGTGCGCGAATGGCGTCGCTCGACCGCATCGAAGCAGATCGATCGCGACGGCACCCGCGAACGGCTCGCCACCGCCATGGCGTCAAGTGTTGCGGACGAGAGCGAGACGCTGGCCGACCGGCTGAACGTACTGGCGACGATCGGGTCGGTCGCACCGTTCGTCGGGCTGTTCGGCACGGTGTGGGGCATCATGCGGTCGTTCACCGCGATCGCGTCCGAACAGAATACGTCGCTGGCCGTCGTCGCGCCGGGCATCGCCGAGGCGTTGTTCGCCACCGCGATCGGCCTGTTCGCCGCCATCCCCGCCGTCATCGCCTATAACCGCTTCAGCCACAGCGTGAACCGGATCGAGTCGCGGCTGAACCGCTTTGCCGACGCGTTCCATGCCACGCTGTCGCGTCAGCTCGAAGGGGTCTGAACGATGGGCATCAACCTGCCGTCCGCGAAGGGTAAAGGGCGTCGTGCGCCGATGGCGGAGATCAACGTCACGCCGCTGGTCGACGTGATGCTGGTGCTGCTCATCATCTTCATGGTCGCCGCGCCACTGATGACCGCGGGCGTGCCGGTGAACCTGCCCGACAGCCGCGCGAAGGCGGTCGAACAGACGCAGCAGCCGGTGACGCTGTCGATCGATGCCGATGGCCGGACCTTTATCGACGATGCCGAAGTGTCGGCCGACAATCTGCCCGGCGAACTGGAAAAGATCGCGGCGGCGGGTGCCGGGGCGACCGAACCGCGACAGGTGATGCTGCGCGCCGACCGCACGCTCGATTACGGCCGGGTCAACGGCGTGCTCGGCGAACTGAACCGCGCGGGGCTGAACCGGGTGTCGCTGATCAGCGTGGCGCAGTAACGCGATGCAGAAGGCGGAGAAGATCGGGCTTGGCATCGCGGTTGCGGGACAT
>NZ_LMLN01000009.1:1060-52323 GCF_001421915.1 Sphingomonas sp. Leaf62 | reverse complement strand
CCCAGCCGATGGACGTCAGCTTCGCGGAAGACGTCGCCGCCGAGCAGAGCGCCCCTGCCCAGACCGACGCCCCGGCGGTCAGCCAAGCACCCGACACCGGCCCGCCTGAAGATGCCGCCCCGCCCGAAGCGGTGGAAGAACCGGCCCCGGAACCCGCACCCGCGCCGCCCGCACCGGCACCACGTCCGCAGCCGGCACCGCGCCCCGAACCAAAGCCTGCGCCGAAGCCCGTTCCGGCTCCCAAGCCGGTGGCGAAGCCGGTCCCCAAGCCTGCGCCGAAACCTGCTCCCGCGGCCAAGCCGGAACCGAAGCCTGCTCTGGCTAGGCCGGCGCAGCGTCCCGCGCCGGCACCGGCACGTCCCGCACCAGCGGCGAAGGCTCCGGCGAAACCTGCAGCCGCCAAACCCGCCGCGACCAAGGGGCAAGGGACCAATGCGCAGGCGACCGCCCCCCGGCCGCGCGGCGGGCGTCTGGGCGACAATTTCCTGAAGGGCATTGCCGACACGCCCAAGCCGGGCAAGGCGGAGGCACCCCGAGGCACTGCGGTCACGGCGCAGTCGGTCGCCGGTTTGGCCAGTGCGATTCAGCGGCAGGTGCAGCCCTGCGCCAACAAGATTCCCAATCCCGGCCCCGGCGCGAACCAGATCCGATCGAAGATCCGCTTGCAGATGCGCGCCGACGGCACGCTTGCCGCGCGTCCGCAGTTGCGCGGACAGACCGGGGTCGACGGCGAGAACGAACGCTATGCGCAGCGCGTGTCCGAACTGGCCATCGCCGCGCTGATCCAGTGTGCCCCTTATGAACTTCCGGCGGACCTGTACGAAGGCGGCTGGAAGGATATCATCATCAACTACAAACTACCCGGCTGACCGGAGAGGATTTATGCGTAGAAAGACCCTGGCTTTTGGTGCGGCGCTGGCAGGCGTGCTGGCCGCGCCCGCCGCGTTCGCGCAGGTCGAGGTGGATATCGAGGGCGGTATCTCCGAACCACTGCCGATCGCGGTGCCGGTGATGCCGACGCCGCAGGTCGCCACGACCCCCGCCGGGTCGACCGATGCGCTCGGGCGGCAACTGGCGGAGATCGTCGCGGGCGACCTGCGCAATTCCGGCCTGTTCAAGCCCGCCGGCCCCGCCGGCCTTCCCGCCGTCGCCATGGCACAGGTCCAGTCGCCCGATTATGCGGTGTGGAGCGGCGCGCAGGCGCTGGTGCAGGGCTATGTCCGTGCCGAAGCGAACGGCACGCTGACGATCGGCTGCTATCTCTACGACACGTTCGGCCGCACCGAACTGACGCGGCAGGGGTTCAACGTGCCGCCGGCCGAATGGCGTCGCGCCGCACATAAATGCGCCGATGCCGTCTATACCCGCCTGTCGGGCGAAGGCCCCTATTTCGACAGCCGCATCGTCTATGTCAGCGAAACCGGGCCGAAGGGCAAACGGATCAAGCGGCTGGCGATCATGGATCAGGACGGGGCCAACCACCGCTTCCTGACCAACGGCCAGTCGATCGTGCTGACCCCGCGTTTCGCGCCGGGCCAGCAGTCGATCGTGTATATGAGCTATGTCAACGACCGCCCGGCGATCTACATCCTCGATCTCGGGACCGGGCGGCAGCGGCTGCTGGTGCAGAATGCGTCGCTGACCTTCGCGCCGCGCTTCTCGCCCGATGGCCGCTATGTCCTGTTCTCGATGGCGCAGGCCGGCAATACCGATATCTACCGGGTGCCGGCAGCGGGCGGCAGTCCGCAGCGGCTGACCAATGCGCCCGGCATCGACACCGGCGGCAGCTATTCGCCCGACGGGTCGAAGATCGTGTTCGAAAGCGACCGCTCGGGCACCCAGCAGCTATACGTCATGAACGCCGACGGATCGAACCAGCAGCGGATCAGCTTTGGCGGCGGGCGCTATGCAACGCCGGTCTGGAGCCCGCGCGGCGACCTGATCGCCTTCACCCGGCAAGGCGGTGGATCGTTCCGCATCGGCATCATGTCCCCTTCGGGCGGTGGCGAGAAGCTGCTGAGCGATGCCTGGGGCGACGAAGGGCCGAGCTGGTCGCCCAACGGCCGCGTGCTGACCTTTTTCCGCAGCGCACAGGGATCGGGCAAGACACAGATCTGGTCGGTCGACCTGACCGGATCGAACATCCGCCGCATTCCGACCGCGCTCGACGGGTCGGACCCGAGCTGGGGCCCGATCCGGTCCTGAGGCTTTCACCAACAGGGGCAATTCCGGTACAGGGGCATTGTAGCGGGTGCGATACGACCAAGGGAGGTTTTGATGACCAAGTTTTCGACCACGCTGATCGTCGGCGCGGCGCTGCTGGCGACCGCCGGCTGCGCCAAGAAGCGACCCGAGGTGCTGCCGCCGGCACCGGGCCAGATAGTCGATCCGAACGCCGGTACCGGCAACACCGGGACGGGCACCGGCACCACGGGCGTCGTGCCGGGATCGCGCGCCGATTTCCAGCAGTCGGTGGCAAGCGACACGATCAATTTCGGTCTCGACCAATATGATATCGATGCGTCGGCACGCGCGGTACTCGACAGCCAGGCACAGTGGCTGGCGCGCTATCCGAATGTGCGCGTGACGATCGAGGGGCATTGCGACGAACGCGGCACTCGCGAATACAACCTTGCCCTCGGCGATCGCCGGGCCAATGCGGCGTCGAGCTATCTGGCGACGCGCGGCATTTCGCCGTCGCGGATCACCACGATCAGCTATGGCAAGGAACGCCCGCTGGCGCTCGGTTCGGACGAAGGTGCATGGGCGCAGAACCGTCGGGCGGTGACGGTGGTGCTGCAGTAAAAGGATCATACCTGCCCGGTCGAGCGGCGATCGGGCAGGGGATCAACCCACCAGCTTCAGCCGGCCGCGCCCCTCCGCCTTTGCGGCGTAGAGCGCGCGGTCGGTGCGGGTATAGACGGTCGACACGGTATCGTCGGCGCGGACCATGGTCATGCCGGCAGAGAAATCGATTCGGAAGTCCGGCTGCGTCGCGATTACCGAAACCTCGCGGACTTCGTCGCGCAAGCGGCCGACCGCGGTTTCGGCATCGGCGATCCCTTGATCGGGGAACAGGATCAGAAACTCCTCGCCGCCAATCCGTCCGAACGCGTCGCACGTGCGCAGACCGGCGCGGACCGTTCGTGCGAAGGCTTGCAGGACCTGGTCCCCGGCGACATGGCCGAAGCGGTCGTTGACCTGTTTGAAATGATCGAGATCGATCAGCATTGCCGCCGTGTCGGTCGAGCGACCGGCCTGCAATGCCATGATCCGGCAGCCGAGCAATTCCATGATGTGCGCCCGGTTCGACAGCCCGGTCAGCGGATCGGTCGAGGCCGACTTCAACGCGATGTCACGTTCCTGACGCAGGGCACGCTCCGATTCCCCCAGCCGGGTAATGTCGAGCGCGGTGAACAGGATATGGCCGTCAGGCAAGGTTTGCTCGACGATATGCAACCACGTTCCGTCATGCATGTCGGTCTCGATCGACAGCGACGGCACCTTGCCGCGGCGCGATAGCGATGAGCTTAACCAGACCTCGAAATCATCGTGCGACACGATCGGACCGCGCCGATGGGCATGATTGCGACGCATCATCGACACCCAGTCGATCCGCTCGTCCGGTCCGAGAAAGAAGGCGCGCCGAAACGCGGGATTGGCGAACAGGATCAGTCCGGCGGGGTCGTAGAGCGCGATCATCGCGTCGGCCTGGCCGACCCCTTCGATCAGTTTTGCGACGGTTGCGGACACGATACTGTTCCGTACGGAGTGACAGGCAAACCGATCGAGTAGAAGACTCGACCGGCCAGACGTTTCGTTGTCGATCCGCAACAGAATTCTACGATAAAGTATTTAAGATTTGCCCGCCGCCAGTTGTGGCTGGCGGCGGGACGACGGCTTTACGCTTCGGCTGGAGCCTTGGCCTTGCCGCCCTTGCGAGGTTTTTTGGGAGCGGCCGGCGTGATTTCGAACGCCAGCGCATTGTCCTTGAGCGTCACGCTGACCTCGCCACCATGGATCAGCTTGCCGAACAACAGTTCCTCGGCGAGTGGCTGCTTGATCTTGTCCTGGATCAACCGACCCATCGGACGCGCACCGTACAGCTTGTCATAGCCCTTTTCCGTCAGCCACGTCTTCGCCGCTTCGTCGAGGCGGATATGAACGCTGCGATCGGCCAGCTGCAGTTCAAGCTGAAGGATGAACTTGTCGACCACCCGCGCGACGACTTCCGGCGGCAGGTAGCCGAACGGCACGATCGCATCCAGCCGGTTGCGGAATTCCGGCGTGAACAGCTTGCGCACCGCCTCTTCCTGCACATCCTCGCGATCGATCTGGCCGAAACCGATCGATTCCTTGGCCATGTCCGACGCGCCCGCATTGGTCGTCATGATCAGGATGACGTTGCGGAAATCGACGGTCTTGCCGTGGTGGTCGGTCAGCTTGCCATTGTCCATCACCTGCAACAGGATGTTGAACAGGTCGGGATGTGCCTTCTCGATCTCGTCGAGCAGCAGCACGCAATGTGGCTGCTGATCGATCGCATCGGTGAGCAGACCGCCCTGATCGTACCCGACATAGCCCGGAGGCGCACCGATCAGCCGGCTGACCGAATGGCGTTCCATATATTCGGACATGTCGAACCGCTGGAGCGGGATGCCCATGATTTCCGACAGCTGGCGCGCGACCTCGGTCTTGCCGACGCCGGTGGGGCCGGTGAACAGATAGTTGCCGATCGGCTTGTCGGGATCGCGCAGGCCCGCACGCGACAGCTTGATCGCCGAGGACAACGCCTTGATCGCATCGTCCTGTCCGAATACCACCCGTTTCAGGTCGAGTTCGAGATTGGCGAGCGCGCGCGTATCGTCGGTCGAAACCGTTTTCGGCGGGATACGCGCCATCGTCGCGATGACCGCCTCGATCTCCTTCGAGGTGATGGTCTTCTTGCGCTTGGGGGCCGGCACCAGCATCTGCATCGCGCCGACTTCGTCGATCACGTCGATCGCCTTGTCGGGCAGCTTGCGGTCGTTGATGTAGCGCGCCGAGAGTTCCACCGCCGACTTGATCGAATCGGGGGTGTACTTGACCTTGTGATGCTCCTCGAACGCGGTGCGCAGGCCGGTCAGGATCTTGATCGTATCCTCGACCGTCGGTTCGTTCACGTCGATCTTCTGGAACCGGCGCAGCAGTGCGCGATCCTTTTCGAAGTGGTTGCGGAACTCCTTGTAGGTGGTCGAGCCGATACAGCGGATTTGCCCGCCCGACAGTGCGGGCTTGAGTAGGTTTGAGGCATCCATCGCCCCGCCACTAGTGGCACCGGCGCCGATGACGGTATGGATTTCATCGATGAACAGCACCGCGTGCGGCAGCTTTTCCAGCTCGGTCACGACCTGTTTCAGTCGCTCTTCGAAATCGCCGCGATAGCGGGTGCCGGCGAGCAGTGCGCCCATATCCAGCGAGTAGATGACAGCGGGCAACAGCACTTCGGGCACGTCGCCCTCGACGATCTTGCGCGCCAGCCCTTCCGCGATCGCGGTCTTGCCGACGCCCGGATCACCGACATACAGCGGATTGTTCTTCGACCGGCGGCACAGAATCTGCACCGTGCGATCGACCTCGGCCGACCGACCGATCAGCGGGTCGACCTTGCCGATCTTCGCCTTTTCGTTCAGGTCGACGCAGAACTGCTTGAGCGCGCTTTCGCCCTTGCCCTTGTCGGCCACCTTCGGCGTTTCCTTTTCCTCGGCACCCTTGGGGCTAGGAGTTTCGGTGGCGGTCGATCCGCCCTTGCCGACGCCGTGGCTGATGAAGCTGACGGCGTCGAGCCGGCTCATGTCCTGCTGTTGCAGGAAATAGACGGCATAGGTCTCGCGCTCGCTGAACATCGCGACCAGCACGTTGGCGCCGGTCACTTCGTCGCGGCCCGACGACTGGACGTGCAGGATCGCGCGCTGCACCACGCGCTGGAAACTGCTGGTCGGCGACGGATCGGTCGCGGCGTCCAGTTTGAACGTGTCGAGTTCGGTGTCGAGATAATGCGCGACGGTGGTGCGCAGTTCGTCGAGCTCGACGCCGCAGCCGGTCATCACCTTCGCCGCGTCCGGATCGTCGGTCAGCGCGAAGAGCAGATGTTCGAGCGTCGCATATTCGTGCCGGCGCGAGGATGCGGCCTCAAGCGCCTTGTGCAGCGTGGATTCCAATGCGGATGCGAAGGATGGCATTCAATTCACTCCGGTCGGCCGGCGGGAACGCGCCGGCCCTGCGTCCCGGTGTCCCGGGTCTTCCACCATGTCGGTACGCCGCCGCCCGGCATCAAGCGGGGGGCGGAACATCTCATGACCGGAACAGCGCGTCGGCACTGGACCGGTGGCTGCGCGCGGCGTCGATTCGCGCACGGCATCGCACGATCTCGCCTTCCAGCGCGTCGATTCGCGCGGTCAGTTCGTCTTGAGACAACGGGTCGAGATCCTCGCGCAACAGCATGGCGAGCAGGTTGCTACGAACATGGTTAACATTTTCGTCGGGTTCCATTGCAAGCAGCGTTGACCCTGTGGCCGACGATGTCAATAACGCGCCGGTGCAGGGGGAAGACTATATGGACGTGCCAGCGGCGATGCGTGCGATCGATCCGGCCGAACCGGGTGGCCCGGAAGTGCTGACGATCGTCGAACGCCCGACGCCGCAACCGGCGCAGGGGGAGGTGCTGATCCGCATCGCCGCCGCCGGGGTCAACCGGCCCGACGTCCTGCAACGCACCGGCGGCTATCCGCCACCGCCCGGCGCATCGTCGATCCCCGGTCTCGAAATATCGGGCGAGGTCGTGGCACTGGGTGAGGGCGTCGATCTGCATTGGCTGGGGCAATCGGTCTGCGCGTTGCTGGCGGGCGGGGGCTATGCCGAATATGCCGCGGTCCCGGCCGGCCAGTGCCTGCCCGTGCCCGAAGCGCTGTCGATGGTCGAGGCGGCGGCGCTGCCCGAAACGCTGTTCACCGTGTGGACCAACCTGTTCGAACGTGGGTATGCGGCGGACGGGGACACGGTGCTGGTCCATGGCGGCACCAGCGGTATCGGCACGATGGCGATCCTGCTCGGTCGCGTCTTCGGTCTGGAGGTCATCGTAACCGTCGGCAGTGAGGCGAAAGCGCGCGCGGCGCTCGACCTTGGGGCAGCGCACGTGATCAACTACCGTACCGAGAATTTCGTCGAACGTGTAGCCGACATCACCGGCGGCAAGGGCGTCAGCGTCGTGCTCGACATGGTCGGTGGCGACTATGTCCCGCGCAATATCAAATGCCTCGCCGAGGATGGCCGCCACGTCTCGATCGCGGTGCAGGGCGGGGCGAGCGCCACCGTTCCGCTCTGGGATATCATGCGCCGCCGCCTGACCCTGACCGGGTCGACGCTGCGTGCCCGTGATGCGGCGTTCAAGGAAATGGTTGCCGATGAACTGTCGCGGACCGTGTGGCCGCATGTCGAGGCAGGGCGGCTGCGTCCGGTGATCGACAAGACCTTTCCCCTTGATCGGGCGGACGAGGCGCATCGACGCATGGAGGCGGGCGATCATGTCGGCAAAATCGTGCTGACGGTTGCGTCCACAGCCTGAAACGCGCTGCAAACCGCCAAAACCCGCGACCGCTTGCCCTTTTCGGCAAGCGGTACTAAGTCCGTTCCCAACGTGGCCGCCCGGTTTGGGCGGCCCTTTCTATTTCGGAGACCCGTCGTGGCCCAGCCGCTGATGCCGCACGCGACCGCTTCCTGGCTGGTCGACAACACCGCCTTGTCCTTTCCGCAGATCGCCGATTTTTGCGGCCTTCACGTTCTTGAAGTGCAGGCGATTGCCGACGATACCGCCGCGACCAAGCTGACCGGTCGCGATCCCGTCCGCGCGCACGAACTGACGATGGACGAAATCGAGAAGGGGCAGAAGAACCCCGATTACCGTCTGGTAATGATGAAGGGACCCGATCAGGTCCGCCGGACCAAGGGTCCGCGCTATACCCCGGTGAGCAAGCGGCAGGACAAGCCGGACGGCATCGCGTGGATCATCCGCAACCATCCGGAAATCAGCGACGGCGCGATCGGCAAGCTGATCGGCACCACCCGCACCACGATCGCCGCAATCCGCGACCGCACCCATTGGAACATCGGCAACATCACGCCGAAGGACCCGGTCACGCTGGGCCTGTGTTCGCAGCGCGAACTCGACGCGCTGGTCGGCAAGGCCGCGAAGGCTGCCGGGATCGAAGCCCCCGCCGACACCCGTCTGGAGGGCGATCGCGAGGCGCTGATCGAGCAGCTCCGCAACGAACGTACGCAGGCCGCCCGCGACGCCGAACTGGCCGAACGCGGCGAACTGCCCGAAACGTCGGGCTCCTTCTTCGATCCGTTCAAACGCTGAACCGCTAAAGCGCGTCCGCGCCTATGATGGCCCGGTCGCTCCCGTCGAGCGGCCGGGCCATTTGCGTAAACCGACCAGTCGGTTAGGTTGCCCACGTCCCCAGTGGAGTGAGCAGCCATGTCCGACCTTCGTGCCCGCGCGATCGCGCTTTACGACGCCTTCACCCACGAACATCGCGACCGGCGTGCGTTCATGGCCGAGATGGTGGCACTGGCGGGGTCTGTCGCCGCTGCCGAAACGCTGATCGCGGGCATCGCCGCGTCGCCTGCCGCCGCGCAGCAGATCGCGCCGACCGATACGCGGCTCGACACCGCCAAACGCAGCGGTACCGAGGCCGACCAACCGGCCACCGCCTATTTCGCCGCGCCGAAGGGCATGAAGCAGCCGCTGCCGATCGTGCTGGTCATCCACGAAAATCGCGGGCTGAACGCGCATATCGAGGATGTCGCCCGGCGCGTCGCACTGGCCGGGTTCCGCGCGATCGCGCCCGATTTCCTTGCGCCACAGGGCGGCACCCCCGCCGATGAGGATCGCGCCCGTGCGCTGATCGGGACGATCGATTACGATCTTGCGCTGGCGCAGGCCAAATCGTTCCTCGCGAAGGCGCGCGGCCAGCGCGGCGGATCGCACACCGGTGCGGTCGGCTTTTGCTGGGGCGGGGCGTTCGTCAACCGGCTGGCGGTGGCCGATCCGGCGCTGACCGCCGGGGTCAGTTACTATGGCCCGGCGCCCGATCCGGTCGAGGCGACGAAGGTCCGCGCGGCGCTGCTGCTGCAACTGGCGGAAAAGGATGCGCGGGTGAATGCGACCGCGCTTCCCTGGGGAGAGGCGCTGCGCAAGGCGGGCAGGAACGCGACGACCCATGTCTATCCGGGCGTCGATCACGCATTCAACAACGACACTTCGGCGATGCGCTACGACGCGGCGGCGGCGAAGCTCGCATGGGAACGGACCACGGCGTTCCTGCATCACGAACTTGACGCGAAACGCGGATAAGTTCCATCTTTGTTCCTGACGACTCGCAGGGGAGATGCAGCATGACCGGACTGACGCTTTACACCAACCCGATGTCGCGTGGCCGGATCGCCCGCTGGATGCTGGAGGAGGTCTGTGCCGAGTATGACGTCGATATACTCGGCTATGGCGGCTCGATGAAGGCGGACGCCTATCTCGCGCTGAACCCGATGGGGAAGGTGCCGGCGATCGTCCATGACGGTAGCGTCGTCACCGAATGCGCGGCGATCTGCGCCTATCTCGCCGACGCCTTTCCCGCCGCCGGCCTCACGCCGACGGCGGAGGAACGCGCCGATTATTATCGCTGGATGTTCTTTGCCGCCGGTCCGCTGGAACAGGCGATCACCAACCGGTCGCTGGGGGTCACGCCGAGCGAGGATCAGCAGCGTATGGTCGGCTATGGCGATTACGACCGCGTCGTCGCGGTGCTGGAGCAGGCGGTGTCGGCCCACGACTATATCGCCGGCGACCGCTTCACCGCCGCCGATGTCTATGTCGGATCGCACGTGATGTGGGGAACGCAGTTCGGGACGCTGCCGAAGCTCGACGCCTTCATGGCCTATCTGGCGCGGCTTGCCGCTCGCCCGGCGTATGTCCGGGCCAGCGAACTGGACGATGCGGCTGTCGCGGAGATGCAGGCGGCGTAACAGGTGGCGGGGCAGGTGCGATCTATCGCGGCACGTCGATCAGCCAGACCTTGGGCTGGCCGGTCGGCTTCGGCGTCCCGTCCAGCCGGCGGGCGCGCAGGATGCGAACCGGGTCGAGGATCATCTGCCCTTTCATCGCATCCGATCCGCCGCCGGTCGGCTTGGCGAGGATGCGCTTGACCGTCGTCATGCCGCCGACCACCCGCCCGAAGGCGGCATAGCCGGGAAAATCGCCCTTCGCGTCCATGCTCGGCATCGCGCCGACCAGCAGCACGAAATTGCCGCCCGCCGAATTGGGCTCGGGCCGCCGCGCCATCGAGATCGCGCCGTCGACGTGCTTGACGCCGGTCCGGTTGGTCCGTTCGTGGGGGAAGGGCGGCAGGATGCGTCGCGCATCGGTGCGGATGCCGCCCTGCACGAAACCCAGCGACGGATCGGCCTTGCGCCGCGCCGAACGGTAGAAGATCGTGCCGTCGAACCGGCCGTCATCGACATAAGCGAGGAAGTTGCTCGACGTCGCGGGTGCCCGCCTGACGTCGAGCGCGACGATGATCGGCCCGACCGAGGTGTCGAACCGGACCCGGACATAACCGGGCGTCGCACGGGTGGCGGACTGGGCGGACGCGGGCACGGCGAAGGCCAGCAGGATCAGGGCAAGCAGGATACGCATCGCCGCTACCTACCGTCCCGAACCGTCCGGTGAAAGCGCGTCAAGCCGTCTGGGTCGCAGCATAATCCGCCAGCAATGGGCCGAACGCCTCGGCCGGCGGAAACTGCGGATAGCGATGGCGGGCGGGAGTCATCGCCCCTGGCAGTGCTTCATCGGTCCATGTCTCGATGAATGGGGCGAATGGTTCGGGGGTGTCGAGTGCACCGACCCGGACATTGGCAAAGCCCGGATCGGGTTCGATCCGCGTGAACAGCCAGCTTTTGCAATGGTCGCAATGGTGATGTCGGACCTGTTCGCCGTGCAGACCGCCGATGACCGGTTCGCCCTGCGTGACGATCAGCGCCGCGTTCGGCACCGCGACGTTCAGCGAGAAGGCACTCCCGCTCATCTGTCGGCACCCGCGACAATGGCAGGCCATGGTCATCATGGGTGTCGCGTCGATGCGGAACCGAATCTGTCCGCAACGGCAACCGCCTTGCATAGGGAGTAGAAAGGCCATGGTTCGCTCCGGTTCTGATCGTTGCATCGGCTCTACGTCACCGGTTCGCCCGGGTAAATCGCGACGTCGGCAGTGCCGTGGCCGGCCGCTGCGGTGGTGGAGCCGGTTCTAGTGGTCGGCGCGGTGGCGGACGCTCGCGGAACGGGCGGGGGGCTTCGACGTTGACCGGGAAATCCTGCTGGGAGAATGCTATGATCCGCTTCGCCGCCGCTGCCACCTTGCCCGTCCTCGCGCTGCTCGGCGCTTGCGGGGGGCAGGAGATCACGACGACCAACGACAGCAACGTCGTCTTGAACGACGCCTATGCCAATGCCGCCTTCCGCAACGACGGCGAGGTCGGCAACGAAATGATCGCGATCAACCCGATGGAGACCGAAGCCAATTCGGTGACGACCGCGGGCGACGCGATGATGGGCAACACCCCCGACGCGATGAACGCGACGATGGGCAACAGCGCCAACTGATCGCATCCGATCGACAGGCCTGTGGCGGGCGGCGGGGCAGCGGCCTCGCCGCCCGTTCGCGCGTGCGGCGGTCCGCCGCGTGCCATTGACCGATCGGGGTGCCGCCTATATAGGCCGCGCGTCCCGCTGGGTCGGCGTCGTAGCCGTCGCTGGCCTGCATGTGGGTTCAAAGAGCTGAACATTGCTGGAGACATCGGCCTCGTGGCGATTCGCACACGTGGCCTTTGCGCATTTCTGACAGGAACGGCTCCGGCAAAGTAACCGCAAGATAAGGTGAAGGGCTTCATGCCGACGATCAACCAGCTGGTCCGCAAGGGCCGCGAACCGCAGAAGGCCAAGTCGAAGGTCCCTGCGATGGACCAGAACCCGCAGAAGCGCGGTGTCTGCACCCGCGTTTATACGACGACCCCGAAGAAGCCGAACTCGGCTCTGCGCAAGGTGGCCAAGGTCCGCCTGACCAACCAGCGCGAAGTCATCAGCTACATTCCGGGTGAAGGCCACAACCTCCAGGAGCACTCGGTCGTGCTCATCCGCGGCGGTCGTGTGCGCGATCTTCCCGGCGTTCGCTACCACGTCCTGCGCGGCGTGCTCGATACGCAGGGTGTCAAGGATCGTCGCCAGTCGCGTTCGAAGTACGGCGCCAAGCGTCCGAAGTGACCCCGCGCCGCGCTGATCGCCAGCGCGGCCAGAGGTCCATCTACCCCCAGTAAGCCCCCGACGGGTTCGGGAACCGGCTGAAGATTGAAGGAATATCTGATGGCTCGTCGTCGTCGTCCCGAAAAGCGGGAAATCCTGCCTGATCCCGTATACGGGGATGAGGTTCTGACCAAGTTCATGAATTCGGTGATGCTGGACGGTAAGAAGTCCGTCGCCGAAGGCATCGTCTATTCGGCATTCGAAACCGTCGAGAGCCGCGCGAAGCGCGATCCGCTGGGCGTGTTCCACGATGCGTTGAACAACGTGAAGCCGAACATCGAAGTGCGTTCGCGCCGCGTCGGTGGTGCGACCTATCAGGTCCCGGTCGAAGTCCGCTTCGAACGTGCCCAGGCACTGGCGATCCGCTGGCTGATCACCTCGGCCCGCAACCGCAGCGAGAACACCATGTCGGCGCGCCTGTCGGGCGAACTGATGGACGCTGCCAACAACCGCGGCAACGCGGTGAAGAAGCGCGAAGACACGCACCGCATGGCGGAAGCGAACCGCGCCTTCTCGCACTACCGCTGGTAAGTCTCGGCGGTGGCTTTTCACCGCTGATGCAACCGACTATATCGTGGGGAGCGGGCGACATGCCTCGCTCCCCACATTGCTAAGGAAGCACGATCATGGCCCGCAGCCATCCGCTCGAACGGTATCGCAACATCGGCATCATGGCGCACATCGACGCCGGCAAGACGACCACCACCGAGCGTATTCTTTACTACACCGGCAAGTCCTACAAGATCGGCGAAGTGCATGAAGGCACCGCCACCATGGACTGGATGGAGCAGGAGCAGGAACGCGGCATCACCATCACCTCGGCGGCAACCACCTGCAAGTGGCGCGCGGAAGAGGGCAAGGGTGAAGAGCACCTGATCAACATCATCGACACGCCGGGCCACGTCGACTTCACCATCGAAGTCGAACGCTCGCTGCGCGTGCTCGACGGCGCGGTCGCCTGCTTCGACGGCGTTGCCGGCGTCGAGCCGCAGTCGGAAACCGTGTGGCGTCAGGCCGACAAGTACGGCGTGCCGCGCATGTGCTTCGTCAACAAGCTCGACCGGACCGGTGCCGACTTCTATTTCTGCGTCGATTCGATCATCGAACGTCTGGGCGCACGTCCGGCGGTCCTGTATCTCCCAATCGGGATCGAAGGAGGCTTCAAGGGTCTCGTCGATCTGGTCGAGAACCGCGCGATCATCTGGCTCGAAGAGTCGCTGGGCGCGAAGTTCGAATATCAGGACATCCCGGCCGATATGGCCGAGAAGGCTGCGAAGTATCGCAGCGAGCTGATCGAAATGGCCGTCGAGCAGGACGACGACCTGATGGAAGCCTATCTCGAAGGCAACGAACCGTCGGTCGCCGATCTGAAGGCGCTGATCCGCAAGGGCACGCTGGCGATGAGCTTCGTGCCGATCGTCTGCGGTTCGGCGTTCAAGAACAAGGGCGTGCAGCCGCTGCTCGACGCCGTTGTCGACTATCTGCCTTCGCCGCTGGACATTCCGGACGTGCAGGGCGTGAAGCTCGACGGCGAGACCCCGGATTCGCGTCCGCCGGCTGACGACGCCCCGATGTCGCTGCTCGCGTTCAAGATCATGAACGATCCGTTCGTCGGCACGCTGACCTTCGCCCGCATCTACTCGGGTACCCTCACCAAGGGCGGGTATCTGAACTCGGTGAAGGACAAGAAGGAAAAGATCGGCCGTATGCTCCTGATGCACGCGAACTCGCGTGAGGACATCGACGAGGCGCGTGCGGGCGACATCGTCGCAATCGCGGGTCTGAAGGAAACGACGACCGGCGATACGCTGTGCGACACGTCCAACCCGATCATCCTCGAGCGGATGGAGTTCCCGGAACCCGTCATCGAGCTGTCGGTGGAGCCGAAGACCAAGGCCGACCAAGAAAAGATGGGCATCGCGCTCAATCGTCTGGCTGCCGAGGATCCCTCGTTCCGCGTGTCGACCGATCACGAATCGGGCCAGACGATCATCAAGGGCATGGGTGAGCTTCACCTCGAAATCCTCGTGGATCGCATGAAGCGCGAGTTCAAGGTCGAGGCAAATGTCGGCGCGCCGCAGGTGGCGTATCGCGAATATCTCGCCAAGCCGGTCGAGCTGACCTACACCCACAAGAAGCAGTCGGGTGGTTCGGGCCAGTTCGGCGAAGTCAAGGTCAAGGTCATTCCGGGCGAGCGCGGCACGGGCTACCAGTTCTTCGACGAGATCAAGGGCGGCAACATCCCGCGCGAATATATCCCGTCGGTGGAAAAGGGTATGCGCGAGACGGCGCAGACCGGTTCGCTGATCGGCTTCCCGATCATCGACTTCGAAGTGCACCTGATCGACGGCAAGTACCACGACGTCGACTCGTCGGCACTGGCGTTCGAAATCTGCGCGCGTGGCGCGATGCGCGAAGCGGCCCAGAAGGCCGGCATCAAGCTGCTCGAGCCGATCATGAAGGTCGAGGTCGTTACCCCGGAAGATTATCTGGGCGACGTCATTGGCGACATGAACAGCCGTCGTGGCCAAATCCAGGGCACCGACAGCCGCGGCAATGCGCAGACCGTCGAAGCGATGGTCCCGCTCGCCAACATGTTCGGCTATGTGAACCAGCTCCGCTCGTTCACCCAGGGTCGCGCGCAATACTCGATGCAGTTCTCGCACTATGACGAAGTGCCGCAGAATGTTGCTGACGAAGTGAAGGCGAAGATGGCCTGAGGCGCACGGAGCTAAGGCGACTTAGCTCCGAGACGCCGAGAGGCCGGCCGGCGGGACGGTCCAGCGACCGTCCCGTCCGACGACGAATTTACTTCGTCGTCCTGTCTCCGGTTCGGGGGCTGGCATTACGAAACAACACCCGCTAAAGGGCCGCGTTCGCGTGGCCCCGGCGGCACCGAATTCGAATCAGAAGGTAGGAAAATGGCTAAGGCAAAATTCGAGCGGAACAAGCCGCACCTCAACATCGGTACCATCGGTCACGTCGACCACGGCAAGACCTCGCTGACCGCCGCGATCACCAAGGTGCTGGCTGAAACGTCGGGCGGCGTCGCTGTCGACTTCGCCAACATCGACAAGGCTCCGGAAGAGCGCGAGCGCGGTATCACCATCTCGACCGCCCACGTCGAGTACGAAACCGCCGCCCGCCACTATGCGCACGTCGATTGCCCGGGTCACGCCGATTATGTGAAGAACATGATCACCGGTGCCGCGCAGATGGACGGCGCGATCCTGGTCGTGTCGGCCACCGACGGCCCGATGCCGCAGACCAAGGAGCACATCCTGCTCGCCAAGCAGGTCGGCGTTCCCACCATGGTCGTCTTCCTGAACAAGGTTGATCTGGTCGACGACGAGGAAATCCTCGAACTCGTCGAGATGGAAATCCGCGAAGAACTGTCGAAGCGTGAATTCGACGGCGACAACATTCCGATCATCCGTGGTTCGGCCACCTGCGCGCTGTCGGGCTCGAACGACGTGTTCGGCAAGGAAGCGGTTCTCGCGCTGATGGCAGCGGTCGACGAGTCGATCCCGCAGCCGGAGCGTCCGCTGGACAAGCCGTTCATGATGCCGATCGAAGACGTGTTCTCGATCTCGGGTCGTGGCACCGTGGTCACCGGTCGCGTCGAAACCGGCATCGTCAAGGTCGGTGAAGAAGTCGAAATCGTCGGCATTCACGAATCGGTCCGCAAGACCGTCGTCACCGGCGTCGAAATGTTCCGCAAGCTGCTCGACCAGGGCCAGGCCGGCGACAACATCGGCGCGCTGATCCGCGGCGTTGCCCGTGACGAAGTCGAGCGTGGTCAGGTTCTGGCGAAGCCGGGTTCGATCACCCCGCACACCGACTTCCAGTCGTCGGTGTACGTGCTGTCGAAGGACGAGGGTGGCCGTCACACGCCGTTCTTCGCCAACTATCGTCCGCAGTTCTACTTCCGCACGACCGACGTGACCGGCACCATCGAACTGCCGGAAGGCACCGAAATGGTCATGCCGGGCGACGAAGTCGCGTTGGGCGTGAAGCTGATCGCACCGATCGCCATGGACGTCGGCCAGCGTTTCACCATCCGTGAAGGCGGTCGTACCGTCGGCGCAGGGGTTGTCAGCGGCATCGACAAGTAATATAGCGACTCGAACAGGCGGCGGTCCCCGGAGACGGGGGCCGCCGTTTGCTATTTAATGAGGGCACCCCGCTTTTTGCCCGGGGTTTCCACCAAGCCTTTTGTTAATCAAGAGCCGTCCCAACGGCCCGCTCTTTCGCATCGGTAGGACCATGGACAACAATATCCGTATTCGCCTGAAGGCGTTCGACCATCGCGTGCTCGACCAGGCGGCCGGCGATATCGCCGACACCGCGCGTCGCACCGGCGCCCTGATCCGTGGACCGATTCCGCTGCCCACGCACATCGACAAGTTCACGGTCAACCGCGGCCCGCACATCGACAAGAAGTCGCGCGAGCAGTTCGAGACCCGGACGTACAAGCGTCTGCTCGACATCGTGCAGCCGACCCCGCAGACCGTCGATGCGCTCATGAAGCTCGACCTCGCGGCAGGGGTGGACGTAGAGATCAAGCTGGCGTAATAGCCGGCTTCCGCGACGCAGGGTGATTCCGCCCTGTGTCGCGCTTTCGCTTCCCGTGTATGTGCAATGACACGCACATGGTTGAAGCCGGGAAAGCAACCACAGGGATACCGAACGGCACGACGCTTCCGGGCAAATGCCGTTGTCCGCGTCCCCGCTATCGTCGATGCAACTCCCTCAAGGAGCAATTCGGCGATGTCTGGCCCTGGCGGGGGCGTGCAGATCGCAAGGGCTGGGGCTTCGGAGGCGGGTGACCGCGCACCGGAGCCTTTTTCGTTAGGCAAGCTCGTCGTCAAGACGAGCCTCTGTTGGAGGAGTTGGTCATGCGTACTGGTGTGATCGCGAAGAAAATGGGTATGACCCGGCTGTTCCAGGACGATGGGCGCCACGTGCCCGTCACCGTCCTGCAGCTGGAGGACGTGCAGGTCGTCGCCCGTCGTGAACTGGATCGGGACGGGTACGTCGCGGTGCAGCTCGGTGCCGGCGTCGCCAAGGCGAAGAATGTCGCCAAGCCGCAGCGCGGCCATTTCGGCAAGGCCGAAGTGACCCCGAAGGCGCGCGTTGTCGAGTTCCGCGTGGCAGATGATGCGTTGCTGGATGTCGGTGCCACCATCGGCGCCGATCACTATGTTGCCGGCCAGCTGGTCGACGTTTCGGGCCGTACGCAGGGCAAGGGCTTTGCGGGCGCCATGAAGCGCTGGAACTTCGGCGGTCTGCGCGCGACGCACGGCGTGTCGGTGTCGCACCGTTCGCACGGTTCGACCGGTCAGCGTCAGGATCCGGGCAAGGTCTTCAAGAACAAGAAGATGGCCGGCCACATGGGCGACCGTAACCGCACGCAGCAGAATTTGCAGGTCGTGTCGACGGACGTCGAGCGTGGGCTGATCTTCATCAAGGGTTCGGTTCCCGGTCACAAGGGAAGCTGGCTGACGGTCAAGGACGCGGTGAAGGTCGCGCGCCATGCCGACGCTCCGTATCCCGCTGGTCTGAAGAGCGCCAACAGCAACGACGCCGCCGCATCGGCTGCGACCGACGGCCAGGAGGGCTGATCATGAAGGTCAAGGTACAGACCCTCGATGCCGTCGAAAACGGCGATATCGAGTTGAACGACGAGGTGTTCGGCCTCGATCCGCGTGCGGACATCCTGCACCGGGTCGTGACGTGGCAGCTCGAAAAGCGTCGCGGCACCGCTCGCGGCACCCGCGAGCGTGCAGACGTTGCCCGCACCGGCAAGAAGCTGGGTCGCCAGAAGGGCGGCGGTGTCGCCCGTCACGGCGATCGCCGCGCTCCGGTGTTCGTCGGCGGCGGTAAGGCGCACGGCGCCCGCGTCCGCGACTTCAACCCGGGCCTGAACAAGAAGGTTCGCGCGCTCGGTCTGAAGATGGCGCTGTCGAGCCATGCCAAGGCTGGTTCGTTGGTCATCCTCGACGGTCTGACCGTTGCGGACGGCAAGACGCAGGTCCTGCTCGGCAGCCTTGCCAAGCTGGGTTTCGGCAAGAAGTCGCTGGTGATCGATGGCGATGCCGTCGAAAACAGCTTCGCGCTGGCCGCTCGTAACCTGCGTCAGGTCAATGTCCTGCCCGCCGGTGGCGCGAACGTCTATGACATCCTGAAGCACGACACGCTGGTGCTCACCCGCGCCGCCGTCGAAAAGCTGGAGGCCCGCTTCAATGGCTAAGCAGCAACAGTCGGCTATCGACATCCGTCATTATGACGTGGTGCTTAGCCCCCACATCACCGAAAAGTCGACGATGCTCTCCGAGCATAACGCCGTCGTCTTCAAGGTCGCGAACAAGGCGTCGAAGCCGGAGATCAAGGCGGCGGTCGAAGCGCTGTTCAACGTCACCGTTACCGGCGTGAACACGATCGTGACCAAGGGCAAGACCAAGAAGTGGAAGGGCGCGCCCTACACCCGGTCGGACTTCAAGAAGGCGATCGTGACCCTGGCCGACGGCCAGTCGATCGACATTACCGAGGGGGCCAAGTAACATGGCACTCAAGCAATATAATCCGACCACGCCGTCGCAGCGCGGCCTGGTCCTGATCGACCGTTCGGCCCTGTACAAGGGTCGTCCGGTCAAAGCGCTGACCGAAGGCAAGACCAAGTCGGGCGGCCGCAACAACAAGGGCCATGTGACCTCGCGCGGCATCGCCGGCGGTCACAAGCAGCGCTATCGCATCATCGACTTCAAGCGTCGGTTGTGGGATGTCGAAGGCACCGTGGAACGGATCGAATATGATCCCAACCGCACCGCGTTCATCGCGCTCGTCAACTATGGCGATACCGATGGCAAGGCCAACGTCGCCTACATCATCGCGCCGCAGCGTCTGAACGTCGGTGACAAGGTCGTCGCCGGCAAGAAGACCGACGTGAAGCCGGGCAACGCGATGGAACTGGGCCAGGTGCCGGTCGGCACGATCGTCCACAACGTCGAGATGAAGCCGGGCAAGGGCGGTCAGATCGCCCGTTCGGCCGGCACCTATGTGCAGGTCGTCGGTCGTGACAAGGGCATGGTCATCGTCCGCCTGAACTCGGGTGAGCAGCGCTACATCCACGCCGCCTGCATGGCGACGATCGGAGCGGTGTCGAACCCCGACAACCAGAACCAGAATCTGGGCAAGGCCGGTCGTAACCGCTGGCTCGGCAAGCGTCCGCTGACCCGCGGCGTCGCCAAGAACCCGGTCGACCACCCGCATGGCGGTGGTGAAGGCCGGACTTCGGGCGGTCGTCATCCGGTCACCCCGTGGGGCAAGCCGACCAAGGGCGCGCGCACGCGGCACAACAAGGCTACGGATAAGATGATCATCCGTAGCCGTCACGCGAAGAAGAAGGGCTAAGCGATGGCTCGTTCCGTATGGAAGGGTCCGTTCGTGGACCTCAATCTGCTGAAGAAGGCGGAAGTGGCGCAGGACGCCGGGACCCGTTCGGGTCCGATCAAGACCTGGTCGCGCCGTTCGACGATCCTGCCGCAGTTCGTTGGTCTGACGTTCAACGTCTATAACGGCCGCAAGTTCGTGCCGGTTTCGGTCAACGAGGACATGGTGGGCATGAAGCTCGGCGAATTCGCGCCGACGCGCTTCTTCCCCGGCCACGCCGCCGACAAGAAGGGCAAGCGCTGATGAGCAAGCAGGCAGCACCGCGCCGTGTCGGTGACAAGGAAGCTCTGGCGGTCGCGACTCAGGTCCGCGGCTCGGCCCAGAAGCTGAACCTTGTCGCCGCACTGATCCGCAACCGTCCGGTCGGCGATGCGATGAACATCCTCGCCTTCTCGAAGAAGGCGATGGCGGTCGATGTCCGCAAGTGCCTCGCTTCGGCGATCGCGAATGCGGAAAACAACCACAACCTCGACGTTGACGCACTCGTCGTCAAGGAAGCCTCGGTCGGCAAGTCGATCACGATGAAGCGTTTCGCGACCCGTGGTCGCGGCAAGTCGACGCGCATCCTGAAGCCGTTCAGCCGCGTGCGCATCGTCGTGTCCGAGGTGGAGGAAGCGTAATGGGTCACAAATCCAATCCCATCGGTCTGCGTCTGCAGATCAACCGCACCTGGGACAGCCGTTGGTACGCCGAAGGCGCTGACTATGGCCGTCTGCTGCTGGAGGATCTCAAGATCCGCCAGTTCATCATGAAGGCGCTGCCGCAGGCGGCGATCTCCAAGGTGGTGATCGAGCGTCCGGCCAAGCTGTGCCGCATCTCGATCTTCGCAGCACGTCCCGGCGTCATCATCGGCAAGAAGGGCACCGACATCGAAAAGCTTCGCAAGAAGCTCGGTTCGATGACCTCGTCCGATGTGTCGCTGAACATCGTCGAGATCCGCAAGCCGGAAATCGATGCGAAGCTCGTCGCGCAGGGCATTGCCGATCAGCTCGAGCGTCGTATCGCCTTCCGTCGCGCCATGAAGCGCGCGGTGCAGTCGGCGATGCGTCTGGGTGCCGACGGCATCCGCGTCGCTTGCGGCGGTCGTCTGGGCGGTGCGGAAATCGCCCGTTCGGAAGGCTATCGCGAAGGTCGCGTTCCGCTGCACACGCTGCGTGCCAACCTCGACTATGCCGAGGCACAGGCGCACACCGCGTATGGCGTCTGCGGCGTCAAGGTCTGGATCTTCAAGGGTGAGATCCTCGGCCATGACCCGATGGCGCAGGACCGGCTGATGATGGAGGCTCAGACCTCCGGCGTGCGCCCCGCGCGCGACGATCACCGCCGCTAAGGATAATTTGAGATGCTGCAACCAAAGCGCACCAAGTTCCGCAAGGCCTTCAAGGGCCGCATCCATGGCGATGCCAAGGGCGGTACGTCGCTGAACTTCGGGTCCTATGGCCTGAAGGCCATGGAGCCGGAGCGGATCACCGCCCGCCAGATCGAGGCGGCTCGCCGCGCGATCACGCGTCACATCAAGCGCCAGGGCCGCTTATGGATCCGGATTTTCCCGGATCTGCCGGTGTCGTCGAAACCTGCCGAAGTCCGCATGGGCTCGGGCAAGGGTTCGCCCGAATTCTGGGTCGCCCGCGTCAAGCCGGGTCGCATCCTGTTCGAACTGGACGGCGTGCCCGGCCCGCTCGCCGCGGAGGCGTTCGAACGCGCCGCGATGAAGCTGCCGATCGCGGTCAAGGTCGTTGCCCGTCTGGGCGACACCTCGCACCTGGAGGGTTGAGAATGACGAAGGCAACCGATCTTCGCGCCAAGAGCGACGACCAGCTGGTCGATGAACTGTCGAGCCTGAAGCGTGAGGCGTTTAACCTCCGTTTCCAGGCGGCGACCAGCCAGCTGGAAAAGCCGACCCGCGTGAAGGAAGTCCGTCGCGACATCGCGCGGATCAAGACGCTGCAGGGCGAGCGTTCGCGCTCGTCCGACAAGTAAGGACGAGAGACATGCCGAAGCGCGTGCTGACCGGGATGATCGTCTCGGACAAGACCGACAAGACGGTGGTGGTCAAGGTAGAGCGGAAGGTCAAGCACCCCCTCTACGGCAAGATCATCCGCCGTTCGAAGAAGTATCATGCCCATGACGAGGGCAATGAATATCGCGAAGGCGAGACCGTGCGCATCGAAGAGACCGCGCCGATCTCGAAGCTGAAGACCTGGAAGGTGATCGAGCGGGTCAACACCCACGCGACGCCGGCAGAGGTCGCAGCCGAGGCGTAAGCCTTTGCAGGGGCGGGGGTGTGAACCCCCGCCCCACATGCAATTCCGGGGTCAGACCCGGATGTGACGGACATTCGCGGAAGGGCGCTTGCCTTTTCGCCATGGGGCGGTTATTGGGCCGCTCCCCCCGGCGCGGCGTGGTCCGCAGCCGGGGGTTCATTTTTCAAGGCGGGGTCCGGTCGGAATCGGCCCCATAGGGTAAGGAATCGCATCCATGATCCAGATGCAATCCAATCTCGACGTCGCTGACAACAGCGGCGCGAAGCGGGTGCAGTGCATCAAGGTGCTGGGCGGCTCGAAGCGCCGCACGGCCGGTGTCGGCGACGTCATCGTCGTCAGCATCAAGGAAGCCGCTCCGCGCGGCCGCGTGAAGAAGGGTGACGTGCACCGTGCCGTCATCGTTCGGACCGCCAAGGACATCCGTCGCACCGACGGTTCGGTGATCCGTTTCGACGGCAACGCCGCGGTGCTGGTCAACAAGAACGAGGAGCCGATCGGCACCCGTATCTTTGGCCCGGTGGTCCGCGAGCTGCGCTCGAAGGGCTTTATGAAGATCATCTCGCTCGCCCCAGAGGTGCTGTAATGGCTGCTGCGAAGATCAAGAAGGGCGACACCGTGATCGTCCTGTCGGGTAAGGACAAGGGCAAGACCGGCCAGGTCACCCAGTCGCTGCCCAAGGATGGCAAGGTCGTCGTGTCCGGCGTGAACATCGCCGTTCGCCACAAGAAGCCGAACCAGGCCGACCCGCAGGGTGGTCTGGTGCGTTCGGAAGCGCCGATGCACGTCAGCAAGGTCGCGCACGTCGTTGACGGCAAGCCGACCCGCGTGCGCTTCGAAGTGCGCGATGGCAAGAAGGTCCGGGTCGCCGTAAAGGGCGGGGAGGTCATCAATGGCTGATAAGTACACGCCGCGCATGAAGTCGATCTATGACGATCGCATCGTGAAGGCGATGACCGAGAAGTTCGGTTACAAGAACGTGATGGAAATCCCGCGCCTCGACAAGATCGTCCTGAACATGGGCGTTGGCGAAGCGACGCAGGACAAGAAGAAGGTCGAGCAGGCCAGCTCCGAAATGGAGCTGATCGCCGGCCAGAAGCCTGTCGTCACGAAGGCGAAGAAGTCGATCGCGCAGTTCAAGCTGCGTGAAGGCATGGCGATCGGCTGCAAGGTCACGCTGCGTCGCGAGCGGATGTACGAATTCCTCGATCGCTTCATCACCATCGCGCTTCCTCGCGTTCGCGACTTTCGTGGTCTGAACCCGAAGTCGTTCGACGGTCGCGGCAACTATGCCTGCGGCATCAAGGAACAGATCGTGTTCCCCGAAATCAACTATGACCGCATCGACAAGGTGCGCGGCATGGATGTGATCGTGACCACCACCGCCAAGACCGACGAAGAGGCTCGCGAGCTTCTGCGTCTGTTCGGTTTCCCCTTCCCGCAGGAAGAGGGCGCCGAGGAAAAGAAGGCGGCCTAACCAACCCGCTCCCCTTCGCCGGGGAGCGGTCTGTGCTTTAATGAAGAGAGCTTAAGTCCATGGCGAAACTGAGTTCCGTGAACAAGAACGAGCGCCGTCGCGCGCTCGTCAAGAAGTTCGCACCCAAATATGCGAAGCTGAAGGCGATCGCAGCCGACCAGTCGCTCGACGAGACCGAGCGTCTGATCGCGCGGCTGAAGATGGCCGAGATTCCCCGCAACGGGAATCCGACCCGCATCCGCAACCGTTGCGAGCTGACGGGTCGTCCCCGCGGCTATTATCGCAAGTTCCGTCTCGCCCGCGTCATGCTGCGTGAACTGGCCAATAAGGGCCTGATCCCCGGCGTCACGAAGTCGAGCTGGTAAGGAACACAGCAATGGCATTGACCGATCCCCTGGGTGACATGCTCACCCGCATCCGCAACGGCCAGCGCGCGCGCAAGGACTCCGTCCTGACGCCTGCCAGCAAGTTGCGGGCCCGTGTCCTCGACGTGCTTCAGCGCGAGGGCTATATCCGTGGCTACAGCGAAGAGCAGATGGGCCCCGCGGCCGGCATCCGCATCGAGCTGAAGTATTTCGAAGGCCAGCCGGCGATCAAGCACGTCGCGCGCGTCTCGAAGCCTGGCCGTCGCGTCTATTCGGGTTCGCAGGAACTGCCGAAGGTCCGCAACGGCCTTGGCATCACCATCGTCTCGACGCCGCGTGGCGTTCTGTCCGACGCCGAAGCGCGCGAACAGAATGTCGGTGGCGAAGTGCTCGCGGAGGTCTTCTGATGAGCCGCATTGGTAAGAAGGCAGTCCCGGTTCCGGCCGGCGTCACCGCCAACATCGCAGGGCGCGAGCTGAGCGTCAAAGGTCCGAAGGGCACGCTCACGCTGCCGCTGGCCGATGACATCGCCTATGCCGTCGAGGGCGACACCATTTCGGTGCAGCCGGCGAACGAGACCAAGCGCGCTCGCGCGTTCTGGGGCATGCAGCGTACGCTCGTGCAGAACCTGATCACCGGCGTGACCACCGGCTTCACCAAGAAGCTGCTGATCACCGGCGTCGGCTATCGTGCCGCGGCCCAGGGCAAGAACCTGAAGCTGCAGCTCGGCTACAGCCACGACGTTAACATCGACGTGCCGGAAGGCATCGAGATCAAGACGCCCGATCAGACCACGATCGAAATCAGCGGGATCGACAAGCAGAAGGTCGGTCAGATCGCTGCCGAGATCCGTCGTTGGCGTAAGCCCGAGCCGTACAAGGGCAAGGGCATCAAGTACGACGGCGAGTTCATCTTCCGCAAGGAAGGGAAGAAGAAGTAATGACCAAGGGTCTCTCCCTCTTCGAGAAGCGCCGTCGGCGCAATCGCACCGCGCTGAAGGCGCGTTCGGGCGGCCGTGCGCGGCTGTCGATCCATCGTTCGGGCAAGCACATCTATGCCCAGGTCATCGACGATGCAGCCGGCCACACGGTTGCTGCCGCGTCGACCCTGGAAAAGGACGTGCGCAGTGCATCGGGCGCGAACATCGATGCCGCCAAGGGCGTCGGTACCCGCGTTGCGGAAGCGGCGAAGGCCGCCGGCGTGACGCAGGTCGTGTTCGACCGTGGCGGCTTCCTGTTCCACGGCCGCGTCAAGGCGCTGGCCGAGGCCGCCCGCGAAGCCGGATTGGAGTTCTAAGACATGGCTGACGAAAACAATCAGGCCGAAACCCCCGCCGCCGACGTGTCGGCAGCGCCGGGTGGCGAGCAGCCGCAGGGCCGTGGTCCCCGTGGCGGTCGCGGTCGCGGCGGTCCGGGTGGCCCCGGCGGCGGCGGTCGTGGTGGCCGTGACGGCAATCGTGGTGGTCGTCGCGACGACCGTCGTGGCGGTCCGGACGATGGTGGCGAAGAGCTGATCGAAAAGCTCGTGCACATCAATCGCGTGTCGAAGACCGTCAAGGGCGGCAAGCGCTTCGGTTTCGCCGCACTCGTCGTCGTCGGCGACGGCAAGGGTCGCGTCGGTTTCGGACATGGCAAGGCGCGCGAAGTGCCGGAAGCCATTTCGAAGGCGACCGCCGCTGCCAAGAAGGCGATGGTTCGCGTGCCGCTCAAGGATGGCCGCACCCTGCATCACGACGGCAACGGTCACTTCGGTGCCGGTCGCGTGACGCTGCGGTCGGCTCCGGCCGGTACCGGCATCATCGCGGGTGGTCCGATGCGCGCCATCTTCGAATCGCTCGGCGTTGCCGATGTCGTGACGAAGTCGGTGGGCACGTCGAACCCGTACAACATGATCCGTGCGACCTTCGAAGCCCTGAACGATCAGTCGTCGCCGAAGTCGGTGGCGCAGCGTCGCGGCAAGAAGATCGCCGACCTGCTGGGTCGTGGTGGATCGCAGACCGCCGAGGCTGACGCCGCGGCGATCGTGGAGTAACGAGCGATGGCAACCGTCAAGATCACCCAGACCGGGTCGCCGATCCGTCGGACCAAGGACCAGCGTGCAACGCTGATCGGTCTCGGCCTCAACAAGATGCACAAGACCGTGGAACTGACCGACACCCCCGAGGTGCGCGGCATGATCCGCAAGGTGCACCACATGGTATCGGTCGAAGGCTGAGGCCTTCCATCTTTACCGGTGACAAGCATGGGGAAGGGGGCTAAGCGGCCCCCTTCCTCTTTTATCAAGCGCGAACATAGCGAAAGCGAGTGCACACATGAAACTCAACGAAATCCGCGACAATGACGGCGCCCGCAAGAGCAAGATGCGCGTCGGACGCGGCATCGGCTCGGGCAAGGGCAAGACCGCCGGTCGCGGTCAGAAGGGCCAGAAGAGCCGTGAAGGCGTGTCGATCGCCGGGTTCGAGGGCGGTCAGATGCCGCTTCACATGCGGATCCCGAAGCGCGGCTTCAACAACATCTTCGCCAAGGACTATGCCGAAGTGAACCTCGGCGCGATCCAGAAGGCGATCGACGCCGGCAAGATCGAAGCCGGTGCGGCGCTCGATCACGCGGCGCTGAAGGCAGCCAACCTCGCCCGTGGTGGCAAGGACGGCGTCCGTCTGCTCGGCAAGGGCGAACTGACCGCCAAGCTGACCTTCACCGTCGCCGGTGCGTCGAAGTCGGCGATCGAAGCGGTCGAAAAGGCCGGTGGTTCGGTGTCGGTCATCGAAGTCGTGCCCGCGCACGAAAAGGCCGCTGCCAAGAAGGGCAAGACGCTCGCCGCCATGAAGGCCGCGCACGCGTAACGTTCCCACCCGTTCGGTTCGAGCAGCTTCGAGCATAGTCGAGAAGCGACCGTTGAGAACTCCCGCCTGGGGAAATGCGTTCTCGACAAGCGCTGTCGACAAGCTTGATCGCTACTCGAACCGAGCGGGATGAACTTAAGGGGGTAGGGTAAACCACCCCTTAGACATCCCGGCTGCAACCCCTATATGGTCGCCCGGGGGGTGGGCTGATGGCCCGCCAGCATCATTCGGGACATTTCCATGGCAGCCGCCTCAGACGGTCTTGCGACCAATCTCAATCTATCGAAATTCGGTAAGGCGACCGAGCTCAAGAAGCGCTTGTGGTTTACGCTCGGGGCACTGATCGTGTTCCGCATGTTGAGCTATGTGCCGCTGCCGGGCATCGACCCGACGCAGCTGGGCCTGCTCGCCAACCAGACGCAGGGCGGCGTCCTCGACTTCTTCAACACCTTTTCCGGCGGTGCGCTGACGCGCATGTCGGTCGTCGCGCTGGGCGTCATGCCCTACATCACCGCGTCGATCGTCGTGCAGCTCGCGACGTCGCTCAGCCCGCAGCTCGCCGCCATCAAGAAGGAAGGCGAGTCGGGCCGCAAGAAGCTCAACCAATATACCCGCTACGGCACGGTCGCGCTGACCGCGATCCAGGGCTATACCATCGCGGTCGGTCTCGAAGCGTTCGGCGCGTCGGCCGGTGCGCAGGCGGTGATCGAGCCGGGCATGGCCTTCCGCATCGCGGCGGTCATCTCGCTGATCGGCGGCACGATGTTCCTGATGTGGCTGGGCGAGCAGATCACCAGCCGCGGCATCGGCAACGGCATCTCGCTCATCATCATGGCCGGCATCGTCGCGCATCTGCCCACGACGCTGTTGCAGCTGTTCGAGGGCAGCCGTTCGGGCACGATGAACCCGCTGACGCTGATCGGCATCATCGCGGCCGTCGCTGGCCTCGTCCTGTTCATCTGTTTCATGGAGCGTGCCCAGCGCCGCATCCTGATCCAGTACCCCAAGCGTCAGACGGCGCGCGGCGTACAGGCCGATCGCAGCCACCTGCCGCTCAAGATCAACACCGCCGGCGTCATCCCGCCGATCTTCGCGTCGTCGCTACTGCTGATGCCGGTGACGATCACCCAGTTCGCCGGACAGGCGACGGCGGGGGAGAGCCGGTGGGGCGATTTCATCATCACCCTGAACCAATATCTGGCGCATGGTCAGCCGCTCTACATGCTGCTGTACGGCGCGGGCATCGTATTTTTCTCGTTCTTCTACACCGCGATCGTCTTCAATCCAGAAGAGACCGCCGACAATCTGAAGCGCTATGGCGGGTTCATTCCCGGCATCCGCCCGGGCAAGAATACCGAGAATTACTTCGACTATGTGCTGACCCGCATCACGGTCATCGGCGCGGCCTATCTGGTCATCATCTGCCTGTTGCCGGAATATTTGGTGTCGGCGCTGTCGATTCCCTTTTATCTCGGCGGCACCAGCCTGCTCATCGTGGTCAACGTCACGATGGACACGGTAACGCAGATCCAGTCGCATTTGCTGGCACACCAGTATGGCGACCTGATCAAGAAAGCGAAGCTGAAGGGTGGACGCCTGCGCGGGTAAGCGCATTACGGATGCATCAGGGTTAAGTGGGGGCAGCTATGGACATCATCCTTCTCGGACCGCCGGGGGCGGGCAAGGGCACCCAGGCCGCGCGGCTCGAAACAGCGCGCGGCATGGTGCAGCTGTCGACCGGCGACATGCTGCGGGCAGCGGTCAAGGCGGGTAGTCCGGTCGGGTTGCAGGCCAAGGCGGTGATGGATGCCGGCGAACTGGTGTCCGACGCGATCGTATCGGCGCTGATCGGCGAACGACTCGATCAGCTGGGAGACCAGGGCGCGATCTTCGACGGTTATCCACGCACCGCGGCCCAGGCCGACGCGCTCGACCTGCTGCTCGAACATCGCGGGCGCAAGCTGACCCACGTGATCGAGCTGGTCGTCGACGAGGACGCACTGGTCGAACGGATCGTCGGCCGCTTCACCTGCGGTAATTGCGGTGCGGGCTATCACGACCGCTTTAAGCAGCCGGCCGTGGCCGGCGTATGCGATGTTTGCGGCGCCACCGACTTCAAGCGTCGTCCCGACGACAATGAAGCCACGGTTCGTACCCGGATGGTCGAATATCGTGCCAAGACTGCGCCGATCCTGCCGCTTTATGATTCGCGCGGGATCGTTCACCGTGTCGACGGCATGGCGGACATGGACGACGTCACGGTACAGATTGCGTCAATCCTCGACGCCTGACGGGGCGGGCGTTGGTACGTGCTTTTTTGATGGTTCTCTATCCTCACTCCGGCATTCGTCGGGGTGACGTGTTTCGGGGGCTGGCGAAATCGTGATGGCCCCAGCGGATGGCATCGCGCGCCGGTTCCGCAGCGCACGTCCTACCCGATTTTTGGATCCGTTGGGCGGTTGACACCATGGGAATCGGTCCGTATCAGCGCTCTACCCCGACATACTGGTTTACGGTGACGCTTCTGCGCGTTCGCCGCGATCATGCGTGAAGGGGCGCAACGCTACGAGATGGAGGGTCGCTGCCATGCGACAATCCGTGGAGCTGGGAGAATTTAATTCATGGCACGTATCGCGGGTGTTAATATCCCGACCAACAAGCGCGTAATCATCGCGCTGCAGTATATCCACGGCATCGGTCCGGCCAAGGCCAAGCAGCTGACCGATCAGCTCGGCATTGCGTCGGAACGCCGCGTGCAGGATCTGAGCGATCAGGAAGTGCTCCAGATCCGTGAGGCGATCGACGCCAGCCACACCGTGGAAGGCGATCTGCGTCGTCAGACCGCGATGAACATCAAGCGTCTGATGGATCTGGCCTGCTATCGTGGCCTGCGTCACCGTAAGGGCTTGCCGGTCCGCGGTCAGCGCACGCACACCAACGCGCGCACCCGCAAGGGCAAGGCGAAGCCGATCGCGGGTAAGAAGAAGTAAAAAACGGTCCGGGGGTCTGTTTTTAACTTCTTTTCCGTCGGGGACAGGTTCGAGGCTGACCGCCTCCCGATCTCCGTACCACGCACGATATACAGGTCAGGATTTCCAACAATGGCACGTGAACCGCAGCGCATTCGCCGTCGCGAGCGCAAGAATATCACCGCCGGCGTCGCGCATGTGAACGCCAGCTTCAACAACACCATGATCACGATCACCGACGCGCAGGGTAATGCGATCTCGTGGTCGTCGGCCGGCGCGATGGGCTTCAAGGGCTCGCGCAAGTCGACCCCGTACGCCGCGCAGGTCGCCGCCGAGGACGCCGGTCGCAAGGCCGCCGACCACGGCGTGCGCACGCTCGAAGTCGAAGTGAAGGGTCCGGGTTCGGGTCGTGAATCGGCGCTTCGCGCGCTGCAGGCGGTCGGTTTCCAGATCACGTCGATCCGCGACGTGACCTCGATCCCGCACAACGGCGTCCGTCCGTCGAAGCGTCGCCGCGTCTGATCCGTGCCTGCCGCCTCGCCGGGTTCGTCCGGCGGGGCCGTTCTTTCATGGCGCGGACCCGTCCTTTCCGCGCCGCCAAGCTAGGGGAAGCCCGTGTCCGTCAACGCTAAGAACTGGCAGGAACTCAAGAAGCCGAGCGGCCTCGAGAAGAAGCCGGGCGGCGATCCCAAGCGCCGTTCGACTTTTGTCGCGGAGCCGCTGGAGCGTGGGTTCGGCCTGACGCTCGGCAACGCGCTGCGTCGCGTGTTGCTGTCGTCGCTGCAGGGCGCCGCCGTAACCTCGATCAAGATCGAGAATGTCCTTCACGAATTCTCTAGCCTTGCCGGCGTCCGTGAGGACGTGACCGACATGGTGCTGAACGTGAAGCAGATCGCGCTGCGGATGCAGGGCGAAGGCCCGAAGCGCCTCCAGCTGTCCGTCACCGGCCCGGCCGAAGTGAAGGCTGGCGACATCGCCGTCACCGGCGATATCGAGGTGATGAACCCCGATCTGGTGCTGTGCCATCTCGACGATGGTGCGACGCTCAACATGGAACTGACCGCGGATGTCGGTAAGGGCTATGTGCCCGCCGCCGGCAACCGTCCGGCCGATGCGCCGATCGGTCTGATCCCGGTCGACGCGCTGTATTCGCCGGTCCGTCAGGTCAGCTACAAGGTCGAGAACACCCGCGTCGGGCAGGAACTCGATTACGACAAGCTGACGCTGACCGTCGAAACCGACGGCACCGTGACGCCGGAAGACGCGCTGGCCTATGCCGGTCGCATCCTTCAGGACCAGCTGGCGCTGTTCGTCCACTTCGACGACTCGGCACTGCCGCGCGCTGCCGCTGTCGGTACGCAGGTGGCAGCACCGGCGAGCGAAGGTCAGGGCGATACCGCGCAGATCAACCGCTACCTGCTCAAGAAGGTCGACGAGCTCGAACTGTCGGTTCGTTCGGCCAACTGCCTCAAGAACGACAACATCATCTATATCGGCGATCTGGTCCAGAAGACCGAAGCCGAGATGCTGCGCACCCCGAATTTCGGCCGCAAGTCGCTGAACGAAATCAAGGAAGTGCTGTCGTCGATGGGCCTTCGCCTCGGCATGGACATCCCCGGATGGCCGCCGGAGAACATCGAAGAGATGGCGAAGAAGCTCGAGCAGGAAATTATGGGCTGATTTTGCACCGGGGCAGGCGAGCCTGCCCCGGAGACAAAACCAGCCCGGCCGGCGGCCTTTCAGGCCGTCCGACGACACGGGCTTCGCCCGTGTCCGACGTGGCAAACGAATACGCGGCAAGTGTGACTTTCGTGACCTTTGCCGCGAACAGGCGAACCGGTGGCGGCCTCCAACAGCCACCTGCTCTGGGGATTCCGTGACACGGCCCCTTAACGAACGAAGGAAATATCCATGCGTCATCGCGTCGGCGGCCGTAAGCTGCAGCGTACCTCGGCCCATCGTATTGCGCTGTTCCGCAACATGTCGGCCGCGCTCATCAAGCATGAGCAGATCACCACCACCGTCGCCAAGGCGAAGGAACTGCGTCCCTACGTCGAAAAGCTGATCACGCTGGCGAAGAAGGGCGGCCTGTCGAACCGTCGTCTGGCCCATGCCCGGCTGCTCGACGATGCGCAGCTGACCAAGCTGTTTGACGTGCTGGCGACCCGCTATGCCGATCGCAACGGCGGCTATACCCGCATCATCAAGGCGGGCATCCGCGCGTCGGACGCTTCGCCGATGGCGATCATCGAATTCGTCGATCGCGACGTGTCGGCCAAGGGTCAGGATTCGGGCCCGGTCATGACTGACGAGGATTTCGACGAAGCCGCCTGATCGGCATTCGATCGACAGACAGGAAGGGCGGTCGTACTTCGGTACGCCCGCCCTTTTCCGTTGCGGCGGGTAACATTGTCTCGCGGGGTTGCGCACTTTGGCGCAGGGCCTATCGTGGTCGGTAACACCGGATACCGGTCCGGCCGCCTGCCCGTGGAGCAACGATGTACCGCCATGCCCTTGTCGCGATTGCCTGCCTGATGACCAGCACGACCGCCCTTGCCCAGGGCATTGCCTATCCGCAGACCCGCACCGTCGATCAGGTCGACGAACAGTTCGGGGTGAAGGTCGCCGACCCCTATCGCTGGCTGGAAAACGACGTCCGCAACGATCCCGAGGTCGCGGCATGGGTCGCGGCGGAGAACAAGGTCACCGACGCCTATCTGGCGACGCTGCCCGGCCGCGATATCTTCAAGCAGCGCCTGACCCGGTTGTTCGACTATGAACGCTTCGGCGTGCCGAACCGCGAGGGCGGTCGCTATTTCTACAGCCGCAATTCGGGGTTGCAGAACCAGTCGGTGCTGTACGTCCGCGACAGCGTGAACGGGCAGGGGCGGGTGCTGATCGACCCCAATGGCTGGTCGAAGGATGGCGCGACGGCGCTGGCCGAATGGGCCCCGTCGAAGGACGGCAAGCGGCTGCTCTATTCGATCCAGGACGGCGGCAGCGACTGGCGCAAGCTGCGCGTGCTCGACGTGGATACGGGCAAGACGCTCGACGACCAGATCGACTGGGTCAAATACGGCCTGACCGCGTCATGGGTGAAGGATGGATCTGGCTTTTATTATGCCCGCTTCCCGACCCCGGAAAAGGGGCAGGAGTTCCAGAGCCAGAACCTGAACGCGCAGGTCTATTTCCACAAGCTCGGCACACCGCAGACTGCTGACCGGCTGATCTATGAGCGGCCCGATCAGCCGCGCTATACCTTTTATCCCGGCATCACCGACGATGGCCGCTGGCTGATCATCTCGACCAGCGGCCCCGGCGACCATACCGAGATCGCGGTCCTCGACCTGACCAGGCCAAACGACACGCCGCGGACGATCGTCAACACCGACAATGTCGACTGGTCGACGATCGGGTCGAAGGACAGCACCCTGTACCTGACCACGACGCAGGGCGCGCCGCGCCTGCGCATCGTGACGCTCGACATGGCTGCTGCACATCCGGCACCGAAGGAAGTGGTCGCCGAGGACAAGGCTGTGCTGAACGGCGCGTCGCTGGTTGGCGGCCGGATCATGGCCGCCTATCTGGTCGATGCGAAGACCGAGGTGAAGCGCTTCACGCTCGACGGCAAACCCGATGGCAGCATCGCGCTGCCCGGCATCGGCACGGTCGGCGGCGTCGGTGGCGAACTCGACAACAACGAAGGCTTCTTCGCCTTTTCGAGCTTCGCGACACCGACGACGATCTATCGCTACGACGTCGCGACCCGCGCGGTGACGCCTTGGGCCAGCCCGAAGGTCGCGTTCGATCCTGCACAGTACGACGTCCGCCAGCGCTTCTACGCATCGAAGGACGGGACCAAGGTTCCGATGTTCATCGTAAGGCGCAAGGACGTGACGGGTCCGGCACCGACGCTGCTCTATGCCTATGGCGGGTTCAACGTGCCGATCCTGCCGGGCTTCTCCGCCGGGCGTATCGCATGGCTGGAACAGGGCGGCGTGCTCGCCGTCGCCAATATCCGCGGCGGCAGCGAATATGGCAAGGAATGGCATGACGGCGGCAAGCTGCTGAACAAGCAGAATGTCTTCGACGATTTCATCGGCGCGGGCGAAGACCTGATCGCGCAAGGGATCACGTCGAAGGGGCAGCTGGCGATCCAGGGCGGATCGAATGGCGGCCTGCTGGTCGGTGCCGTCGTCAACCAGCGGCCCGATCTGTTCGCGGCGGCGCTGCCGGCGGTCGGCGTGATGGACATGCTGCGCTTCGACCGCTTCACCGCCGGGCGCTACTGGGTCGACGATTACGGCGTGCCCGCCAAGGAAGCCGATTTCCGCAACCTGCTGGGCTATTCGCCCTATCACAATGTGAAGGCCGGCGTGACCTATCCGGCGATCCTCGCGACCACCGCCGACACCGACGACCGCGTGGTGCCCGGCCATACCTTCAAATACACCGCGATGATCCAGTCGAAGGACATCGGTCCGAAGCCGCATCTGGTGCGGATCGAGACCCGCGCCGGCCATGGTTCGGGCAAGCCGACCGACAAGGTGATCGAGGAAACCGCCGATCTGTGGGCGTTCATCGCCAAGTGGACCGGCATGCAGGTGAAGCCGATCGGGTAAGGTTCACGCGAAGGCGCGAAGGCGCAAAGAGAAGAAGAGTGGTTCGCGCGGAGGCGCGGAGACGCGGAGGGGTTGCGGTCGTGGAACCTCTCCGCCGCGCCAGCGGCCTTCAACTCATTGGCAGGGGGCGAAGGCGTCTACCGATCGCAGAACGATCGCCAGATCCGCAACCTCTCTGCGCCTCCGCGCCTCTGCGCGAAAACTCCCTTCTTCTTCTCTTCGCGTCTTCGCGCCTTCGTGTGAGCCCGAATTCTTCCTGACCACACCGACGACCCCCAAAGGGCTGGCACACCCCCGAAGCTCTGCTATCGGGTGCGGATGAACGAGACCCCCGACTCCATCCTGATCGTCGACTTCGGTAGCCAGGTGACGCAGCTGATCGCGCGTCGCGTGCGCGAGGCCGGCGTCTATTCCGAAATCGCTCCGTTCCAGAAGGCCGGGGAAGCGTTCGAACGGATGCAGCCGAAGGGCGTGATCCTGTCGGGCGGTCCCGCCTCGGTCTGCGACGACGGCAGCCCGCGCGCGCCGCAGGCGATCTTCGATTCCGGCGTGCCGGTGTTCGGCATCTGCTACGGCCAGCAGGTCATGACCGAGCAGTTGGGTGGCAAGGTCGAGAAGGGCCATTCGGGCGAGTTCGGTGAAGCCTATGTCGAAGTGGCCGAGACCTGCGGCCTGTTCGACGGCCTGTGGGCCACGGGTGAGCGGCATCAGGTGTGGATGAGCCATGGCGACAAGGTCGCGGCGATCGCGCCCGGCTTCCACGTCGTCGCGACCAGCCCCGGTGCGCCGTTCGCGATCATCGCCGACGACGCCCGGCGCTATTACGGCGTGCAGTTCCATCCGGAGGTGTTCCACACGCCCGATGGTGCCAAGCTCATCGCCAACTTCGCGCGCCACGTCTGCGGGCTGTCGGGCGACTGGACGATGGCAGAGTTCCGTGAGTTGAAGATCGCCGAAATCCGCGAACAGGTCGGTTCGGCCAAGGTCATCTGCGGCCTGTCGGGCGGCGTCGACAGCTCGGTCGCCGCGCTGCTGCTGCATGAGGCCATCGGCGACCAGTTGACCTGCGTGTTCGTCGACGGCGGGATCCTCCGCGCGGGCGAGGCCGAACAGGTCGTCAGCCTGTTCCGGGGCCATTACAACATCCCGCTGGTCCATGTGGATGCGCAGGACCTGTTCATGGACGGTCTGGCCGGCGTCACCGATCCGGAGGCCAAGCGCAAGTTCATCGGCAAGACGTTCATCGACGTGTTCGAGGCCGAAGCGAACAAGCTGGGCGGCGCGCAGTTCCTTGCCCAAGGCACGCTCTACCCCGACGTGATCGAAAGCGTCAGCTTTACCGGCGGCCCGTCGGTGACGATCAAGAGCCATCACAATGTCGGCGGTTTGCCCGAGCGCATGAACATGGCGCTGGTCGAGCCGTTGCGCGAACTGTTCAAGGACGAGGTCCGCGCGCTGGGTCGCGAACTGGGCCTGCCCGACATCTTCGTCGGCCGCCACCCGTTCCCCGGACCCGGCCTCGCCATCCGTATTCCGGGCGAAGTGACGCGTGAACGCTGCGACATTCTGCGCAAGGCCGATGCGATCTATCTCGAGGAGATCCGCAAGGCCGGGCTGTACGATACGATCTGGCAGGCGTTCGCGGTGCTGCTGCCGGTGCGCAGCGTCGGGGTGATGGGCGACGGCCGGACCTATGACAATGTGCTCGCCCTGCGCGCGGTGACCTCGACCGACGGCATGACCGCGCAGGCGTTCCAGTTCCCCGGCGACTTCCTGCCGCGCGTGGCAACCCGCATCATCAACGAGGTGAAGGGCGTCAACCGCGTCACCTACGACTATACCAGCAAGCCGCCGGGCACGATCGAGTGGGAATGATCCGGCACAAATCGTCCGGGGGACGATTTGTGCCGGATCATTCCCACTCGATAGCGGGGTGTCGGAGCTAGGCAAGGAGGTCAGGTCGGTCCTGAAACCCCTGCCGGCACCGCCTCCGGCTGCATGATGACGCTGTTCGCCGCCACGTCCTGCAACAGCCAGACATTGCCACCGATCACCGCCCGGTCACCGATCGTGACCCGGCCAAGGATCGTCGCTCCGGCATAGATCACGACATCGTCCCCCACGATCGGATGCCGTGCCACGCGCTGCGCGAACGGACCACTGCCGGAACGGGGTTGCGATTGATGCGGGGTTCGCGCGCCGAGCGTGACATGCTGGTACAGCCGCACCCGCGCGCCGATGACGGCGGTTTCGCCGATCACCACGCCGGTGCCATGATCGATGAAGAAGCCGGGACCGATCGTCGCACCGGGATGAATGTCGATGCCGGTACGTTCGTTGGCGATCTCCGACACGATCCGCGCGACGATCGGCACGCCGAGCGAGTCGAGTTCGTGCGCCAGCCGATGGTGCAGGATCGCCACCGCGCCGGGATAGCAGATCAGGATTTCATCGACGCTGCGTGCCGCCGGATCGCCGCGAAAGATCGCGGCGACGTCGGTGTCGATCAGCGCCCGCACGCGCGACAGCGTGCCGGCGAACAGCCGCAATATCTCCGCCGGCCGTTCGGGCGCGAAGTCGATCGCCGAAACATCCTGCCAATAGGCGAATTCGGCGCGGATCGCGTCGTCGAGCAACGCAAAGGCCGCGTCGAGTCGCTCGGCAACGAACCGGTCTTCCCCGGTCGCCTCGCCCGCAAAGCCACCGATCCGGCCGGGGAACAGGGCGTGCGACAGGAATTCGACGGCACGCGTCAGCGTGGTTCGCGATGGGAAGATCGCCGGTTGCTGCCGGCTCGGTTGCGCCCGCCGCCATGCCATGCGCGCGGTCGACAGGGCACGGGTGGCGTGGTCGATGATCTGGCGGCGGTCTTCGTCGGCCTGGGACATGCGGATCGCTTCGAAACAAAAAAGGTCGGGCGACTTGACGACGCCCGACCAAGGTTACGCTTAGGGAGCTACCAAAGCGTCGCGGACACCACGCCGAAGCGCGGCGAAACTCAAAGGCCGGTGGCGTTGCCGGTCGTGTTCAGCGTCGGATCGGCGACCGCCCCGTTCAGCGTCGGATCGACCGGGAGTGCGCTGTCGTTCGACAAGACGGCTTCGTTGCCGAACGCGGCATCATTCGCCAGCGGCTCGTCGACCGTCGTCAGGTTCGTTTCGATCGATGCGTTGGCGTCGATGCCATTGGCCGGTTCGTTGCCCGAACACCCGCCGAGCCCGACCAGCGCAATTGCCGCCAGCGGTGCGATGAATCTCGTCAAACCCGATCTCCTGTTCGTCGCCGCGGAGGCGGCCGTTGCACCGCTCATAGTAAGGAGCGAATACCAAGAAACCATAATCCTATTACTTTAGTAGGGTAATGTGCCGCTATCAATCGCCACGGTCAAACGCCGCAGGCCGCCCGCGCTGGAACCATCAATGTGCGATAAGAGTGCCTGTAAGGTGTGCGGGGTGGTGGAGCTGAGGGGAATCGAACCCCTGACCTCTGCAGTGCGATTGCAGCGCTCTCCCATCTGAGCTACAGCCCCGCCCCTCATCCGGCCATGCCGGGGCCGCTTCTGTAGCGGGCGGTTTTGGCGGATGCAACGGGTCTCGCGCGCTCGCCGCGACAAAATCCGACCGCCTGTTCGCATGGCCATCGATCGCTTGCGCGGTGCTCTTCGTCGCGGCCCATGATCCCGATTGGAACCAACCGCAGGGTCGGCGCTTGTTCGCATACGACATGGCAGCCCGTGCTGCTGCGCCGCGATAACATGAAACATCTGCAGGAGATTTCCATGGGTTATGATCGCTATCCGCGCAACGAAGACTCATCGTGGAACGACCGGTCGGGCGACGACGGACGCTGGCGCGACCGCGACGATCGTTCGCGCAGCAGCTATGGTGGTTCGCAGGGTTATGGCAGCGCACAGGGCTCGCGCGGCTATGGCGAGCAGAATTACGGCGGATCGTCGTCGCAGCGCGACGATCGCGACGGCGGGCGCGGCCGGGACTCTTACGGCAGTTCGTCGGGCAGCCGTCCCTCGGGTTCGGCCTATGGTGCCGACCGGAACCGTGGCTATGCCAGCCGCGACTTCGACCATAATGACCGCGGGTCCAGCAGCTATGGATCGCAGGGCGACCGCTATCAGGGCGGCTATGGCAATGACGACAACCGCTACGGTACCCGCAACCGCTATGGCGAACGGAACCGCGGCGACAACCGCTATGGCGCGGACCGCAACCAGGATCGCGATCGCAGCGATCGGGACTATGATGCCGAGGATCGCGGCTTCCTTGCACGGGCCGGCGACGAGGTCCGGTCGTGGTTCGGCGACGAAGACGCGGAACGTCGGCGCGAGCGCGACCAGCGCTATGACGAGCAGATGTCGCGCTATGACGACCGGCACAGCGACCATGCCTATCGCTCGTGGCGCGACACGCAGGTCAGCGCGTTCGACCGCGACTATGATGAATATCGTCAGGAAAATGCGACCCGCTTCCAGAACGAATTCACCGCGTTCCGGACCGAGCGTCAGACGCAGCGCGACAGCCTGACCCGCGTTACCGAGCATATGGAAGTGCTCGGCTCCGATGGCGAGCATGTCGGCGTCGTCGACAAGGTGCGCGGCGATCGCATCATCCTGACCAAGAGCGATGCCGCTGCCGGTGGCCATCATCATTCGATCCCGTCGCGCTGGGTCGAATCGATCGATGACAAGGTGAAGTTGCGCAAGACCGCCAGCGAAGCCAAGAAGGCGTGGCGCGACGAGGAAGAGCAGCAGGCGATGTTCGGCAGCCAGTCGTCGGCGCAGCGCGGCTATGGCAATGACCGCTTCGGCAACGACCGTAACACCGATACCAACCGTACGACCGGCCAATATGGCAGCGGATCGACCGCGACCACTGGTCAGGCGCTCGGTTCGGGCACGTCGACCACGGCCGGCACCGGCATCGGCGGCACGACCAATACCGGCACGACCGGCACCGGCACGTCCGCCACGTCGTCGAGCGACAGCGAGACGAACCTCAATCGCAGCTTCCCCGGAACCTATTGATCGGTTCGCAGCGGCTACAGGCGGAGGGGGTCGGGAAACCGGCCCCCTTTGCTTTAGGGGTGTCGCGCCTTACGTAGCGGAACGAAACTGATATGGAGCGTTGAGAATGGCGAAGGCTTGGCATCTGGTGCGACGGCCGAACGGAATGCCGGTGGCGGAGGATTTCGCATTGCGCGACCTGCCGGCGCGCGAGCTGGCGGACGGAGAGGTGCGCGTCGCCAATCGCTGGCTGTCGGTCGATCCCTATATGCGCGGGCGGATGAACGACGGGAAAAGCTATGTGCCGCCCTTCGCCTTGGATGCGCCCATGGAGGGTGGCGCGGTTGGCGAGGTGATCGAGAGCCGGGCGGCGGAGCTGCCGGTCGGTACGCAGGTTCAGCACATGGCGGGATGGCGGGACGAGGCGATCGTCGCGGCCAAGGGTGTGCAGAAGCTGCCCGACCTCGGCATTCCCGATCAGGCGTTTCTGGGCGCGCTCGGCATGCCCGGCATGACCGCATGGTTCGGGTTGCTGGCGGTTGCGGAGGCCAAAGCCGGCGACACGGTGTTCGTTTCGGCGGCGGCCGGTGCGGTCGGATCGACCGTCGTGCAGATCGCTAAAGCGAAAGGCATGACCGTCATCGGTTCGGCGGGCGGTACCGCGAAGACCGATTGGGTCCGCTCGCTGGGGGCGGACCATGTCATCGATTACAAGGGTGATTTGCCGCTGGTGAAGGCGCTGGGCGCTGCCGCACCGGACGGTATCGACGTCTATTTCGACAATGTCGGCGGCGATCATCTCGACGCGGCGCTGGCCCATGCCCGGCAGGGCGCGCGCTTCGCGATCTGTGGCATGATCGACGGCTATAATGCGTCGCATGCGACCAGCCTGCGCTATTTGATGCGGGTAATCGCCGCGCGTATCCGTGTGCAGGGCTTCATCGTCAGCGACTTCTTTGGGCGCATCGGCGAATTCCATCAGGGCATGGGCGAGCTCGTAGCGAGCGGCAAGTTCCAGCGCGAAGAGACGGTGGTCGACGGACTGGAGGCGACGCCCGACGCGTTCCTCGGCCTGTTCAGCGGCAAGAACAAGGGCAAGATGCTGGTAAAGCTATAAATTCCTCCCCGCTTTGCAGGGAGGATCTAGGGCCGATCGAAATTCAGTAAGGTTTCGACCACTCCCCTCCCTGACAAGGGAGGGGTCGGGGGGTGGGTTGGCCCGCGAGGGAGCGACCCGCCAGCCACAGACCAACCTACCCCCAGCTCCTCCCTTGTCAGGGAGGGATAAGTTCGCTGGCCTGACAGCTGAATATCGATCGGTCCTAGTGCAGCTTGGTGATCTTCAACCCGTCTTCCTTCGCGCGCTGCTTGATCGACTCCTCGCTGCGCGTCAGCGCCTTGGCGAGCGCCTTCAGCGCCATGCCCTTGCCGGCAAGCTGATGCAGCTTCTGGATTTCATCGGGTCGCCAAGGCTGGCGATGACGTTCGAATTTTTCGGCCATGGCGTTGCTCCTAAGAGTCCGTTGGAAAATGCGCTGTGGCACATTTNCTCCCGGCCACCCACACGATATCTTGACGGGTGGCCGGGAGGGGGGGGCGGGCCGGCACCGCCTGCAAAACTCGCTCTCTCGCGAGTTTTCAAACAGCCTCTAACAACCCCGTGCCAGCCGGACCAGCGCGGCGTCGAGCGATTGCAGGAAGCGTGATCGATCGGTCTTGCCGAATGGCGGCGGCCCGCCCAACTGCTCGCCGCCGGCACGCAGATCGGCCATGATCGCCCGCGTCGCGATCGCGCCGCCGATCGACGCGCCGGTGAACGGCTTGCCGTTGGGCGCGATGACCGTGGCGCCGGCCTTCAGACAGCGGTCGGCGAGCAGGATGTCGGCCGTTACCACCACGCAGTCCCTGCCGGCCGCCTCTGCGATCCAGTCGTCGGCGGCATCGAACCCGTCCGATACCACCACCCGTTCGACCCATGGCACCAACGGCACGCGCAACTGGCTGTTGCTGACGATCGCCACGCGTGCGCCGAGCCGCTCGGCGACGCGGTACACCTCGTCCTTGACCGGACAGGCATCGGCGTCGACCAGAATGCGGATCACGATTCGATCGGACCCGTCTCGATCACCTCGATCGCATCGCTCCGCCCGCCGAAATCGGCCGTTTCGCCGGCCATCAGCCCGGTGAGCGCGACGGCGAGCGGCGCGGTGAACGGGATGCGCCCCGCCGCCGGATCGGCTTCGTCGCTGCCGACCAGTTCGATCGTCTTGCGCTGCCCGTTCAATCGATAAGTCACCCGCGATCCGAACGCGACCTCGTCCTCGGGGATCGGCGCGATCTCGGCCGTCGAATGCCGCGTCCGCCAATAGCGCAAATCGCGCTTGATCGCCGTCGTCCGCTCGGCATCGCCATCGGCCCCGGCCAGTTCGGCCTCCAGCCGTTCGACCTGATTGGCCATCGCCTGCAGCCCGCGCCGCGTCACCAGATTGGGGCCGGGCGGCAACGGCAGTTCGAAGCGCGGCTCCTTATGTTCGTCGTCATCCTCCCGCCGGAACGCAACGCTCATCAGATCGCACCCGAAAAGGTGTCGCACTGCGCCGGGTCGCCGCTCTGCAGCCCACGCTGCAACCACTTCATCCGCTGCGCCGACGTGCCATGGGTGAAGGTCTCAGGGGATGCACTGTTGCCTTGCAGCGTGTCGTCGCCGATCGCCTGGGCAGCGCGCAGCCCTTCTTCGATATCACCCGGTTCTAGGCGGTTGCGGTTCCGTGCCGCCCAGACGCCGGCATAGCAATCGGCCTGCAACTCCAGCCGTACCGACTGGGCGTTGCCCTGCGCCTTCGGCAGCGTTTGCTGGGCACGGCTGACGGTCTCGGCTTGTCCGGTCAGGTTCTGGATATGATGGCCGACCTCATGCGCGATGACATAGGCCTGCGCGAAGTCGCCCGCCGCGCCGAACCGCTGCGACAACTCCCGGAAGAAGCTGGTGTCGAGGTATACGCCACGATCCGGCGGGCAATAGAAGGGACCCATCGCCGACTGCGCCGCGCCGCATCCCGACTGCGCGCCCTGCTGGTAGAAGCGCATCGTCGGCAGGGGGTATTGCTGCCCTTGTTCGCGGAAGATCGCCGTCCACGTCTGGTTGGTCGATTGCAGCACGCGGCAGGCGAACAGCTCTTCGGCGGTGTCGCACGGAACATTGCCCTGCTGCGAACCCTGTTGCGTCGTCGGGGCCTGCCCGCCGGTCAGCAGACCTCCACCGCCCGAGAACATCAGGAACGCGATGGCGACGACGGCTAGGATGCCGATCGTCCCGCAGCCCAGCCCGCGCCCCAGTAATAATGGCAGCAAGCCCAGCAAGTTGAAGCCGCCGCCACCGCCGCCACCACCCCGGCCGAGATCCTCTACGTTGCTGGCGGGATCGAGATCGTCGAGGCGCATGGGCGGCGGTCCGTTCGTTAAAGGTCCGTACTGAAATGCGCGAAACGGCAACTGCGTTGCAACCGGCGTGCACGAAATCGGTTGTAGGGGCGTTGCAACCGATTCGTATAACCCACAAAGTGTCACCAATGGCCGAAGCCGATCCCCGCCTGCGCCGACAATCCCCGCCCGGCCTGCCGCTCCCCGACTGCGTCGCGCTGGTGTTGCAGGGCGGTGGCGCGCTCGGCAGTTATCAAGCGGGGGTGATCGAACGGCTGGGTGAAACCGGGATCGAGGTCGACTGGGTCGCCGGGATTTCGATCGGTGCGATCAACGCCGCGATCTTTGCCGGAAACCCGCCCGAACACCGCGTCGCGCGCCTCCGCGATTTCTGGACGCAGGCGGCGGGCGTGCTGCCGTGGTTCCCGATCCTGCCCGACGACCGGGTGCGCGAATGGGTGCATGAATGGTCGGCGGGGGTGGTGCTCGCGACCGGCGTGCCCGGCTTCTTCGGTCCACGCGGGCTGCCTCCGCAATTCGCCGCGCCCGGTACCGCTGCCGCGCTCAGCTACTATGACACGACGCCGTTGCGCGAAACGCTCGACCGGCTGGTCGACTGGGATCGGGTCAATGACGGACCGGTGCGGCTGTCGGTCGGGGCGGTCGATATCGAAAGCGGCAACTTCGTCTATTTCGACAGCGCGCGCGAACGGCTGGATGCGCGACACGTCATGGCGTCGGGCGCGTTGCCGCCGGGTTTGCCGCCGGTCGAGATCGACGGGCGCTGGTATTGGGACGGCGGGCTGGTATCCAACACCCCGCTGACCCACATCCTCGACCATCAGCGCGATCCGATGCTGGTGTTTCAGGTCGATCTGTTTCCCGCCGAAGCGCTGCTGCCGCGCACGATCGGCGATGTCGTCGCCCGGGAAAAGGAAATCCGCTTTTCCAGCCGGACGCGACAGGTGACCGCCGACCGACTGCGCCTGCGGCAGGAACGCGAGCTGATCCGGCGCATGGTCGGCAAGCTGCCCGTCGAATTGCGTGACGATGCCGATGTCCGCGCGCTGGAGGCGATGGCCGACGAACACCCCTTGAGCCTCGTCCACCTCATCTACCGCGCCAATCACTGGGAGGGCGGGGCGCGCGACTTCGAATTTTCGGCACGCGCGATGGAGGAGCATTGGGCGGCGGGTCGGGCGGCGATCGCCGTCACGCTCGCCAATGCCCGCGTCGTCGCCGAAAACATCCTCGACGGTCGGACCGCCGCGTTCGACCTCACCCCGCATCTCCATCAACGCCAAGGATAATCTATGTTCCTGAAGGGCAAGACTGCGATCGTCACCGGCTCGACCTCCGGCATCGGCCTCGCCTATGCGAAGGCATTCGCCGCAGAGGGCGCGACCGTCGTCATCAACGGCTTCGGCCACGAGGAAAAGATCGAGGCCGAACGCGCCGCGCTGGCGCAGGCAAGCGGTGCCGAGGCGCGCTATGACAAGGCCGACATGACCAAGCCGGACCAGATTGCGGCAATGGTCGACAAGGCGGCGGCGGAGTTCGGATCGGTCGACATCGTCGTCAACAATGCCGGTATCCAGCATGTCGCGAAGATCGAAGAGTTTCCGATCGACAAATGGGATGCGATCCTCGCGATCAACCTGTCGTCGGCCTTCCACATGATCCGGGCCGCCGTACCGCATATGAAAAAGGGCGGATGGGGCCGGATCATCAACACCGCGTCGGCGCACAGCCTGGTCGCCAGTCCCAACAAGTCGGCCTATGTCACCGCCAAACACGGGCTGGCCGGGCTGACCAAGGCCGTCGCGCTGGAAGTCGCGACCTTCGGCATCACCGCCAACTGTATCTCGCCCGGCTATGTCTGGACCCCGCTGGTCGAACAACAAATTCCCGATACCATGGCCTCGCGCGGCCTGACTCGCGAACAGGTGATGAACGACGTGCTGCTGGCGGCGCAGCCGACCAAGGAGTTCGTCACGTCCGAACAGGTCGCAAGCCTCGCGCTCTATCTGTGCCGGGACGAGGCGAAGGCTATCACCGGTGCCAACCTGTCGATCGACGGCGGCTGGACCGCGGCATGATCGCAGCATGAAGCGGAGCGCGTGCATCGCCGGGCTGATGCTCGGCGTGTCGACCGGCGGTTGTGGCGGCGGGGCAGGGGCGGCATCGGCCGGCGCCACCCCGGCAGAGCGTCCCGCCGCCGGCGACGACTGGCGGCGCGTAGCGACGCCGGCCGATCGCGACCGGCTGCGGCGCTGGCGGGAGGCGTGGATGGCGGCCTTGCCCCGCGCCCGCGCGGCCGATCCGGCGGCGATCGCCGAACAAGGCGCGTTGTTTCAGCCCGATCTGGCGCTGACCGGCACTGCCCCGTCCGGACGCTATCGTTGCCGGGTGTTCAAACTGGGCGCGGCGGGCAGCGCGATGCGCGATTTCACCGCCTATCCGCCGTTCGACTGCCGCATCGCCGACGAAGGGCGGGTGCGGAGCTTCTACAAGGAAACCGGATCGCAGCGCCCGGTCGGGCTGTTGTTCGCCGATGGCGATCGGACGATCTTCCTCGGCACGCTGTTGCTCGGCAACGAACGGGCGGCGCTGCAATATGGGCAGGACCGGGATCGCGACATGGCGGGCGTGCTGGAACGCATCGGCGAGCGGCGCTGGCGGCTGGTGCTGCCCTATCCACGGTTCGAATCGCTGCTGGACGTGATCGAACTGGTGCCGGCGGACTGAACCTCCCGACGCCAGTCATTCGTCATTCCCGCCGGTGCGGGAATGACGATCACGACTGCACTACGCCGGCAGCGTCCGCCGAACCGTCTCGTAGCAATCGTCGATATGCGAGTTGCCGACCAGCTTCATCGCCCCGAAACTGATGCCCGCCGCCGCGATCTGTCCGGCGAACGGCACGAACCGCAACAACGACTTGCTGGCATAGCGCGCGCCGACCCGGCGGATCAGCATCGTCACTACCCGCCGGGTGATCGACCGGCCGATGACGCCGTTGCCCAGATTGGCGGCGATCAACAGTACCTGCTTTGCCCGATCGGGCTCGAGCGCCTGAACCTGCTTCTCGCTCAGCCCGAACCGGTTGCTGATGTCGGGCAGCAATTTCGTCAGGATATTGGCGTCGACGATCAGGTCCGCGCCGGGCACCGGCACCACCGAAGCGCCCGCCGATACCAGCGCGCGCTTGGTCACCAGCTTGCGCGCGTCGTCGCGGACGCGGTCGAGTTCGGCGATGGTCGTGATGTGCATGATGGCCCCGTGTCGTTTCGTTGCCGCATCAACGCCGTTCTTGCCAAGCGGCTCCCGATCTTTAAGTTTGCCGATATTCGATATTTAGGACGGAACTGTTGATGATCGTACGTCTCGGCGCGTTGCTCGCCACGACCGCTTTCGCGCTTCCGGCGGACGGAGCTGCCATGCCGCAAACCCCGACTGCCGCTGCCGCCATCGACGCCGCCCCGCTGACCGCGAAATGGGGCGGGCCGTATCAGGGGGTGCCGCCATGGGACAAGGTGACGCCGGCGATGTTCCCGGTCGCCTTCCCGGTGGCGATGGCCGAGATGCGCCGCGAGATCCACGCGATCCGGGACGACAAGCGCCCGGCGACGTTCAGGACGGTCATCGAACCGCTGCAACTGGCCGGCGAGATGATGGACCGCGTCGGGTCGATGTGGGGCGTCTACACCAGCAACCTTGCGACGAAGGAGGTGCAGGCGATCGACCGCGAATGGTCGCCCAAACTGTCGGCGTTCAACGACGAACTGTTCCTCGACCCGAAACTGTTCGCCCGGATCAAGGCGGCGTACGACAGTCGCGCCAAACAGAATCTGAACCCGCAGCAATTGCGCCTGCTGGAGCGGACCTATCGCAGCTTCGTCCGGCGCGGCAGCCTGCTGACCGATGCGCAGCGTCAGCAGGTCAGCGGCCTGAACCAGCAGCTGTCGGTCGCCTATAACGACTTCAGCCAGAAGGTACTTGCCGACGAGGAGACATGGATCGTCGTCGACGATGCAAAGCAGTTGGCGGGCCTGCCCGATAGCTTCGTCGCATCGCTGAAGGCGGCGGCCGACGAACGCGGCCTTGCCGGCAAATGGGCGATCGTGAACACGCGGTCGTCGGTCGCGCCGGTGCTGACCTATGCCACCGACCGGGCTTTGCGCGAAAAGGTCTGGCGTGCCTTCACCATGCGCGGCGACAATGGCGGGGCGAACGATACCAAGGCGACAATCGCCACGATCCTGAAGCTGCGGCAGGAGCGGGCGAAGCTGCTCGGCTTCCGCAACCACGCTTATCTCCGCATGGACGATACGATGGCGGGTACGCCTGCCAATGCGAAGGCGCTGATGATGCGCGTGTGGCCCGCCGCCGTCGCGCGCGTGCGGGAGGAAGTGGCGGACATGCAGGCGCTTGCCGTGAAGGACGGCGCGACCATCACGATCGCGCCATGGGATTATCGCTTCTATGCCGAAAAGGTGCGCAAGGCGAAGTACGACCTTGATGAAAGCGAGGTGAAGCCGTATCTGCAACTCGACAATATCCTTGCCGGTGCCTTTTATGCGGCGGGACGGCTCTACGACCTGAAATTCACCGAGAATACCGGGCAGATTCCGGTGTTCGAAAAGAATGTTCGGACCTTCGTCGTGACCGACGCGCGGACGGGCAAGAATATCGGTGTGTTCTATTTCGATGCGTTCGCGCGTTCGGGCAAGCGATCGGGGGCATGGGCGACCCGGTATCGCGGCCAGCAGAAGCTGGGCGGCAAAACCAACGTGCTGGCGTCGAACAACAATAATTTCGTGAAGGGCGCGGCGGGACAGCCGACGCTGATCAGCCTCGACGACGCGACGACGCTGTTCCACGAATTCGGCCATGCGATCCATTCGTTGTTGCAGGACGTGACCTATCCGGGTCTCGCCGGTACGCCGCGCGACTTCGTCGAATATCCCAGCCAGGTGAACGAAAACTGGTTGCTGACCCGCGACGTGCTCGACCTCTATGCCAAACATTACCAGACCGGCCAGCCGATGCCGCAGGCGCTGGTCGACAAGATCGAAAAGTCGTCGACCTTCAATCAGGGTTTCTCGACGGTCGAGTATCTGTCGTCGGCGATCGTCGACATGGCATTGCACGACCGTGAAACGCCGGTGACCGACCCGGCGGCGTTCGAGCGCGACACGCTGGCACAGATCGGGATGCCCAAGGAGATCGTGATGCGGCACCGCCTGCCGCAGTTCAATCACCTGTTCTCGTCCGACGCCTATTCGGCGGGCTATTATTCCTATCTGTGGTCGGAAACGATGGACGCCGACACCTGGGCCGCGTTCGAGGCGACGGGCAATGTCTGGGACAAGGCAACGGCGGATCGTTTCCGCAAGACGCTACTGTCGACCGGCAACGAAACCGACCGCAAGGAAGCGTATCGCGCCTTCCGCGGACGCGACCCGGACGTGACCGCACTGTTCAAACGCCGCGGCTTCCCGATCCAGTAAATTCCTCCCCGGCACGGGGAGGGGGACCAGCGAAGCTGGTGGAGGGGGGCGTCCGCATACGAACCCGCTGCGCATGCGGACACCCCCCCCTCCACCGTCCTGCGGAAGGTCCCCCTCCCGCATGAATGGGGAGGATTTTCGGTCGTCGCCTCACGCCATTTCGACGAAAGCGCCCACCGGACCCATCCTCCCTCTCGCCAAGCACGTTGAAATTATATAACAAGCGCTTGTAACGAGTCTGCGCGACCGAAACCGGCGACGTGGAAGCGACATGGAGAGTGCATGACCGGCGATAGCCGCACGAATCTGCCGCGCCTCGCGCTGCATGTGCCCGAACCCAAATTCCGTCCCGGCGACGCGGTCGACTTCGCCGACGTGGCCGTGCCCGCCGCCGGTGCGCAGCTGCGTCCCGACACGACCGCCGCGCCGGACAGCTTCCACGAACTGTCCTACACGCTGGTCCGGGTGCTGGATGCGCAGGGGCAGGCGGTCGGCCCGTGGAACCCGCGCCTCGACCCGGACGTGTTGCGCCGGATGCTGCGCCACATGGCGACGGTCCGCGCCTTTGACGAGCGCATGTTCCGCGCGCAGCGGCAGGGCAAGACCAGCTTCTATATGAAATGCACCGGCGAAGAGGCGATCGCCATCGCCGGCACGATGGCGCTCGACCGCGACGACATGACCTTTCCCAGCTATCGGCAACAGGGCATCCTCATCGCGCGCGATTACTCGATGGTCGAGATGATGAACCAGATCTACTCGAACCGCGGCGACAAGTTACAGGGCAAGCAGTTGCCGATCATGTATTCGTCGAAAAACTATGGCTTCTTCTCGATCTCGGGCAACCTGACGACGCAATATCCACAGGCGGTCGGCTGGGCGATGGCGTCGGCCTCGAAGGGCGATACCCGCATCGCGGCGACGTGGTGCGGGGAGGGGAGCACCGCCGAGGGCGACTTCCACTCCGCATTGACCTTCGCCACCGTCTATCGCGCGCCGGTGATCTTCAATGTCGTCAACAACCAGTGGGCGATCAGCAGCTTTTCGGGGTTCGCGGGGGCGGAGGCGACGACCTTTGCCGCGCGGGCGATCGGCTATGGCATCGCCGGCCTGCGGGTCGACGGCAATGACGCGCTGGCGGTCTATGCCGCGACGGCATGGGCGGCCGAGCGGGCACGGACCAATGCCGGTCCGACGCTGATCGAGCATTTCACCTATCGTGCCGAGGGCCATTCGACCTCCGATGACCCGTCGCAATATCGATCGGCGGGCGAACCGACGGCATGGCCGCTGGGCGATCCCGTCGCGCGGCTGAAGGGGCATCTGATCGCGATCGGCGAGTGGGACGACGAGCGTCACGCGGCAATGGATCGCGACGCCGCCGAACGCGTACGCGCTGCCCAGAAGGAAGCGGAAGCCAACGGCATTCTCGGCCACGGCCTGCACCAGCCGCTCGACACGCTGTTCGACGGCGTGTTCGAGGAAATGCCGTGGCACCTGCGCGAGCAGCAGGCGCAGATGATGGCCGAGGAGGAAGCCTCCGGCCGCCCCTGGGCGCGCAAGGAGGGCCACTGACATGGCGCGCATGAACATGATCCAGGCGATCAATTCCGCCATGGATGTCATGATGGATCGCGATCCGAACGTCATCGTGATGGGCGAGGATGTCGGCTATTTCGGCGGGGTGTTCCGCGCGACGGCGGGCCTGCAGAACAAATATGGCAAGACCCGCGTGTTCGACACGCCGATCACCGAATGCGGCATCATCGGCGTTGCGGTCGGCATGGGGGCCTATGGCCTGCGTCCGGTGCCCGAAATCCAGTTCGCCGATTACATTTATCCGGCGCTCGACCAGCTGGTCAGCGAGGCGGCCCGGCTGCGATATCGCTCGGCCGGCGATTTCATCGCGCCGATCACGGTCCGCTCGCCGTTCGGCGGCGGCATCTTCGGTGGACAGACCCACAGCCAGTCGCCCGAGGGCATCTTCACCCACGTATCGGGCATCAAGACGGTGATCCCGTCGACGCCCTATGATGCCAAGGGGCTGCTGATCGCCGCGATCGAGGACAACGACCCGGTCCTCTTCTTCGAACCCAAGCGCATCTATAACGGCCCGTTCGACGGCAATTGGGACAAGCCGGCGCAGAACTGGTCGAAACACCCGCAAGGTGAGGTACCCGAGGACTATTACCGGATCGAGCTGGGCAAGGCGAAGGTCGTGCGCGAAGGTGGCGACCTGACCATTCTCGCGTATGGCACCATGGTCCATGTCGCGCAGGCGACCGTGGAGGCAGCCGGGATCGACGCCGAAATCCTCGACCTGCGCACGCTGGTGCCGCTCGATATCGAGGCGATCGAGGCGTCGGTGAAGAAGACCGGCCGCTGCATGATCGTGCACGAGGCGACCCGGACGGGCGGCTTCGGTGCCGAACTGTCGGCGCTGGTGCAGGAACGCTGCTTCCACCATCTCGAAGCGCCGATCGAGCGCGTGACCGGCTTCGACACGCCGTATCCGCACAGCCTCGAATGGGCGTATTTCCCGGGGCCGGTCCGCATCGGACAGGCGCTCAAGAAAATCATGCAGGACTGACAAGCCATGGCACGTTTCTCCTTCCGCCTGCCCGATATCGGTGAAGGCATTTCCGAGGCCGAGATCGTCGCATGGCACGTCGCCGTCGGCGACCGTGTCGAGGAAGACGGCCGTCTCGCCGACATGATGACCGACAAGGCGACGGTCGAGATGGAAAGCCCGGTCGCGGGGACCGTGGTCGAACTGGCGGGCGAGCCGGGCGATCAGGTGGCGATCGGCGCGACGCTGGTCGTGATCGAGACGGCGGAGGAGGTCGTGCAGCCGGCCGAGCCCGAGCGGGTCGAAGCGGAAAATCCGGGCGTCGAGGAGGTCGCAATTCCTCCCAGGGACGGGGAGGGGGACCAGCT
>NZ_LMLN01000009.1:0-1054 GCF_001421915.1 Sphingomonas sp. Leaf62 | reverse complement strand
GCGCCGCTGGACGTAACGCCATCTGCCGTCCCGCAAGAGGCCACCCCCCTCCACCATCCGGCTGCGCCGGACGGTCCCCCTCCCCGCGAGCGGGGAGGAGTTTTGGCCTCACCCGCCGTCCGCGCCCGCGCGGCCGACCTCGGCATCGACCTGTCCGCCGTCCACCACGACGGCCCCCACATCCGCCACGCCGATCTCGACGCATACCTTCGCTACGGCAGCGCGCAGGGCTATCACACCCCCAACGCATCGCGCGCCCGCCCGGACGAAACCGTCAAGGTCATCGGCGTGCGCCGCCGCATCGCCGAGAACATGGCGGCAGCCAAGCGCCACATCCCGCACTTCACCTATGTCGAGGAGATCGACGTCACCGCGCTGGAGGCGATGCGCGGCGACCTGAACATGGCGCGTGGGTCCCGGCCAAAGCTGACCATGCTGCCGCTGCTGATCGTCGCGATCTGCCGCACGCTGTCCGATTTCCCGATGCTCAACGCGCGCTATGACGACGAGGCTGGGGTGGTGACGCGGTTCGGGCGGGTGCATCTGGGCATGGCGGCGCAGACCGATGCCGGGCTGATGGTTCCGGTAATCCGCGACGCGCAGGACCTGAACCCGTGGCAGCTCGCGACCGAGATCGTCCGGCTGGCTGAGGCGGCACGCACTGGCAAGGCGAAGTCGGAGGAACTGTCGGGCGGCACGATCACCGTCACCTCGCTGGGGCCGCTCGGCGGCATCGCGACCACCCCGGTCATCAATCGCCCCGAAGTCGCGATCATCGGCCCGAACCGCATCGTCGAACGCCCGGTGTTCCGCGCGCGCGCCGGTGGCGGCGAGGAAATCGTCAAGGCCAAGCTGATGAACCTGTCGATCAGTTGCGATCACCGCGTCGTCGACGGTCATGACGCCGCCAGCTATGTCCAGGCGTTGAAGCGGCTGATCGAAACGCCGGTACTGCTGTTCGCCGACTGATCGCGGAGGAAGCGGGCAAGGTTGACGATCGCGGCGCACTGATCCTCCCCGGCACGGGGAGGGGAACCAGTGAAGCTGGTGGAGG
>NZ_LMLN01000008.1:31943-82029 GCF_001421915.1 Sphingomonas sp. Leaf62 | reverse complement strand
GAACCGGCGATAGAGAGACCGGAACACATGGCACCAACCAGCAGGTCAGTACCAGGTCCCGGATAAAAAGAGCAACTCGCTATCCGCATCAGCGGCACGATCCGAAGATCAACGAGGCGACCGGCGGGAGAAGCGAAGAGCGTCTCGTCGTCCGGTGAAGCTGCTTATATGGGCAGCTTCAGAAGGCGTCAACAACGTTTTCGCATTTTTTACGGTTCCATGTGATTTTGCGATCCTGCGTGCCGTTTCCGGGCGATTGCGGCGATATTGGCCCGCCCTTCCCCCTCTTCGCCGACCGCGTCATAAGGCGGATGATAGTATCTTTTGAGAGGATCATCCCGTTGACCGCCGCTCGCACGCCGCCCTCGCATGATCGTATCTGGACGCTGGATGCGATCCGCCGGTTGGAAGCCGATTTCTGCCGGTCGGCGGATACGCATCTGATCCGCGTCGAACTGCCGGCGACACCGGGAATTACGCTCTACCTGAAGGACGAATCGGTCCATCCGTCCGGCAGCCTGAAGCATCGGCTCGCCCGTTCGTTGATCCTGTACGGGCTATGCAACGGATGGATCGGCCCGGACACGGTACTGGTCGAGGCGACCAGCGGGTCGACCGCAGTGTCGGAAGCCTATTTCGCGCGGTTGATCGGGTTGCGCTTCATCGCCGTCGTCCCGCGGACCATCGCCAGCGCGAAGATCGATGCGATCCGGTTCCAGGGCGGCGAAGTGCATTTCGTCGATGATCCGCGCGACGTATATGCGGCGGCACAGGCATTGGCCGACGCCAGCGGTGGCCATTATCTCGACCAGTTCACCTATGCCGAGCGCGCGACCGACTGGCGGGGCAACAACAACATTGCCGAATCGATCTTTGCGCAGATGGCGAAGGAGGATTCGCCCGAGCCGAGCTGGATCGTGTGCGGTGCCGGAACCGGTGGCACGTCGGCGACGCTGGGCCGCTTCATCCGCTATGGTCGGCATGCGACACGGCTGTGCGTCGCCGACCCGGCGGCATCGGTCTTTCACCGCCATTATGCCGACCCGACGATCCATACGGTCGAAGGCGAATGTTCGTGCATCGAAGGTATCGGACGGCCGCGGGTCGAGCCGAGCTTCGTGCCCGCCGTCATCGACCGGATGATCGCCGTCGACGATGCCGACAGTATCGGCGCGATGCGGGCAATCAGCGCACGGTTGGGGCGGCCGGTCGGCGGATCGACCGGGACCAACATCGTCGCCTGCGCCACGCTGATCGCGGATATGGCGGCGGCGGGGCAGCGGGGATCGGTCGTGACGATCCTGTGCGATTCGGGGCTGCGCTACGGCGATACCTATTATGACGACGACTGGCTGGCGGCGCGCGAGATCGACTGGCGGCCGGCGGCGGACCGATTCGCGGCGTTGCTCGGCCATCCGGCATGACCCCGCTCAGCATCACCGACCTGTTCACGATCGGTATCGGGCCATCGAGTTCGCACACCGTCGGGCCGATGCGCGCCGCCCATGCCTTTGCGACGATGCTGGAGGAAGACGGCATCGCGCCCGAACGAGTCCTGTGCGACCTCTATGGGTCGCTGTCGCTGACCGGTCGAGGCCATGCCACCGACGTCGCGATCCTGCTGGGGCTGTCGGGCGCGACGCCCGAGGGTATCGATCCGGATGCTGTTACGGCGATGGTCGCTGCGATCCATGCCGACTGGTCGATCGACCTGGCGGGGAAACGGCCGATCACGTTCGATCCGGCGCGCGACATCGTCTTCCATCCCGGCTTCCTGCCCGGCCATCCCAATGCGATGGCGTTCACGGCAGTCCTTGCGGACGGGAGCCGGATCGTGCGGCGCTATCATTCGATCGGCGGCGGCGCGATCCGGGCCGAGGGCGAGACGCCGCCACGGCTGAACCTGACGCTTCCCCACCCCTTTGCCAGCGGCGCGGAACTGCTGACGCTCTGCGCCGACACCCACCAGTCGATCGCCGAGATCGTCGCTGCCAACGAAAGCGCATGGCGGCCGGAGGCGGAGACACTCAGCTTCCTCGATGCAGTGCGCTCGGCGATGCTCGCCTCGATCGATCGCGGCTGTACCGGCAGTGGCGAACTGCCGGGCGGCCTGCGGGTGCAGCGGCGGGCGCGGGCGATTCGCGAGAAACTGCTGGAGCGCGGCCCCCGCAGCGATCCCAGCGTCGTGTTCGAATGGGTCAGCCTGTGGGCGCTGGCGGTGAACGAAGAGAATGCGGCGGGTGGCCGCGTGGTCACCGCACCGACCAACGGCGCGGCGGGAGTGATCCCGGCGGTGCTGAAATATTACGAGACGTTCGTCCATGGATCGACCCGTGCCGGGGCGCACACGCTGTTGATGACGGCGGCGGCAATCGGGTTTCTCTACAAGCAGAACGCGTCGATCTCCGCGGCCGAGATGGGGTGTCAGGGCGAGGTCGGGGTCGCTTGTTCGATGGCGGCCGCCGGGCTTGCCGCGGCCCTTGGCGCGACGCCGGCACAGGTCGAGAATGCCGCCGAGATCGGCATGGAGCATAATCTGGGCCTGACCTGCGATCCGATCGGCGGACTGGTGCAGATCCCGTGTATCGAGCGCAATACGATGGGCGCGATCAAGGCGATCAACGCCGCCTATCTGGCGCTGCACGGCGATGGTCGCCACGTTGTCAGCCTCGATCAGGTGATCGAGACGATGCGCCAGACCGGCGAGGATATGAAGAGCCAGTACAAGGAGACCAGCCAGGGCGGCCTGGCGGTCAATGTCGTCGAATGTTGAAGGATTTACGCTTGTCCCAGCTTCCCGATTTCGCCGCGATCACCCCGACCGCGATCGCACCCACGCTCGACACGCTGCTCGCCGAGCGCGATGCCGTTGCCGAACAGGCCAAGGCGGCGCGCCCCGGCTTTGCCGATACGTGGTTGCCGGTCGAGTCGGCGGACGTTGCGATCGACGATTTCTGGTCGACCGTCTGGCACCTGCATGCGGTTGCCGACACGCCCGAATTGCGCGAGGCACATGCGGCGGGACAGGCGGTGCTGACCGCGCGCGGGATCGCGGCGCAGCAGGACCGGGCGATGTTCGACACGCTGCGGACGCTGGCGGTCGCGCCCGAATTCGCCGAGCTGGACGATGCCGACCGGGTCGCGGTCGAACGGTCGATCCGCGACCGCACGCTGGCGGGCGTCGCGCTGGACGATGTCGATCGCGCGCGGTTCAAGGACGTCGTGACCGAGTTGTCGGCGCTCCAGACCGAGTTCGCGAGCGCGGTGCTCGACGCGACCGATGCGTGGACGCTGCACGTTACCGACCCCGCGCGACTCACCGGGCTGTCGGAAGCGGACCGGGCGATGATGGCGGCGGCGGCAGCGGCGCGCGGGCTGGACGGCTGGGTCGTGACGCTGCAACAGCCGAGCGTCGTCGCGGTCCTGACCTTTGCCGAGGATCGCGAGCTGCGGGCCGAGGTCTATCGCGCCTTTGGCACGCGGGCGTCGGATCAGGGGCCGGACGCGGGCAAGTTCGACAATGGCGACCGCATCCGCCGCATCCTGTCGCTGCGGCACGAGGCGGCGACGCTGCTGGGCTTCACCGATCCGGTCGCGCGGTCGCTGAGCACCAAGATGGCGCCGGACGTGGCGGAAGTGCTGGCGTTCCTGCGCGATCTCGCCAAACGGGCGCGGCCGCATGCCGAGGCGGAGATGGCCGAACTGTGCGGCTTTGCCGCCGACCATCTGGCCATTGCCGACCTGCAACCCTGGGACATCGGCTTCGTCAGCGACCGGCTGAAGCGGCATGCCCATGCGATCGACCAGTCGGTGGTAAAGCAATATTTCCCGGTCGACCGGGTGCTGGCCGGGTGGCGCGACCTGCTGGGGCAGTTGTTCGGGCTGACGCTGACCAAGCGGGTGGACGTCGCGACCTATCATCCCGATGCGTGCTATTACGATGTCGCCGACGGCAACGGGGTGTTTGCCGGCCTCTACCTCGACCTGCATGCGCGGGCGGGGAAGAAGGGCGGCGCGTGGATGGCCCCTGCCCGGCCCTATCGCGCCGATCCAGCGGACGGCATCCCGGTCGCCTATATGGTCTGCAACTTCGCGCCGACCGGGGGGGCGACGCCGCTGCTGAGCCATGACGACGTCGTCACGCTGCTGCATGAGACAGGCCATTGCCTGCACCATTTGTTCACCCGCGTGCCGCGACCGGACATCGCCGGGACGACCGGGTTCGAATGGGATGCGGTCGAGCTGCCGAGCCAGTTGCTGGAGGATTTCGCGTGGGAGCCGTCGGTGCTGTCGGCGATGTCGGGCCATGTCGAAACCGGCGAGCCGCTGCCGGGCGACCTGTTCGAGCGGATGCTGGCGGCGCGGCGCTTCGGGTCGGGCATGTTCCTGTTGCGGCAGATCGAGTTCGCGATGTTCGACCTGCTGCTGCATCTGGGCACGCAGGGCGACGACCCGATCGCGGTGATCGAGGCGGTGCGCGACGAAGTGTCGGTGGTGCGGCCGCCGGCATGGCATCGATTCCCCCATGCCTTCTCGCATATCTTCGCCGGGGGCTATGCGGCGGGGTATTACAGCTATCTCTGGGCGGAGCTGCTGGCGGCGGACGGCTTTGCCGCGTTCGTCGAGGCGGGGACGGTCGACCGGGCGACGGGCGACCGGTTGCGCGAGACGGTGCTCGCCCAAGGCGCGGTGCGGCCGGCGATCGAGCTGTTCCGGGCGTTTCGCGGGCGCGATCCCGATCCGGCGGCGATGCTGGCTCGGCATGGGTTGGCCTGATCGGGCCAAAGGTCACGAAGGTCACACTCGCGCGCGTTTTTGAGCTGGTCGGTTTTGGTTCGCGCGAAGGCGCTAAGGCACGAAGAAGAAGGTCGTTTTCACGCGGCGGCGCGGAGACGCGGAGGGGTTGCTCTTTTTTGCGAACCGTTCGCGATCGGGAGACGGTGCGCTCGCTGACAGCTTGGCATGAGGCCCGCTGGCGCGGGGGAGGTCGCACCGAGCGCAACTCCTCCGCGTCTCCGCGCCTCCGCGTGAACCCCTGATTTTTACCTTCGCGCCCTTCGCGCCTTCGCGTGATGAACAGGAATAAGAAAGAACGGCAGCGATCCTGCCCGTCCGCGCACCTGTAGGACAGTGTTTTCAGTTCCCCGCGAACACCGCGCGTCTGGCGGCGGCGATGGCGCGGCCCAAGGCGGGAAGCGGGACGTCGGTCAGCATGATGCGCAGGGTGCGGTTTTTGCCCGGCGTCACTTCGGCATGGCCTTCGGGTAGCGCGACCTGGACCGGACCGACGGGCACGAAATCGGGGCGGTGGGCGATGGTGACCGTGATCGGCGCGGCCGGATCGGGGGGCGTGCCCTCGCGCCGCAGCGCCGAGGGGGCGCAGCCGAAAGCGGACTGGAACGCTTCGTTGAACCGGCGGACGCTGCCATAGCCGGCGGCGAAGGCGATGTCGGTCAGCGGCAGGCAGGTGTCGTGGACCAGATGTTTGGCGAGGTGCAGGCGGCGCGTCGCCTCGATCGCGAGGGGGGTCAGCCCCAAATGATCGACGAACAGCCGGCGCAGATGGCGGTCGGTCATTCCCAGCCGATCGGCCAGCGCGGCAACGCTGTCCTCCGCCAACGCGCCGTCGTCGATCAGGCGGAGCGCACGGTGGATCGAGGCGAGCGTGCCGGCCCATGCCGGACTGTCGGGCGCGGTTTCGGGCCGGCAGCGCAGACACGGACGGTAACCCGCCGCCTGCGCGGCCGCCGCGCTGGCGTAGAAGGTGACGTTGTCGCGGATCGGGGTGCGCGCCGGGCAGACCGGGCGGCAATAGATGCGCGTCGTGCGGACGGCGGTGAAGAACAGCCCGTCCTGCGTCGGATCGCGGCGTTCGATCGCGGCATAGCAATGGTCGGGGTCGAGCATGAGGGCGACCTTATCGCCGCCGCGAAGCGCGACTAGCGGAAAACGGACATGGACGTCGCGTCGTGTCCGGTTTCCGCTGGCAGTCGGTGGGACGCGGGGGCAGGTTGCCGGCATGATGACGCTGTACGAGGAACTGCTGCCCAGCCCGGTCGGCACGATCACCATCCTGACCGATGGCGACGGGGTGTTGCGGGTGCTGGAGTTCGAGGATTGCGGCGCGCGGATGGAGCGGCTGTTGCGGCTGCACTATGGGCCGGGCGGGTGGCGGGTCGTGCCGGCCGGGCGGACCAGCGACGCGATGCGGGCGATGACCGCCTATTTCGCGGGCGATGTGGCGGCGATCGACCGGCTGCCGACTGCGACGGGCGGGACCGACTTTCAGCGTTCGGTGTGGCAGGCGTTGCGCGATGTCGCGGCGGGGCGGACGGTCGCCTATGTCGATATCGCCAGCGCGATCGGGCGGCCGAGCGCGGTGCGGGCGGTCGGGCTGGCCAATGGATCGAACCCGATCGCGATCGTCGTGCCGTGCCACCGGATCATCGGGCGGTCGGGGGCGCTTACCGGGTACGGCGGGGGGCTGGAGCGCAAGCGGTGGTTGCTGGCGCATGAGGGGGTTGGTTTGGTTTAAGGGATTGGGTTCACGCGAAGGCGCGATGACGCGAAGAAGAAGGTAGATTCCCGCGCAGAGACGTGGAGACGCGGCGGGTTCCGCTGGACGCAGCGTCCCCCCGCGTCAGCGGCTTCAGCCTACGCCGCAAAGCGCGCTATAGTCTCCCGATCGCGAGCCGATCGTCCGGAGCGAAATCCCTTTGCGCCTCTGCGCGACGATCTACCTTCTTCTCTTCGCGAGCTTCGCGCCTTCGCGTGAACCAATTTACCCGGTCAGACCAACGCCGCCGCCAGATCGGCACCCGGCGCCAGCGCTGCATAGGCTCGCTCAACCGCCGCGACGAACACCACATCCTCGCCGAGATCGCCGAACACATCGCGCATCGCCAGCAACGCCGCCGGCTCCCCTGCCCGCGCCAGCAATGCTTCGGCGCGGGGATCGATGAGCTTCTCGCCGCTATCTTTACGCAGTTCGAGGAAGCGGAACCACGCCGCGATCGGCACCGCCAGCCGATCGACCGACCGCCCCGCCGCGCGCGCGTCGCGGATCGTGTCGCACAGGCGATAGGGCAGCTTTTGCGAGCCGTCCCATGCGATCTGCGCCAGTTGGTGGGCGATCGCCGGGTTGGCGAAGCGCGCCAGCACCGCGTCGATATAGGCCGACAGGTCCATTTCGGCGGGCGGCTGGATCGACGGCGCGATATCCTGCCGCATCAGCCGTTCGGCGAAGGCCGCGAGCGGCGGGGTCGCCATCGCGTCGCGGACGGTCGTGAGGCCCATCAGCAGCCCGACATAGGCGAGCGTCGAATGTGCGCCGTTCAAAAGCCGCAGCTTGGCGTTTTCGAAGCCGCGCACGTCGCGGGTGAACTGTACCCCGGCGGCGTCGAACGGCGGGCGGTCGCCGGCGAAATCATCCTCAATCACCCATTGCGCGAAGCCTTCGCGCTGGATCGGCCACGCATCGTCGAGGCCCGTGGCGGTGCGGATCGATGCGCGCAGCGTGTCGTCGGTCGCGGGCGTAATCGAATCGACCATCGTCGAGGGGAAGCGGACGTGATCGTCGATCCACATCGCCAGATCGGGATCGCGCGCGGCGGCGAGATCGCGGACCGAGCGGCGGAAGCGGTGGCCGTTGTCCACCAGATTGTCGCACGACATCAGCGTGATCGTCCCGCCCCCGGCCGCCCGGCGCGCGGCGAGGCCGGCGACCAGCCAGCCCGACAGCGTCGACGGTTCGGCCCCGGTCAGTTCGCGGACGATCGCCGGATGGTCGACGTCGAGCGCGCCAGTGCCGTCGAGGTGATAGCCCTTTTCGGTGACCGTGGTCGTCACCAGCCGGGTGGTCGGCGCGGCGATACGCGACAGCACCGCGTCGCGGCGGTGCGCGGTCAGCAATTCGGTGATCGATCCGATAACACGATGGCTGGTCTCGCGGTCGAGCAGCGCCAGCGTATAGAGGCCGTCCTGTGGCCCGAGCGCATCGGCGACCCCGGTCGAATTGAGCGCAACCGCGCTGATCGCCCAGCGCGGGTCTGCGCCGAGGATGCTGTCGACATAGGCCGCCTGATGCGCGCGGTGGAACGCGCCGGGGCCGATATGGACGATGCCGGCGGTGAGCGTGGTGCGGTCGTACGTCGGGCGGGCGACCGTGGCGGGCAGGTCGTTCAGGGTCGCGTTGGACAGCTTCACAGCTTGTACGCCTTCTTCACCAGGCCATAGGTCAGGTCGTGCGCGATCCTGTGCGCGTCGCCCTCGTCCAGCCGGTGTTCGGCGACCAGCCGGGCCAGGAAGCCGCAGTCGACTCGGCGGGCGACGTCGTGGCGCGCCGGGATCGACAGGAAGGCGCGGGTATCGTCGTTGAAACCGACGGTGTTGTAGAAGCCGGCGGTCTCGGTCGTCATCTCGCGGAAGCGGCGCATCCCCTCCGGCGAATCATGGAACCACCATGCGGGGCCGAGCTTGAGGCACGGATAATGGCCCGCCAGCGGCGCGAGTTCGCGGGCATAGGTCGATTCGTCGAGCGTGAAGAGGATGATAGTCAGTTCGGTCGAGGTGCCGACCACGTCGAGCATCGGCTTCAGCGCCGCGACATAATCGGTGCGGGTCGGGATGTCGGCACCCTTGTCGCGGCCGAACGTGTCGAACAGGCCGCGATTATGGTTGCGGAACGATCCGGGGTGGATCTGCATCACCAGCCCGTCGTCGATCGACATGCGCGCCATTTCGGTCAGCATCTGCGCGCGGAACAACTCGGCATCGGCGGCGTCGGCGGTGCCGGCGATGACCTTGGCGAACAGCGCTTCGGCTTCGGCGGGCGAGAGGTTGGCCGTACGGGCGGTCGGGTGGCCATGGTCGCTCGACGTGGCGCCGGCGGCGATGAAGTCCTGCCGACGCTTGCGGTGGGCGTTCAGGTAACCGGTCCAGTCATGGACGTCCTCCCCCGTCAGGTCGGCGAATTTGGCGAGCGCGGGGCGGAAGGCTTCGTGTTCGCAGTCGATCACCGCATCGGGGCGATAGGCGGTGACGACGCGCCCGCTCCAGCCGCTGGCGCGGATCGCGCGGTGATGGTCGAGCGGGTCGTCGGCCCCTTCGGTGGTGGCGATCAGTTCGATGCCGAAGCGGTCGAACAGTGCGCGCGGGCGATAGGCGTCGGTCGCCAGCAATTCGCCGATCCGGTCGTAATACTCATCGGCGTTGGCGGCGGTCAGCGCCTCCTCGAACCCGAACACCGCGCCGAACACATGGTCGAGCCACAGCCGCGACGGGGTGCCGCGGAACAGATGCTGGTTGGCGGCGAACAATCCCCACGCCTTGCGCGGGTCGGCGACGATGGTGCCGTCGCGGCGCGGCACGGCGAGGTCGTCGAGCGCGATGCCCTGGCTGTAGAGCATGCGGAAAATATAATGATCGGGCGACAGCAGCAGCTCGGTCGCGTTGGTCCATGGCCGGTCGGTCGCGAACCACGACGGGTCGGTATGACCGTGCGGGCTGACGATCGGCAGGTCGCGGACGGCGGCGTACAGCTCGCGCGCGATGCCACGCGTCGTCGGATCGGCCGGGAACAGGCGATCGGGGTTCAGCAGCAGGGCAGCCATGCGCGGTTCTCCTTGTGCCCGGTCTCTTCGTGGATTGTGCCAGCGGTGGCAATGGCCTATTTCTGGGTAATGCTCGATGTTTCCCTCGCCCGTGCCGTGCGCGTCGATCGCGACGACGATGTCGCCTTGCTGCTCGATCCCGTCGCGGCGGGGGACGTGGTGGCGGTCGATGACGAGCGTGTCGTCGCTCGGGTCGACATACCGATCGGGCACAAGATCGCAGTGCGCGCCGTTGCGGCCGGTGCACCGGTGCGGCGCTATCGCAGCCCGATCGGGTTCGCCCGCTCGCCCATCGCGGCGGGCGAGCATGTTCATGTCCATAATGTCGCGACCGCGCTGGTCGGCGAGGATGCGTATCGCTACGCCCCTGCCCTTCCACCCGCCCCCGAGCCGCGCGTCGAGCCGGGCTTTGCCGGCTATGTCCGCGCCGATGGCAGCGTGGCGACGCGCAACGAAATCTGGGTGCTGCCGACGGTCGGCTGTGTCGGGCGGCTGGGCGAGCGGATCGCTGCGCAGGCGGGGCCGCGCCATGCCGGACGGATCGACGGAGTCCATGCGTTCAACCATCCGTTCGGCTGTTCGCAGCTGGGTGACGATTTGAACCGGACCGGAGCGATCCTCGCGGCACTGGCGTGCAATCCCAATGCCGGCGGCGTGGTGCTGTTGGGCCTTGGCTGCGAATCGAACCAGTTGGATGCGATGCTGGCGCGGTTGCCGGCGGACGTGCTGGCGCGGGTGCGGACGGTGCGGGCGCAGGCGAGCGCCGATGAATTCGCCGAAGCGATGGCGGCGGTCGACGAACTGGCCGAAGCGGCGGCGGAAGCGAAGCGGCAGGCGGTGCCGCTGTCGGCGCTGCGGCTGGGGGTGAAGTGCGGCGGGTCGGATTCGATGTCGGGGCTGACCGCCAATCCGCTGATCGGGCGGATGACCGACCGGGTCGCGGCGGCGGGCGGCACGGTGCTGATGACCGAAATCCCCGAGATTTTCGGCGCGGAGCGGATGCTGATGGCACGCTGTGCCGATGAAGCGGTGTTCGACCGGCTGGTCGAGGTGACCAACCGCTTCAAACGCTATTTCCTCGACCATGGCGAGCCGGTGTCGGAGAACCCAAGCCCTGGTAATATCGCGGGCGGGATCACCACGCTGGAGGAAAAGTCGCTGGGCGCGGTGCAGAAGGGTGGCCTTGCTACGGTTTGCGACGTGCTCGATTATGGCGAACCGGTGCGGCGGGCGGGGCTGTCGGTGGTCGATGGGCCGGGCAACGACGCGGTGTCGACGACCGCGCTGGCGGCGGCGGGGGCGACGATCACGCTGTTTTCGACAGGGCGGGGAACGCCCTTGGGATCGCCGGTGCCGACCATGAAGATCGCGACCAACCGCGATTTGGCGACACGCAAGGCGGGCTGGATCGATTTCGATGCCAGTACCGTGCTGGACGAGGGGCAGGATGCGGCGGCGGATGCGCTGCTGGCGCGGATCGTCGCGGTCGCTTCGGGCGAGCCGGCGCGCAACGAGGTGAACGAGGAACGCGCGATCGGGATTTGGAAGTCGGGGGTTACGCTGTAGGGAGCGCGCGACCACTGCGCCGTTCGTTGCCCCGGATCGAGCCGAGACCTGAGCGAGCATACTCACCGAAAATCCACCGTACCCCCGCGCAGGCGGGGGTCCAGGGCCCCCGGTCGCAAGCGGTTGTTTTGCTTGGCTCTGGCCCCCCGCCTGCGCGGGGGTACGGCGGCCTTGGGGTCGAGCGCACGGCGTTCGCCTGCGGTTCGATCAAGCCCGGGACTAACGTGAGGGCTGCTTCACGTCTTCCCGTCGATCAGCACCGCCTGTTGCCAGCGGCCGGGAGCCTTGTCGGTGCGGTGGATGCAGCCGGGCCAGCAACAGGGGCGCTTTTTGCCCTCGACCAGTTCGGCGATGGTGCGGGCGATGCGGCGCTGGCGGGTAGCCGGTTGCTTCGCATCCTCGATCCAGCACAGAAACTCGTTGCGGCCGAGCGGGGTCAGCGCATCCCATAGCGGCTCGATCGCTGCGTCGGCGGTCAGCGCGGTGGCGAGATCGTCGGGGACGATATGGACCGTGCCGGACTTCATGCGATCGGACGCAGATCGTGACGATAACGTTGCGCCTTCTCGACATAGACCGCCGCCGACGCTTTCAGCCCGGCGAGCTGTTCGTCGGTCAGCGTCCGGACCGCCCGCGCGGGGGCACCGACGATCAGGCTGTTCGGTGGAAAGGTCTTCCCCTCGGTCACCAGCGCACCGGCCCCGACCACGCAGTCGTCGGCGATCACCGCATGGTTCAATACGGTCGCACCCATGCCGATCAGGACGCGGTCGCCGATGGTGCAGCCGTGCAGTACCGCGCGGTGGCCGATCGTGCAGTCCTGCCCCAGCGTCAGCGGCGCGTGCGGGTCGCTGTGCAGGACCGCGCCGTCCTGTACGTTGCTGCGGTCATCGATGACGATCGCACCATTGTCGGCACGCACCACCGCGCCGAACCAGATGCTGGCCCCCGCCCCCAGCCGTACCGCGCCGATCACCTCGGCGGACGGCGCGACCCAGCTGTCGGGGGCGAGATCGGGGACGGCATCGGCGAGCGCATAGCAAGGCATGCCACCGATGCTATCACCCCGCCACGACCGGGGCGAGCCTTGCGCGCAGCAGTCTGTCGAACCGGTCGAGCGGGCAGCGCATCGCGCAGCCGGGAAGGGCGAGCGGAGTTTCGACCACCGTCGCCGCGCCCGACCGGATCGCCTCCAGCGGCTGCGCGCGGTAGGAAGCGGTGACATAGGGTCCCTTGCGCCCACGCCACCGCTTCAGCACCAGCGCGCCGCCGGGGGCGACGTCGTTCCGCGCGAAACCCGGCGCGTCGAGATCGACGCCGAGCGCCGCGCCGAGCGCGGTGACGTTGGTGTCGTGGCCGACCAGCATTTCGATGCGCGGTGCCCTGGCGGCGGTCAGGGTGGCGAGCATGTGCGCGCCGAGCGGTCCCGCCTGGTGCGCGGCCATGTAGGGCGAGCGGGTGAACACGTCGAACAGCGCGGCGTGGAGCGCACCGATCCGGCGGATCGTCGCGGCATCGGCGCGGCCGAAGCCGACCTGCGGCATCGGCATCCCCTCGGCATATTGCAGCAGGATCACCTGCGCGGTGCCCGATGTCGCGCGGATCGGCCCGGTAAAGTCGACACCACGTCCGTCACGGCTCGGCTGCAGCGTCGCCGGTCCCGGGGTCGAGCAGCCGGCGGGCAGGCCGCAACCCAGCACGCGATCGAGGGCGCGGATCGCATCGGCATGACGGGCGGTCAGCGCGTCGACGCCCCCGGTAAAGGTGGTGATCGCCGCCACCGCCTTGTCCGCATCGAACGCGGTCGCGCCGGCGCGGAGCGGTTCGAACAGCGGGTCGATCCGTCCGGCCGGATTGTGATCGACCGGCAGCGTGCAACCGGGGGCGAGCGCGTCGGCATAGGCGCGGCCGGTGGCGATGGTGCGTTCGGCGGTGTTGGTCCGGATGCGGACGCTGCCGGGGGTCGGGCAGGCTTTGGCGGACAGCCAGCGCCGGTCGTAGCGGGCGAGTTGCGCGATCGCCGCCGCGCCGTGGGGGGTGAGGAATTCCGGCGCGACCGGCCATGCGGGCCATGTGCCGGTCACTTTGGTGTCGGCCGGCGCTTCGCCGGTAATCGGAGCGCGGACGCCATGGCGCATCAGCACGACGACGCGGTCGAGCGTGTCGCGGGCGGCGGCGGGAGGCGCGAAGGCGAGCGCGGCGGCAAGGAACAGGATGGGGCGCATGGTCAATCCTTCTGTCACGTAAACGTCGTCATCCCGGCGCAGGCCGGGATCCATCGTGCCGCATATTCCCCGGTGTCGGCGTTCGCGGAACCTTGGATCCCGGCCTGCGCCGGGATGACGAAGGGGGAAGCGGGGTGACCGGCGTCGATGTCCACCCCGCCCGCCCGCTCACATCTTCATCGTCAGGCTGAACTGGAACACGCGGCCAGTCTTCAGATACCCACCGTTGCGGTCGTTCGAGATGTACGTCTCGTCCTTGCCCACGGTCGCCCAATAGGTGTGTTGGTCGAGCAGGTTGCGCGCCGATATGCCGATTTCGAGATTGTCGGTCACCTCATAGGCCGCGCCAAAGTTCAGCTCGCCGACCGGCTGGACGTAGATGTCGGGCTGGCTGTCCTGCACCGCCGCGAGGATGCGACCGGTATGGTTGTACCACAGGTTCGTGCGGAACCCGCCACCGGCATAGAAGACCTCGGCATTGTAGATCAGGTCCGGTGCCTGCGGCAGCGCGCTGGTGCGGGTGGTGCGCACGCCGTTCAGCGGGATGACATAGCTCGCCTCGGTCTGCTGATAGGTGATGTTCCCGCCCACGCCGAAATTGCCGAGGAAGCTGCTGTCGACCATGTCGCCGAGGGTGAAGCGGCCCGATGCCTCGACCCCCTTCGCCTTGCCGCCGCCGCCGTTGATCGGGCGGGTATAGACGATGCCGTCGATGGTCTCGCCCGCCGTCCGCGTCGCGGTGGTCACGACGAAGTTCGACAGATCCTTGTAATAGGCCGCCAGCTGGAAATAGCGGCCGACCCCAGCGTAGAAATCGACGCCCGCGTCATAGCTCCACGCCTGTACCGGCTTCAGGTCGGGGTTGGGCTGGCTGATCGCGGTGATCGCGTTGCCCCGGCCCGGATCGCGGGTGATGCGCGTGGGACCGGCGATCAGGTCGAACGACGGCCGGGCATAGCTCGACCGGGCGGCGGCGCGCACCGTGATCCGGTCGCTGGGCTTCCACGCCGCGAGCACGCTGGGGTCGAGATGGTCGTAATCGCGACCGGCGTTCACGAAGCGCGCCCCGTCCACCGCATTGTCGTTCAGGAAATAGCGCGCGCGAAAGCGGTTATCCTCGTAGCGGATGCCCGGCATCACTTCGAGCGTCCCGAGCTTCAGCGTCGCGGTGGCGTAGATCGCCTTGCGCTGTTCGTTGCCGTCGAGCAGGCCCTGGTTGAGCGTGTTCGCCGCGATCACCATCGGGTCGACATAGTCGCGGACCTGCGCGTCGAGCTGCGCACGCGACAGCACCTTGATCGGGCGGGCGGGATAGTAATCGAGGAAGTCCTTGAGGACATAGCCCAGATACTGGTTGATCGACGGCCCCTGCACCGTGCCGCTCTGCAACGGGGTCAGGAAGCGGTAGCGGGTGTTGTCGGGCGCGAGGCTGCGGCCGGTGCGGTCGGCATCCTCGTACAGGCCGCCGACCTCGACCGACGACAGGAAAGCCTCGCCGGTCCAGCCGATGCTGCCCTTCAGCGTCTTCTTGGTTTCGGTCAGATAGTCATAGCCGCGCTGGACATAGAGCTGGGTCGGACGGTCGAGCGACGACACATAGCGCGTCGCCCCCGCCGACAGCACCGGACGCGGCGATTTCGGGTCGGACAGGTCGACGACGACGCCTTCGGTCGCGGCACCGGTGTTGGTGGCGGTACCGTTATAGGCGATGCCGCGGAACGCCGCCTCGATCCGGGTCGGCTGGTCGAAGCGGCCATCGGCATAGGCACCTTCGAGCGCGGCGGTGAAGCCGTTCCAGTGCGCCTTCGCGCCGATCTGGGCGGAGAACAGTTCCTGTTCGATATCCTCGGTCCGGAAATAGCTTGCCGGATTGATGCCCTGCGGGGTGTAGACGCCGGCCGCGTTGTAGGCGCGGGTCGTGCCGCCGCCCGTCAGCGTGCGCAGCGGGTTGCCGCTCGACTGGCCGCTGGTCGTTTCGTTGCGCAGGCCCGTCTGGTTCATCGTGTTGGTGTTCAGATAGGTCGCGTAATTGACCCGCGCGAACAGGTCGATCGCTTCGCCACGGACGTCGAACGATCCAGTCGCGCCATAGCGCTTGATCTTGTTGTTGTAGAAATTCCACTGGACGCCATCGGCCGACAGCGCGTTCGGGTTGGCACGCGGGGTGCCGACGTCGAAGCTGGTGGTCTTGTAGTCATTCTGCACCGCGGTCGATTCCGCCGCGTTGCCGCGTTCCTCGTAATAGCCGGCCAGATAGACGCCGAACTGATGGTCGCTGCCGAAACGCCGCGCGGTGTCCAGCCCGATCGCGCCGCCGAACGCTTCCTGTTCGCGGTCGAGCGCGAGGCCGGCGACCTGCCCCAGCACACGGGCGCGGGTGAAGCCTTGCGCGAAGTCGAACGCGGTCGGAGTGCGCAGGTCGATGATGCCGGCGATGGCGTCGGCGTCACGCGAAGCGCCCGGCGTCTTGTCGACGACGATGCCACCGATCGCGAAGGGCGAGAAGAGGTTGAGCGAGATCGCGCGATTGCTGCCCGAGGTCTGCGGCAGGCGCAGGCTGTCGAGGGTGTAGGCGTTGTAGCTGGTGTCGAAGCCGCGGATCGTCGCGAACTGCGCTTCGCCGGTCGCGCTCTGGTTGCGGCCCTGATCGCGGCTGACCGAGACGCCGGGCAGCATCTTGGCAAGGTCGGCGATGCTGGTCTGCGAATGGATGGCGACGTCGCCGGTCGTGACGATGTCGATCGTCGCGATCGCCGACTGTTCCTCGATCAGCGCGGTGCGCTGCCGACGGCCGTTGACGACGATGTCGTCGGTCAGCGATTCGCTGGCGGTCTGCTGATCGGCCGGTTCGGCGGCGGGCACGTCCTGTGCCTGCGCGGTCGCAGGCAGCAGCGCGGCGATAGCAAGGGCGGTGACAGCGCTGGACAGGGCAAGCGCAGAGACACGCCACCGGCGAGCCGGCAGCGTCGAAAACGAAAACATGGAATTCCCCTTTGGATCGGATGCGGGGTTGTTCCCCGTTCGACGGCGCGCCTAGCCTGCCAATACGTATAATTTGTTACATGCGGTCAGGATATTGGCGGACTGACGATCGGATCGGGACGAAATCGAACAATCATGATGATATTGTGTTGATATCGGTCGATCGGCGGTTGCGGCCGGCGGTTTGGGCGATATGCTGCACCCCCATGATGAAGCGCCGCGACCGCCGCCAGGAAATCCTCGACCTGCTGGCGCAGGGTGAGGCGATGGGCATCCATGGGCTGGCCGATGTGCTGGCGGTATCCGACGAAACCGTACGCCGCGAATTGCGACTGCTGGAGGCCGATGGCCTGATCGATCGCATCCATGGCGGGGCGCGGCTGGCCAAGTCGGTCGAGGAAGGGCCGTTCGAGGCGCGGCTGCACCGCAATGCCGTGCCCAAACAACGCATCGCCGCCGCGGTGGCGCAGGTGGTGGCCGACGGCGAGTCGCTCTACCTCGACGCCAGCTCGACCGCGTTCCACATCGCGCAGGCGCTGAAGGGCAAGCGCGACCTGACGGTGGTTACCAACGCGCTGGGCGTCGCCGCCGAACTGGGCGGGCGCAACGGCAACCGGCTGTATCTGGCGGGCGGCGAGCTGGACGATCGCTACCGCGCATTCTTCGACGCGACGGCGCGGGGGTATCTGGCGCAATTCCGGCCGGGCATGGCGATCGTGTCGACCGAATCGGTCGACGCCCAAGCGGGCTTTACCGACTATCATATCGGCGAGGGCGAATTGTGCCGGCAGATGATCGGTCAGTCGCGGCGGGTGACGATGGCGGTCGACGCGTCGAAATTCGACCGGGCGAGCGTGGTAGCGGTCGCGTCGTTCGCCGAGGTCGACCGGATCGTCAGCGACCGGGCATGCGATGCGGACTATGCGGCGGTTACCGCCGGGGTGGAGTGGATTACGGCGTGACCGGCCCCCGGCAAGTCGCCGGCCGCCGCTGCGCGCCCCTCCCAATGCCGGGAAGGAGTTGGGGTGGCGGGCGGAGAGCAGCGATCGGTCGCACATGAAAATCCTGCACCGCCCCTAAATCACCGCGCGGGTCGCGGCGCGGCATTACCATCGCACCACCGCAACTTCCCGTTTGTGGATTAAACACGGTTGGTTGTTCAATTGACTCTTCGGCCGAACCCGATCATGCGCGCCTTATCATCATCGGGGGACGTATGAGCGAACACGGTAACGAGACCTCGCGCTCGACGGAAAGCGTCATTGCCGCACAGCGCGCATTGCTGCTGACGGAGTTCGGCAAGCATGTCGGCCGGGGCGATCCATACGCGATCATCGACTTCCCCGATCACGGCAATGTCGGCGACAGCGCGATCTATCTCGGCGAACTGTCCGTCCTGCGCGAGCTGACCGGTCGCGATCCCAGCTATGTGGCGAGCCTCGCGCGGTTCGACGCCGATGCGCTGCGTCGCGCGGCACCGACCGGGCCGATCTTCCTGCATGGCGGCGGCAATTTCGGCGACGTTTGGCCGCGCCACCAGCAATTCCGCGAAAAGATGGCGCGCATCTTCACCGATCGGCGGCTGGTACAGGCGCCGCAGTCGATCCAGTTTCAGGACGACACGGCCATTCAGCAATGCGTCGACTCCTTCGGCGCGCACCCCGACTTTCACCTGATGGTCCGCGATCGACACAGCGTCACCTTTGCACAGGAACGGCTCGGCCTGTCCCCAACGCTGGTTCCCGACGCGGCGTTCGGCATTGGCCTGTTGCCGCGCCCGGCGACGCCAACCCACGACGTCGTCATGCTGCTGCGCACCGACAAGGAAAAGGTGAACCTCGACGCCAGCCTTTTGCAGAGCATCCCGAATGCGCGCGAAGCCGACTGGCGGGCGGAGTCGCCGAAATCGCGGACATGGCAACGCCGTTTCGCAAACGCCCGCGCGATCGCGACGGGGGCGTTGACCAAGAGCAAGCGGCAGGTTTCGGTCTACAACTATCTCGCCAACCAGCGGTTCGATCGCGGTGCACGCGTATTGAGCGACGGGCGCAAGGTCATCACCGACCGGCTGCACGGTCACATCATGTGCACGCTGCTCGACATCCCGCATGTCTACCTCGACAATTCCTACGGCAAGATCGGCCGCTATGCCGATGCATGGACCAAGGGCCTGCGCATCGCGCGTCAGGCGACCTCGGCACCGCAGGCCGTCGACCTGCTGAAACAAGTCGGAAACTGAGGACGCCATGACCGACCCGGAATTCAGTGTCATCATCTGCACGCTGAACCGTGCCGCGCAGTTGCCGCTGGCACTCGACGCGCTCGGCATCGCGGTCGGGCGCGCGCAGCAATCGGTCGAGGTCGTTCTGGTCAACAACGGGTCGACCGACGATACGCAGCAGGTCATGGAACGCTGGGCGGGCGGGCAGGCGGTGCCCGTGCGGATCGTGGTCGAGGAACGGCGCGGGCTGTCGTGCGCGCGCAATGCCGGACTGGCGGCGGCGCGCGGGCGGATCATCGTCATGACCGACGACGACTGCACGCTGGAACCCGATTATTTCGACCATGTCCGTGCGGCCTATGCCAAGGACCCGCGCGAGGTGATCCGCGGCGGCATGGTCGGCCTCGGCGATCCGCGCGACATTCCGTTCACGACCAAGCGCGCCGCCAATCCCGCCGAACTGGGACCGACGGCGATGCCGAGCGGCTTCATCATCGGGGCGAACTTCACGATGCAACGCGCGGTTGCCCAGCGGATCGGCACGTTCGACGAACGCTTCGGCGCGGGCGCGGCGTTCGTCGGGTCGGACGACACCGATTATCTGGTGCGCGCGCAGGATCTGTGCATTCCGATCCTGTACGATCCGACCTTCCGCGTGGATCATTATCATGGCCGGCGCGGGCTGGACGCGGCGCGGAAAATGTATCGCGGCTATGGCTTCGGCAACGGCGCGCTGTTCGCCAAGCATCTGGGGCAGAAGCGGGTGCGCAGCTGGATGGTCGAAAGCGTCCGCGCCGCATTGCGCGATGTGCTGGGCAAGTCGCAGCACGACCTGATCAAGAACCGCGACCTGTTGAAGCTGAAGCATCAGGTGCGCGGTTTCGCCGCGTATTTCCGCCACAAGGGGTGACCGGTCAGCTCCTCCGCGGCACGGGGAGGATTTGGTGCGCTTGCTACCGGCCGAACCGTTCGTGTTGAGTAGGGGCTGAGCGCAGTCGAAGACCCGTATCGACAAGCTCGACGGCTACTCGGGAAGAACGGATTGGGCCATACCGCTTACGGTCACTCCACCGTCACGCTCTTGGCCAGATTACGCGGCTGGTCGACATCCGTCCCCTTGGCGACCGCGACATGGTACGCCAGCAGCTGCACCGGCACCGCATAGACGATCGGCGCGATCAGCGGGTGGACCTTGGGCATGGTGATGGTGGCGATGCAATTCTCGCCCGCCGCCTGGATGCCGTCATAGTCGGAGATCAGCACGACCTTGCCGCCGCGCGCCTGCACTTCCTGCATGTTGCTGACGGTCTTGTCGAACAGCGGCCCCGACGGGGCGATGACGATCACCGGCACATGTTCGTCGATCAGCGCGATCGGCCCGTGCTTCATCTCGCCGGCGGCATAGCCCTCGGCATGGATGTAGCTGATTTCCTTCAGCTTCAGCGCGCCTTCCAGCGCCAGCGGATAATCGGTGCCGCGCCCCAGATACAGCACGTCGCGCGCGGCGGCGATGACGCCCGCCATCGCCTCGATCGATTCATCATAGGCGAGCGCGCCGTTGATCGAAGCCGGTGCCTCGGCGAGGTGACGGACGATGGTCCGCTCTTCGGCCTCGCTCAGCCGCCCCTTGGCCTTGGCAAGGTTCGCGGCGAGCGCGGCAAGGACGGCCAGCTGGCAGGTGAACGCCTTGGTCGATGCGACGCCGATCTCCGGCCCGGCATGGGTCGGCAGCAGCAGGTCGGCCTCGCGCGCCATGGTGCTGGTCGGCACGTTGACGACGACGGCGATGGTCTGGCCCTCGCTCTTGGCATGGCGCAGCGCGGCCAGCGTATCGGCGGTCTCGCCCGACTGGCTGATGAACAGGGCAAGGCCGCCCTCCTCCATCACCGGTGCGCGGTAGCGGAACTCGCTGGCGACATCGAGGTCGACCGGCACGCGGGCGAATTGTTCGAACCAGTATTTGGCGACCATGCCGGCATAGAAGCTGGTGCCGCAGGCGACGATGGTAACGCGTTTGATCCCCGACAGGTCGAAATCGGGAATCGGCAGCGTCACGCGCCCCTCGAACCGCTGCAGGTACGAGCGCAGCGTCTGGGCGACGACGATCGGCTGCTCGTAAATCTCCTTCTGCATGAAGTGGCGGTGATTGCCCTTGTCGATCAGCGCGCCGGTGACGCCCGACAGCGTGACCGGGCGATCGACGGGATTGTTGTCCCGATCGAAGATGTCGGTGCCGTCGCGGCGGCAGACGACCCAGTCGCCCTCCTCCAGATACGCGATACGCTGGGTCAGCGGAGCAAGCGCCAGCGCGTCGGAGCCGAGATACACCTCGCCCTCGCCATAGCCGACGACCAGCGGCGAACCGAGGCGCGCGCCGATCAGCAGGTCGGGATGCCGGCGAAACAGGATGGCGAGCGCGAAGGCACCGTGCAGGCGCGGCAGGATCGCCTTGACCGCGTCCGCCGGCGACAGTCCGGCCTCGACCTGTTCGCTGACCAGATGGGCGACGACTTCGGTATCGGTTTCGCTGGTGAAGACCCGGCCGCGCGCGGTCAGTTCCTCGCGCAGCGGCTTGAAGTTTTCGATGATGCCGTTGTGGACGACCGCGATCTCGGCCGTCGCATGGGGATGGGCGTTGTTGGTGGTCGGCCCGCCATGTGTCGCCCAGCGGGTGTGGGCGATGCCGACATGGCCGGGCAACGGGTGCGCGGCCAGTTCGGTGGCGAGGTTCTTCAGCTTGCCCGACGCGCGGCGACGCTCGATCGCGCCACCCTCGACCGTGGCGATGCCCGCCGAATCATAGCCGCGATATTCGAGGCGCTTGAGCCCGTCGAGCAGCCGGTCGGCGACGCTGTCGGTGCCGATGATGCCAACAATTCCACACATATCGCTCTCTCCGGCGGGATTATTTCTTGGACTTGGCGGCCTTTGCCGCCGCCTGCCGCGCGCGGAAGCGCTTGGCCCAGCCGGGGTGGTCGGCGCGCTCGGCACGGACCAGCACCAGCGCGTCGGCCTCGACATCGCGGGTCACGGTCGATCCGGCGGCGACCAGCGCGCCGGCACCGATCGATACCGGCGCGACCAGCGCGCTGTTCGATCCGATGAAGGCACCCTCGCCGATATGGGTCCGGTATTTGAAGAAGCCGTCGTAATTGCAGGTGATCGTACCCGCGCCGATATTGACGTTCGCGCCGACGATCGCGTCGCCCAGATAGGTCAGGTGATTGGCCTTGGCCCCCACGCCCAGCGTCGTGTTCTTCACCTCGACGAAATTGCCGACGCGGCTGCCCTCGCCCAGCGCCGCGCCGGGGCGCAGCCGGGCATAGGGGCCGACATCGGCCTTCGATGCGACGCTCGCACCTTCGAGATGGCTGAAGGCGTGGATGATGACATCGTCGGCGATGGTCACGCCGGGACCGAACACCACGTTCGGCTCGATCGTCACGTCGCGGCCGAGTTTGGTGTCGTGCGCGAAGAACACGGTGTCGGGCGCGACCAGCGTGACGCCGTCGGCCATCGCTTGGCTACGCCGCTTCGCCTGCCACGCGCCCTCGACCGCCGCCAGTTCGGCGCGGCTGTTGATGCCGGCCACTTCGTCCGCACCGGTTTCGATCACCACCGCACCGCGCCCATCGGCGATCGCCAGCATGACGATGTCGGGCAGGTAATATTCTCCCGCAGCATTGGCATTGCCCACCCGGTCCAGCAACGCCCACACGTCGCGGCTGTGCACGGCGGTCACGCCGCTGTTGCACAGGTCGACCGCGCGTTCGTCCGCCGAAGCGTCCTTATATTCGACCATCTTGGCGATGTTGCCCGCGTCGTCGGCGATGATCCGACCGTACGCGGCGGCGTGCGGCGGGCGGAAGCCGAGCACGGCGACGGCCGGCTGGTCCTCTGCCGCCAGCCGGGCGGCCAGCCGCGCGACGGTATCGGCGGACAGGAGCGGCGTGTCGCCGAAACAGACGAGGACGATGCCGTCATGATCGGACAGCGTCTCGCGCGCCTGCAATGCGGCGTGCGCCGTGCCGAGTTGTTCGCGCTGCCACGCGATCTCGACGCCGCGCCCGGCCACCGCCGCCTCGACCTGTTCGCCGACCGCGCCGACGATCACGACCCGGCGCGAAATGCCGGCGGCGTTCAGGCTGTCGAGCAGGTGGAACAGCATCGGCTGTCCGGCCAGCGGGTGCAGCACCTTGTGCCTCGACGATTTCATGCGCGTCCCCTGCCCGGCGGCGAGGATGACGGCGGCGATCGGTTGCGCGTTCATGGGGCCGCTCCTTGGCATACGACCCTTGCCAATTCCATATCACGCGCGCCAAAGCGGACCAGATGACAACAATTTCATTCGATATCGTCGGCTTCGATCTCGACGGAACGTTCGTCGATACCAGCGGCGACCTGACCGATGCCGTGAACCATGCGCTGGCCGATGCCGGACGGCCGCTGCTGACGCGCGAACAGGTGATCCCGATGATCGGCGGCGGCGCGAAACACATGCTGCGCCAGGGGATGGAGGCGACAGGCGGCTGCGACGAAGACGAGTTGAACCGGCTGAACCGGCTGCTCCTCGACTATTACGAAGCGCATATCGCGGTGCATTCGCGACCGTTTCCGGGCGCGATGGCGGCGCTCGACGCGCTCGAGGCGGGCGGGGTCAAGGTCGCGATCGTCACCAACAAGCTGGAGGCGCTGGCGCGGCGGTTGCTGGACGAACTCGACCTGACCCACCGATTCGGCTGCGTCCTCGGCGGCGACACGCTGGGGCCGGGCAAGTCGAAGCCGGACCGGGCGCCGATCGATGCGATGATCGAACGCTGCGGCGGCGGACGCGCGGCATTCGTCGGCGATTCGCATTTCGACATCGATGCCGCGCGCAATGCCGGCATTCCGTCGATCGCCTGCGCGTTCGGGTTCATGATGCAGCCGGTGGGGGAATTGGGGGCCGATGCAGTAATCGATCATTTCGACGAGCTTATCCCGACGCTGGCGCGTTTGTCGGCCTGAACTTCCCTCACCCAAGGATTTGCCATGCCCCGCCCCGTCGCCCTCATCACCGGCGCATCGTCCGGTATCGGTCTCAGCTTCGCGCATCACCTGGCGCGGACCGGCCACGATCTGGTCATCGTCGCGAGGCGTGAGGACCGGCTGCGCGACCTTGCCGAGCAATTGTCGGTCGACCACGGTATCGATATCGAGGTGATCGTCGCCGACCTCGCCGACCCCGACGATCTCGACGTGGTCGAGGAACGGCTGGAGGCGGGCGAGCCCGTCGCGCTGTTCGTCAACAATGCCGGCTTCGCCGCGATCGGCAAGGTGGGCGAAGGCGACCGCGAGGACATGACCGATATGCTGTTGCTCAACGTCGTGGCGTTCAGCCGGCTGGCCGATGCGGCGATGGCCGGCATGAAGCGGGATGGTCGGGGGACGATCATCAACGTCGGATCAGGCACGCTGTTCACGAAGATGCAGACCTATGCCGGCTATGGCGCGTCCAAGGCCTATGTCGCCTATTATACCCGGGTCATGCAGACCGAGACCGCGGACAGTGACATCCGCGTCCAGCTGCTGATCCCCGGCGTCACCGCGACCGATTTCCACCATGTCGCGGGCAAGAGCGTCGACGACTTCCCGCCCGAACGGGTGATGGAACCCGACGATCTGGTCGTCGCCTCGCTGCGCGGGCTGGAACTGGGCGAGCCGGTTTGCATCCCGTCACTGCCCGACGTCGCGGACTGGGACGCGCTGGTCGCGGCGGAGGCGAAGGTCGCCCCGAACGCATCGCGCGACAAGGTGGCGGAGCGGTATCACGGCTGACCGCTCCTTCCCGGCACGGGGAGGATTTTGGCCAATTGTTAAACTCCTGCCGCTAGGACACACCGCAGCAGCGGCCAATTCCGGTCGTGGGGGTCGTCGATGCGCAAGCAGGTGCAACGGGTATTGGTCGTGTTCGGCACGCGCCCCGAAGCGATCAAGCTGTTCCCGCTGATCCATGCCCTGCGCGCGCATCCCGGCTTCGACACGCGCGTCGTCGTGACGGCACAGCATCGCGAGATGCTCGATCAGGTGCTGGCCTTTGCCGGCATCGTGCCCGACATCGACCTGGACATCATGACCGCCGGCCAGTCGCTCGACGCCCTGACCGCGCGCTTGCTGAATGCGCTGGGGCCGGTGTTCGATGCCGAGCGGCCCGACCGGGTAATCGTGCAGGGCGACACCGCCACCGCGATGGTCGCGGCTCTCGCCGCTTATTATCGCAAGGTGCCGGTCGCGCATGTCGAGGCGGGCCTGCGCAGCCACGATATCTATCACCCTTGGCCCGAAGAGGTGAACCGCAAGATCGTCGGCAGCATCGCCGACCTGCATTTCGCCCCGACCCGGACCGCCGCCGACGCCTTGCTCGCCGAAAACGTGCCGCCGTCGCGCGTGCAGGTCACCGGCAATACCGTGATCGACGCGCTGCACATGGCACGCGACCGCATTGCCGCCGACCCGCGGCACACCGCCGGACTGGACGCCATCGCCGAACGGTTCGCGGGCAAGCGCATCCTGCTGGTCACCACCCATCGCCGCGAGAATTTCGGCGGCGGCATGGACAGCATCGCCCGCGCCATCGCCCGCATCGCCGAGCGCGACGATATCGGCATCGTCTTTCCGGTGCATCCCAACCCGCAGGTGCGCGGCGTGATGGAGGCGATGCTCGGCGATCACCCGCGCGTGGCGCTGCTCGATCCGCAGGACTATCCGCATTTCGTCCGCCTGCTCGACCTGTGCTACCTCGTCCTGACCGATTCGGGCGGCGTGCAAGAGGAGGCACCGGGCCTCGGCAAGCCGGTGCTGGTCCTGCGCGAGACGACCGAACGTCCCGAAGGGGTCGCCGCCGGCACCGCCCGGCTGATCGGATCGGACGAGCACCGCATCGTCGCAGAGGTGACGCGGCTGCTCGACGACCCGGCCGCTCATGCCGCCATGGCACGGGCGCATAATCCCTTCGGAGACGGCCATGCGTCCGCACGCATCGTGGAGACACTCTATGCTTGAACAGCGGATCACCGCCGCCGACAGCTATGACGTGTGCGTTGTCGGCCTCGGCTATATCGGCCTGCCGACCGCCGCCGTCGTCGCCCGGTCGGGCGCGCGGGTGATCGGGATCGACGTCAGCCAGCGCGTGGTCGACACCGTCGCGCGCGGCGACATTCATATCGAGGAAGCCGATCTCGACACGCTGGTGCGCGACGTCGTGCTGCTCGGCCGGCTGACCACCGCGACAACCCCCGCCCCGTCCGACGTGTTCGTCATCGCGGTGCCGACGCCGTTCGGCCCCGGCCATGCCCCCGATTTGTCCTATGTCCTGAACGCCACCCGCGCGATCGCGCCGGTGCTGACGCCGGGCAATACCGTCATCCTCGAATCGACCTCGCCCGTCGGCACGACCGAACAGATTCGCGACCTGCTGGCCGAACTGCGCCCCGATCTGTCTATGCCGGGCGTGTCGGACACGCCCGACATCGCCGTCGCCTATTGCCCCGAACGGGTGTTGCCGGGGCGGATCATCCTCGAACTCGTATCGAACGAACGATCGATCGGCGGGATCACCCCGGCCTGTGCCGAGGCGGCGTGCGCCTTCTACCGCCGCTTCGTCGAGGGGGCATGCACCGTCACCACCGCGCGGACGGCGGAGATGGTCAAATTGGTCGAAAATACCAGCCGCGACGTCGCCATCGCCTTTGCCAACGAATTGTCGATCGTGTGCGACCGGATGGACCTTAACGTCTGGGACGTGATCGAGCTGGCCAACCGTCACCCGCGCGTCAACATCCTGAAGCCCGGCCCCGGTGTCGGCGGGCACTGCATCGCGGTCGACCCGTGGTTCATCGTCGATGCCGCCCCCGAACAGACCCCGCTGATCCGCACCGCGCGCGAGGTGAATGACGGCAAGGTCGACCATGTCGTCGCCCGCACCGCCGCGCTGCTCGACGCGTCGCCGGATGCGCGCGCGTCGCTGCTGGGTCTGGCGTTCAAGGCCGATATCGACGATTTGCGCGAAAGCCCGGCGGTAAAGGTCGCCGCCGCGCTGATCGAGCGGTTCGGCGACCGGATCGATTTGGTCGAACCGTTCGTCACCAGCCTGCCAAAGGCGCTGGCGGGCGGGCGGCTGGTATCGCTCGACGACGGGTTGGCGAACGACATTCTGGTCGTGCTGGTCGACCATGGCGTGTTCAAGCGGGTGCCGACGGAGGTTCGGGTCGACAAGCAGGTGTACGATACGCGGGGCATGTGGCGCTGAAGGTTTAGGGGGGTTCACGCGGAGGCGCGGAGACGCGGAGTAGAAGAAGGTTTGATTTTCACGCAGAGGCGCAAAGGACGCGAAGATGTTGCGCTCGCCGCGACAGCGGCCCTCTCTCGTTGGGCCGCCGAAAGAGAAAAGGCTGCGCCAGACAGGCTGAGATGGCCCGGTCCACAACCCCTCAGCGTCCTTTGCGCCTTTGCGCGAACAACCTCTTTCTTCTCCGCGCCTCCGCGTGAACCAACTACTTCTTCCGAAACTTCGTCCACAAATGCCGTGCCAACATCGCTGGCGGCATCCGCAGCCAGTGCGACCGGACATAGAAACCGAATTCGGTCCCCCGATGCCGCAACCGCCCCCAGCCATCGCGCGCCAGCAGCCGCCGGACGAACAGCGCATCCGAAGCGACCGGCGCGAACTCTTCCAAAGGCGTCCCGAAAATTCGCTTCGCCAGCCGCAACGCCCGCGCCGTCGCCGGAACCAGATCATGCCGCCCGGCGCGCGCCATCAACCGATCGACGAACCCGCCATCGTCGAACTCCCGCACCAGCCGGTCGATATCCCACAGGTTGCGCAGGCCACCCTGCAAATCGCCATCAACGAACAGATGGGCAGCGGCATGGATCACCATGTCGGCGGGCGACAACACGGACAGCCCGTTGCCGAGCGGCACCGCATCGGCGATCAGCAGCGCCGCATCCGGCGTCGGCCGCGCGGTCGGGGGCAGGATGGTGTGGTGGACGTCGATCATTCGATCCCGCTCGCGATGGATCAGCGGCGGCAACTCGTGCATCCAGCGGCGATAATAGGCGTCGTCATACGGGTCGGGCTTGACCCATTCCCACCCCGCCGCCAGCAACGCCGCCTCGACCGCATCAAGGGCGTCGCGCGGCACGAGGATGTCGAGATCGCCTATCGACCGCCCCCGCCCCGCATCCAGCCCGGCGGCGACGAACGCAGTCCCCTTCAACAGCACGACCGGCACCCCGAGTGGCGCAAGCGCACGGCGCGCCATCTCCGCCTCCCACAGCGCCGCGACCCGCCCCTGTTCGGCCGACGCCCGCGCATCGGCCATGATCCGCGCGGCGGCGGGCGGCATAGCGATGCCGTCAAGCCGGGTGGCGAGGCTGCCGATCAACTGCTCCGCTCGCGCCGCCGCAATCAGTGCGTTCCAGCTGTCGGGGGAATCCAACCCGTCCCACAGGGCAGGATCGGCGAGCGCGCCGGCAAGGCGGGCATCGGTCATGCCAGCGCGCCCCACAGCCGCTCAACCAGCGCAAGCCCGGTATCCGTATCGGCATAGTCGATCGCCCGCACCGGCACGTCCTGCACCAGCCGCCCCAGCGCGCCGAATCCACGCTCGCCCATCGCAACATAATTGGTCGATGCCTGAGTCAGCCGCACGAACGTCTCCGCCGCACCGACCGCCCGCACGGCCTGCGGTCGACCGAAGGTCGGGAACAGCAGCAGCGCCGGAACCGCCGGTCGATCCATCGCCGCGATGGCGGTCGCGTCGGGGACCAGATGGCGGATATCCCCCTTGGGCGTGCCCGCCAGCAACGGCCCGAACCGCGCCTCGGGGGCGGCAGCCTGCACCACCGCGATCGCCTCGTTCTTCAGGCTGACGAGCCGGGGGAAGGCATGGACCAGCCCGGTGGCAGGATCGACGAGCGCGAACTCGTCGCCCATCAGCCGCCACCCGCGCGCCATTAGCAGTGCGGCGAGCGTCGACTTCCCCGCTCCCGACACCCCACTCAGCAACAGCGCCCGCCCGCCCCGCTCGACCGCCGAAGCGTGGAGCAACAGATAGCGCCGCTGCGCCAGCGCCATCTGCAGATTCATCCCCATCTCCGCCGCCAGCAGCCCCTGCGCCAGCGGCAGCGGCAGCGCGTCGGGCAGCATATAGTCGCCGCCGATCATCACCGCCGGCCGGACGAAGCGCCGCCACGGCCGCGCGGCGAACAGGCGGACGTTGAAATCGGCGATCCCGCCATCAGGCAGCGGATAGTCGCGATACAGGTCGTCGAGCGCCCCGATCGGCGCGCGCCAGTCGCTGCCGACGCGGAACCCGACCGGGCCGATGCGTAGCGTCCGGCTATGCCGCATCGCGTGTCACCAGCCCGATCGCCGCCAATTCGTCGAGCCGCGCGGTCAGCGCCGTCAGATCGCCGTCGGGCAGGTCATACCGCTCCGCCAGCGCCGCCAGCAATTGTTCGGGCGTCAGCGGATCGACCAGCAGCGCGAGCATCTCCGGCACCGGCGGCGCCACGACATGCGTCTGCCCCGACGCGCGGTGATAGATCGCCGTCAGCGGATCGAGCGACAGGAGCAGGACATGCCCCGGCGGCGGCGCGCGATAGCGTGCGCCCATGCGCGTCAGCCGCGCGGCATCTGCAACGATGCGAAGCAGGTGAAGCCGCTGGTCCCGTTCTGCAGCCGCTGGACATATTTCATATAGGCGCGGGTCGTGTCGCCATCGGCACCGGGCAGGTTCGCGCCGTTCATCGCGCGCTTCACATCCTCGCCGGTGAACGGCCGATCGGCCCCCGGAAAGGCCCCCGGCGTGCCCGGCGCGACGACGCTGCCCTCGGCATCGATCATCTGTCCGCGCCGGGCATTGTCGGGCACCGGAATTTCGCAGGTCATCACCGACGCCTGGGTCTGCGCCAGCGCCGGCCGGATCGATACGACCGCCGACGCCCCCGCCGCGCCGATCAGCAGCGTGCGCCGCGTGGTCGCGGCACCGGGCGTGGCGGGGGAATGCGGATCGTCGGCCATCGGGGCATCTTCCTGAACCCGCGCGATTACGCAATCGTAAAGACGGACACACTGGCCTAAGGCGACACTTGGGCCTAATCGGGGGCGATGGACGAATTCGGCCCCCGCCTGCCCCTCGCCATCGCGCTTGCCGTCGGCGTCGCCCTGCTGGCCTTTCTGCTGGGCGCGGACATCAACGCCAGCGCGGTGGTGCTGGTCGGGGCGGTCGCCGCGGTGCTGGTCGCCGGACTGCACACCCCCGATCGCGGCACGACCGAATCATCGGATACCGCGCGGCAACACGGCTCCGCTGCGACGCAGGCGGCGATCGACGCCATCGACGAACCGATCCTCGTCGTCGTCGCCGGTCATGTCGAGGCCGCGAACCCCGCCGCCCGCACGCTGCTCGGCCAGCATATCGTCGGCGGCGACGTCCGCCTTGCCATCCGCCATCCCGCCGCCGCCGAACGCCTGTTCGGCAACAGCGACGATCCCGAACCGGTCGGGCTGGTCGGCCTTGGTGCCCGCGACCAGAGCTGGGAGATGCGGGTCCGTGCCTTGGGCGGCGAGCGTCGGCTGGTCCATCTCGCCGACCGGACCGGCAATCGCGCGACCGAACGGATGCGCGTCGATTTCGTCGCCAATGCCAGCCACGAACTGCGCACCCCGCTCGCCTCGCTGCTGGGGTTCATCGAAACGCTGCGCGACGAGGCGGGCGAGGACCCCGCAGTCCGCGAACGCTTCCTGAAGGTCATGAACGACGAGGCGCGGCGGATGCAGCGGCTGATCGACGATCTGATCTCGCTCAGCCGGATCGAGGCGGAGAAATATCGGCCGCCCGACCAGACGGTCGACCTGTCGGCGATGCTGCGCGCGGTCCGCGACGAAGTGAGCGCGACCAACCCGGCGCGTGGGGCCGACCTGTCGCTGCTGGTCGAACCGGCGGTGACCGTGATCGGCGACCGCGCGCAATTGTCGCAACTGCTGCACAACGTCATCGGCAATGCGATGAAATATGGCCGCGCCGGCACCCCGGTCGAAATTCGGCTCGCCCCGCGCGATACCATGGCCGAACTGGTGGTGCGCGATCATGGCGAGGGGGTGGCGATCGATCATCTGCCGCGCCTGACCGAACGATTTTATCGTGTCGATTCGGGACGTAGCCGGGCACTGGGCGGCACCGGCCTCGGCCTCGCCATCGTCAAGCACATCGTGGAACGGCATCGCGGGCGGCTCGATATCGGCAGCGTCGTCGGCGACGGCACGACGGTCAACGTCCTGTTGCCGCTGCACACTGTCATGAAGCCGTAACGCCATGGTAACAGAGCACGGCAGAGCGTCGCGAATGACCGTCGACGCCCCTGGAATCCGGAACCGCATGACCGCTCGGATCGCGTCCGTCCTGACCCTCGGCCTCGCGCTCGTCGCTTGCGAGCCGCAGACGTCGCGCGACCATATCCGCGTCGTCGGGTCGTCGACCGTCTACCCCTTCACCACCGCCGTGGCCGAAATGCTGGTCAATGCGAACCCCGACCTGCGCGCGCCGCTGGTCGAATCGACCGGCACCGGCGCGGGCGCGTCGCTGTTCTGCGCGGGCGTCGGTCCCCAGCATCCCGATATCCTCGACGCGTCGCGCCGGCTGAAGAAGTCGGAATATGCGACCTGCCTGTCGCACGGCGTGAAGGACATCATGGAGGTGCAGGTCGGCGTCGACGGCGTGGCGCTGGCCGAATCGAACAATGGCCCCAAGCTGCAACTCAGCAAGCGCGACGTGTATATGGCGCTGTCGGCCAATCCGCTGGGCAAGCCCAACACCGCGCGGATGTGGAACCAGATCAACCCGGCGCTGCCCGCCATTCCCATCCAGTTCTTCGGTCCCCCCGCGACCAGCGGCACCCGCGACGCGCTGGTCGAACTCATCATGGTCCCCGCCTGCGAAGCGGCGGTGCCGGGGGTCAAGGCGCTCAAGGACAGCGACAAGGATCGCTACGAAGACATCTGCACCCGCATCCGTGAGGACGCGGCCTATGTCGACAAGGGCGAGAACGACAATCTGATCGTCCAGAACCTGTCGACCAACCCCAACGCGGTCGGCATCTTCGGCTATTCCTATCTCGAGGAAAACAAGTCGCGGCTGCATGGCGTGCCGATCGATGGCATTGCGCCCAGCTATGACAGCATCGCCGGCGGCACCTATCCGGGCGCACGCCCGCTATTCATCTATGTGAAGAAGGCGCACATCAAACCCGTGCCCGGCATGAACGACTTCCTCGCCATGTATGCCAGGTCGTGGGACCCGGACGGTCCGCTGACCCGGCGCGGCATGATCGCCGCCCCGGCGGCGGTCCGCGCCGAATCGGCGGCGGAAATCGCCAGTCAGACCGCGATGAACCCGGCGGAGCTGCACTGATGCACGGCGTCACGCTGATCCTGCTGGTGCTGGGGTTCGGCGGGATCGGCTGGATGGTCGCCCGCGCCCGCGCCGCCCGGTTCGCCAAGCCCCTTACCGCTGCCGATCGCCCCAATTCGCTGCCCGGCCAGCATGGCTGGCACATGGCGATCTGGATCGCCGCCCCGGCGCTGCTGTTCCTCAGCATCTGGAGCGCCGTGTCGCCGACGCTGGTCCGAGATTCCGTGCTGTCGACGCCCGCCGCCACCGGCCTGCCCGGCCCCGGCTTCGAACGCTCGGCGATCCTTGCCGAGGCGCGCTCGCTGGCGCTCGGCAACGCCTATGGCGCATTCAATCCGCAGGCAGAGGTGCTGGCCCCGGCCTATGCCGACGCGCAGAGCCGCTACGACTGGATCGGCACCACGCTCGCCATCCTGCTCGCCTTTGCCGGCGGTGCCTTTGCCTTTACCCGCATCCGTCCCGATTATCGCGCGCGGACGCAGGTGGAGCGTGCGGTGATGCTCGCGCTGCTGGTCGCGTCGCTCATCGCGATCCTGACCACGGTCGGCATCTTCCTGTCGCTGGTGATCGAAAGCTGGCGGTTCTTCCGCATCGTGCCGGTCACCGATTTCCTGTTCGGCACCAACTGGAGCCCGCAGGTCATCCGCTCGAACGATCCGGGCGCGACGCTGGGCGCGGTGCCGCTGTTCTGGGGCACCTTCTTCATCGGTGCGGTGATCGCGATGATCGTCGCCATCCCGTTCGGGCTGATGAGCGCGGTCTACCTGACGCAATATGCCAAGCCGACCGTCCGCAAATGGATGAAGCCGATCCTCGAGATCCTCGCCGGTGTGCCGACCGTGGTCTATGGCTATTTCGCCGCGCTGACCGTGGGTCCTGCGATCCGCGACCTCGCGGTCATGCTCGGCATGCCGTTCGCCAGTTCGGAAAGCGCGCTCGCCGCCGGGCTGGTGATGGGAGTGATGATCATCCCGTTCGTCTCGTCGATGGCGGATGATTCGATCGCCGCCGTGCCGCAGTCGATGCGCGACGGCAGTCTGGCGATGGGGGCCACCACCAGCGAGACGATCGGCAAGGTGCTGCTGCCCGCCGCGTTGCCGGGGGTCGTCGCGGGCGTGCTGCTCGCCGTCAGCCGTGCGATCGGCGAAACGATGATCGTCGTGATGGCGGCATCGGGCGCGGCATCGATCACGCTCAATCCGTTCGAAAGCGCGACCACCGTCACCAAACAGATCGTCGACCTGCTGACCGGCGAGGCCGAGTTCGACAGCCCGAAGACGCTCGCCGCCTTCGCGCTTGGCCTCACGCTGTTCGCGATCACCTTCCTTCTCAACGTCGTCGCGCTGCGCGTCGTCAAACGGTATCGGGAAGCGTATGAATAGTCCTGCGAACGTCGCCGGATCGCCCGCGATCGATCGCGACGTGCCCGCCCATGTCCCGGAACGCGTGCCGACCGACTGGAAGACGGGGGCGATGCAGAAACGCATCCGCCGCCGCTATGCCGCCGAACGCCGTTTCCGCTTTTTCGGGCTGGCCGCCGTCGTCCTGTCGGCCGGGTTCCTCGCCTTCCTGCTGGTTACCATGTTGATCAGCGGTGCGGGCGGGTTTCAGCGGACGCTGGTCGCGCTGCCGATCGACTTCCCGACCGCGGGGATCGAGGTCAAACGGTCGCAGCTGCAGGGGCGTGGCGCCGATCTGGCGCTGGCCGGGGCGGGTGTCGAAAACGCCGTCAACGGCGCGGCGGCGGCGGCGTTCGGCGAGGACAACCGCGTCATCTCGGACAGCGCATGGCTGACCGTCCGCGACGCGATCAAGGCCGACCCGTCGATCCTGTCGCGCCGGGTCACCATCCCCGTCCCCGCCGCCCCGGCGGTCGAGGAAGCCGCCAAGGCCGATGGCGATCCGGAGGCCGAGGCACTGGTCGCGCGGCTGGAACAGGCCGGCGCGATCTCGACCGGGTTCAATGCGGACTTCTTCAAATCGGCCGATTCGACCGATCCGACGGCGGTCGGCATCTGGGGCGCGCTGAAAGGCTCGTTGATGACGATGTTGATTACGCTGGCGATCGCGTTCCCGGTCGGCACGCTATCGGCCCTGTATCTGGAGGAATACGCCCCCCGAAACCGCTGGACCGACCTGATCGAGGTGTCGATCAACAATCTGGCCGCCGTTCCCTCGATCATTTTCGGCCTGTTGGGGCTGGCGGTGTTCCTCGGCACGCTCAACCTGCCGCGCTCCGCGCCGATCGTCGGCGGACTGACGCTGGCGCTGATGATCATGCCCGTGATCGTCATCGCCGGGCGCAACGCGATCAAGGCGGTGCCGCCATCGATCCGCGACGCCGCGCTCGGCATCGGTGCGTCGAAGGTACAGGTCGTGTTCCATCACGTGCTGCCGCTGGCACTGCCTGGCATTCTGACCGGCACGATCATCGGCATGGCCCGCGCGCTGGGCGAAACCGCGCCGCTGCTGATGATCGGCATGCGCGCCTTCATCAGCCAGCCGCCACAGGGGTTCGCCGATCCCGCCACCGTGCTGCCGGTGCAGATCTTCCTGTGGTCCGATCAGGTCAGCCGCGGCTTCATCGAAAAGACCAGCGCTGCGATCCTCGTGCTGCTGGCGTTCCTCCTCGCGATGAACGCGCTCGCCATCTATCTCCGCAATCGCTTCGAGACCCGCTGGTAATGACCGACACCAACCTCACCAACGCCGTGCCGAAGCTGTCCGCGCGCGGCGTCGACGTCTTCTACGGCCAGAAACAGGCGATCAAGGACGTGTCGATCGACATCGCCATGGAGCATGTCACTGCGTTCATCGGTCCGTCGGGCTGCGGCAAATCGACCTTCCTGCGCACGATGAACCGGATGAACGACACCGTCGCCTCGGCCCGCGTGACCGGCGACATCCGGCTGGACGGCGAGGATATCTATTCCCCCGCGATGGACGTGGTGCAGCTGCGCGCCCGCGTCGGCATGGTGTTCCAGAAGCCGAACCCCTTCCCCAAATCGATCTACGAAAACGTCGCCTATGGCCCGCGCATCCACGGTCTTGCCGCGTCGAAGGGCGACATGGACGGCATCGTCGAACGTTCGCTGACCCGCGCCGGGCTGTGGAACGAGGTCAAGGATCGCCTGTCGGACAGCGGCACCGCCCTGTCGGGGGGGCAGCAGCAGCGGCTGTGCATTGCCCGCGCCATCGCCGTCGATCCCGAAGTCATTCTGATGGACGAACCGTGCAGCGCGCTCGATCCGATCGCGACGGCCAAGATCGAGGAACTGATCCACGAACTGCGCGGCCGCTACGCCATCGCCATCGTCACGCATAACATGCAGCAGGCCGCGCGCGTGTCGCAACGCACCGCCTTCTTTCATCTCGGCACGCTGGTCGAATATGGCCGTACGTCCGACATCTTTACCAACCCCCGGCAAGAGCGCACAAAAGACTATATTACGGGGCGTTATGGTTGAGGGAGACGAGATGGCGACCGGCCACGAACACACCGTCAAGGCATTCGACCGCGATATCGGGCATTTACGTGCGCTGATCTCGCAAATGGGCGGCCTCGCCGAACAGGCGATCAGCGACGCGATGCTGGCTTTGACCCGCAACGATCCCGCACTTGCCAAGCAGGTCCGCGCGCAGGACAAGGCGATCGACGCGATCGAGGCGGAGGTCGAGAAGCTGGTCGTCCGCGTTATCGCGCTGCGCGCGCCGATGGCCGACGATCTTCGGGAGGTGGTCGCGGCACTGAAGATCGCGGCGGTGATCGAACGCATTGGCGACTATGCCAAGAACATCGCCAAGCGCGTGTCGTCGATCCATGGCGAAACGCATGACCCGCGCATCGAACCGCTCAGCATCCTGCCGGCAATGGCACAGCTCGCCGCCGACATGGTCCATGACGTGCTCGACGCCTTTTCGGCACGCGATGCGCAGGCGGCGGTGGAAATCTGCAAGCGCGACAATGCGCTCGACGATTATTACAACAGCATCTTCCGGGTGCTGGTGACCTATATGGTCGAAAATCCCAAGACGATCAGCCAGGTCGCGCACCTGCTGTTCGTTGCCAAGAACCTCGAACGCATCGGCGACCATGCGACCAACGTCGCCGAAATGGTCTATTTCGCCGCGACCGGCCGGACCTTGGCCGAGCGTGAAACTTCCGAATTCGCAGGATAATCATGACCAAGGCACGCATGTTGCTGCTGGAAGACGATGCGGCGCTCGCCGAACTGATCGCCTTTCATTTCCAGCGCGAGGATTTCGAGGTCGTCCGCACGCATGAGGGCGAGGAAGCCCTGCTCCTCGCCCGTGAGGCGACCCCCGACATCGTCCTGCTCGACTGGATGGTCGAGGGGTTGTCGGGGATCGAAGTCTGTCGTCAGCTGCGCCGGCAGGCCGAAACGCAGAACGTACCGATCATCATGCTGACCGCGCGCGGCGAGGAGGAGGACCGGGTCCGCGGTCTCGAAACGGGCGCTGACGATTATGTCACCAAGCCGTTTTCACCGCGGGAACTAGTTGCCCGAGTCAACGCCGTGCTCCGCCGCGTCCGCCCCGCGCTGGCAGGCGAGGCGCTGACCTATGCCGATATCGAAATGGACACGGTCGGCCACCGCGTGCGGCGCGGCGGCGAAGTCGTGCCGCTCGGCCCGACTGAATTCCGTCTTCTCAAACACTTCCTCGAACATCCCGGCTGGGTATTTTCGCGCGAACGGCTGCTTGATGCGGTGTGGGGGCATGATTCGGACATCGAATCGCGTACCGTCGACGTGCATATCCGGCGGCTGCGCAAGGCGATCAATATCGGCGAACGGCCCGACATTATCCGTACCGTGCGGTCGGCCGGCTACGCATTGGATGCGACCGGCTGAACACTGCACCGGAAACCTTTTCGACTTGGCTCGTTTGGACCGCAGCCTAAACGAAACAAGTCGAAAAGGAATCTTCCGATGAAGACTGTCGCTTTCATGGCCGCTCTGCTGATTGGTAGTGCCGCTGTCGCCCAGACGACCCCACCGACCACGCCGCCCGCCGATTCGACGATGCAGCCCGGCGCGCCGGGCGCGCCGACCCCGCCCGCCGACAACATGACCCCGCCGCCTGCACCGATGGCACCCGATGCCAGCGCACCGGCCGATCCCAACGCGCCGCCGCCACCCCCGCCGGCACCGATGCCCGGCGACCCGAACGCAGCAGCGGCGCCGATGGCCCCGCCCGCCCCGATGGCTAACGGACCGATGGCAGGTTTGCCACAGGTGACCTTCGCCCCGCCGCAGGTGACCCCGCCCCCGCCTGCGCCGCAGAGCTATCCGGTCTGTTCGCGGACGGTGAAGGACGGTTGCCGCAACCCCGGCGGCAAGTAACCACACCGGCCTGATGGCCGAACAAGCGCCCCGCCCTCACCGGCGGGGCGTTTTTGCGTCGTTTCAAGGGAAGGGTCGACCAACAATGCCCGACCTTCGATCAAACCGGGTCTGATCCGGAATTACGATCGATGGCACCAAAACAACCGTATTGTCCGAACAATACACTACTGCTATACTCCACCAACACAGGGAGGTAGCAACATGTACAGCGAGAGCGATCTGAACGGCGCAGTGGAGGCAGGGGTGTTGTCGCCCGACACCGCCGAAGCCCTCCGCACCCATATCGCGCGACAACGCGCGACGCCGGTGGTCGACGAAGAGCATTTCCGCCTGCTCACCGGGTTCAACGACATTTTCGTCTCGGTTGCGCTGGCCCTGCTGCTGGTATCGCTCGCATGGATCGGGGGCACCATCCTCAAGCCGCTGGGGGGCCTCGGCGTTGCGGGTGCCGCATGGTTCCTTGCCGAATATTTCACCGCGCGTCGCCGCATGGCGCTGCCCAGCATCCTGCTGCTGCTCGCGTTTGTCGGTGGGGTCGCTGCCACGCTGGTCGGGGTCATGGTCGAACTCGAGCCCCAGAACCTGACCGACCGCACCACCGCAATGATCGTTGCCGGCATCGGCATCGCCGCCGCCGGCGGGGCATGGTTGCACTGGCGTCGGTTCATGGTGCCGATCACCGTCGCCGCCGGTGCCGCTGCGCTGGTCGCGACCGTCGCCGCGCTTCTGGTCGCTGCCTTCCCGGTGCTGAAGGACAATGTCTACCCGATCACTCTGCTCGGCGGCCTTGGCGTGTTCGTCGCGGCGATGCGCTGGGACATGAGCGACCGCGATCGTCGCACCCGCCGCAGCGACGTCGCCTTCTGGCTGCACCTCGTCGCCGCGCCGTTGATCGCGCATTCATTGTTCCAGTTGCTCGGCGTGTTCGGACCCAGCGTCACGCTGCCGATGGCGGCGGTCGTGATCGCGCTCTACATCCTGTTCGGCATCGTCGCGCTGGCCGTCGACCGCCGCGCGCTGCTGGTCTCCAGCCTCGCCTATGTCCTCTACGCGCTCTACGCCTTGTTCGAGAAAGCCGGCGCAGTCGAACTGTCGGCGGCGTTCACCGCCTTCGTCATCGGCTCAGCGCTGCTGACGCTGTCGGTATTCTGGCAACCGATGCGCCGCACGGTAGTTGGGGTGCTCGGCGGTCTGGGCGAACGCCTGCCGCCCGTGGCGATGGCCTGAAACATTCCTTAGTGCGACCTCTAGCGGCCCCGGGCAACCGGGGCCGCCTTTTCTATTCCTCGACCAGCTTCATCAGCCGTCGTTCGACCGGGGCCAGCACCGGCCCCAGTTCGTGGCCGCGCTTGACGACCGCACCCGCTTCGCCGACCAGCGCCCACATGCCCTGTTTGTTGCGTAAGGAAGGCCGCTTCTCGATCCGGAATTCTGGCCGTTCGGTCGCGCGACGAAAGGCGCTGAACACGGCCGCGTCGCGCCCCAGATCGATCGCATAATCGCGCCAATGCCCAGCGGCGACCATCCGGCCATAGAGATCGAGGATGCGCGTCAGTTCGGCGCGGTCGAACCCGATCTGTCCCGGCTCGCGCGCGGCAGGAAAGGGTGTGACGACCCCCATCAGGCGCGGTCGCGCTGGTCCTGTTGTTCGGCCAGCACCTCGTCCAGCCGCCGGCGCAGCGTTTCCAGTTCGCAGCGCAACAGCTCGATCCGCTGCGTCTGTGGATCGAACATGTCGCGGCACGGCGTGCCATAGGGCACGAAGCGCGGGTCGCCCGCCTGCCCACCCTCGACGACGGTCGGGCGCGCCGGGATGCCGACAACGGTCGTGCCCTCCGGCACATCCTTCGTTACTACCGCATTGGCGCCGACCCGCGCGCGCCGGCCGATGGTGATCGGCCCCAGCACTTGCGCGCCCGACCCGATGATCGCGCCGTCGCTGATCGTCGGGTGGCGCTTGCCGGCGATGCCGTTATCGGGGCTGGTCCCGCCGAGCGTGACGTTCTGATAGATGGTGACGCCGTCGCCGATCTCGGCCGTCTCGCCGATGACGACGAAACCGTGGTCGATGAAGAAATGCCGCCCGATCGTCGCGCCAGGATGGATGTCGATCGCGGTCATGAAGCGGGCGATATGGTTCACGCAGCGCGCCGCGAAATACCGGCGCGCCTTGAACAACCGGTGCGCGACCTTGTGCAGCGCCACCGCCCATACGCCCGGATACGTCAGGATTTCCGCGCGCGACCGTGGCGCGGGGTCCCGCGCCTTGATCGAATCCAGATAGCGCACCAGCCGCGCGAACATGGGCAATCCCCTTAAACGACGATCGCATGTAAGCACCCGGCCGCCCGCCGCCAAGCCATGCTGTAGGCGTAACAAACCCTATGTATCTTGTAGGCATTGTCGTTTGCCGTCATCACTGTCCGCCGCTTGAGCCGATGTCGAAGGAATTTGGATGTTCGAGAATATCGACTGGACGCGTCTGGCCGAATTCGTTGCCGCCGGATTTGCCGCCCAGATCGTCGATGGGGCGCTCGGCATGGCGTTCGGGGTAATTTCGTCGACCTTGCTGATCAGCGTGCTCGGTGTGCCGCCCGCCACCGCTTCGGCGAGCGTCCATGTGGTGGAATGCTTCACGACCGGGGTGTCGGGGATCAGTCATGTGCTGCACAAGAACGTGAACTGGAAACTGTTCTGGCGGCTGTTGCTGCCGGGTGTCGCGGGCGGCGTGACCGGCGCGTATCTGTTGTCATCGCTCGACGCGTCGGTGACGCGGCCGTTCGTGATGACCTATCTGGCGGCGATCGGCCTTTATTTGCTGTGGCGCGGCCTGCGCCATCCGCCCAAGCCCAGGGAGCCGAAGGTCATCGCCCCACTGGGCCTGATCGGCGGGTTCCTCGACGCGGCGGGCGGCGGCGGCTGGGGGCCGGTGGTGACGTCCAACCTGCTGGTTCAGGGCGCCACGCCGCGCACGACGATCGGCACGGTCAACACCGTCGAATTCTTCCTGACGGTCAGCATCTCGGCGACGTTCCTGATCCATCTCGGGCTGGAGGCGTTCACCACCGCCGTCGCCGGGCTGCTGATCGGCGGAATCGTCGCCGCGCCGTTCGGGGCGATGTTCGCCAAGCACATCCCGGCGCGCACGCTGCTGATCTTGGTCGGCATCGTGCTGACGATCACCAGCCTTTACAGTGTGTATCGGGCGTTGTCGTAGGTCTGTTCAGGAGGAAGAATTGGTTCACGCGAAGGCGCGAAGACGCGGAGGAGGCTCGCCAGAGGAAGCCGATCGCGTAGCGATCAGCCGTTTAGTACGCTGCGGCAGAGGTGACAGTCCCGCTATCGCGGGACGATCGTAAGCCGCAATCACTCCGCGTCTTCGCGCCTTCGCGTGAACCCAATCTTCTTCAAGCCACCGCAGCGTGTACGGTAGCGACCGCCGCCAGCACCGCGCCGATCCGCACCGCGCCCTGGATCACCTCGGCCTTCACGCCGTGCTTCTTGAGCACGTCCTCATGCGCGTCGATGCACATGCCGCAGCCGTTCATCGCCGACACCGCGAGGCTGAACAGCTCGAAATCGACCTTGTCGATCCCCGGCGCGGCGATGACGTTCATCCGCAGCTTGGCGGGCAGATTGCCATATTCCTTGTTCTTCGCGAGGTGGACGAAGCGGTAATAGACGTTGTTCATCGCCATCACCGCCGCCGCCGCGCGCGCCGCATTCGCCGCTTCGGGCGACAGCTTGTCGGCGACTTCCGCCTCGGCCGCCTCGACCAGCGGCTTGTGGCCGGTGGCGTGCGCGCAGGCGAGCATCGTCCCGAACTTCTTCTGCGGGTCGAGCACCGTCTCGTTCAGCAGCGAACCGACGTTCAGGCGGATATCCTTGGCGAAATCGGGCAGCTGGCCCGCAAATTCCTTGAGCGACATGGGCGTCTCCATACAGCAGATACACGACACCCCAGCCGACCGGGCGCGTCGCCGGGTCTGCGCTGGGGTGCCGAAAAAAGGGGGGAGCGGACCGAATGCCCGCTCCCGAAAGGATCAGGCCGCGACCTGGAGGACGTCGTCGCCCTTGTTCCAGTTGCACGGGCACAGTTCGTCGGTCTGCAGCGCGTCGAGCACGCGCAGCGTTTCCTGCGGGTTGCGACCGACGTTCAGGCCGTTGACTTGCACCGCCTGAATGACGTTGTCGGGATCGATGATGAAGGTCGCACGGAACGCGACATGCTCGTTCTTGTCGAGGATGCCGAGCTTGCTGGCCAACACCGCGCCATTATCGGCGATCCACGGGAAGTCGGCGGCGGCCAGATCGGGGTCCGACTTGCGCCATGCCAGATGGACATGCGCGGTGTCGGTCGACGCGCCGATCAGCACGGCGTCGCGATCGGCAAAATCTTCCTTCAGCTCGCTATAGCCGACGATCTCGGTCGGGCAGACGAAGGTGAAGTCCTTCGGCCAGTAGAACAGCACCTTCCACTTGCCGGGGAATGCGTCGTGGCTCAGCGTTTCGCCGGCAGGCAGCGCTGCGGTGCCCTGCTGGACGGGAACGGTGAATTCGGGAAGCGTGTCGCCAACGGTCAGCATGAATTGCCCTTTCTTTTGGTGCGTCGCCGCACCGTGAATTGCTGCATCGCGATATAGGGTACGGCACGGACCGTTCCAATCGGAATTCCCCTTGGGATTGATCGGCGCAGTCGATAAGTGGGCCGCATGTCGGTGTACTTGCCCACGCTCAAGCAACTTCAGTATCTGGTCGCGCTGCACGACGCCGGCCATTTCGGCCGCGCCGCCGAGGCATCGTTCGTGACCCAGTCGACGTTGTCCGCCGGCATCCGCGAACTCGAAACGCTGATCAGCGTGGTGCTGGTCGAGCGCACTCGCCGGGTCGTTCGGTTTACCCCGCTAGGCGAGAGCATCGTCCTGAAGGCGCGCAAGGTGCTGCGCGAAGCGGAGGAACTAACCGACATGGCGCGCGCCGCCGGCCGCCCGCTGTCGGGGGAAATGCGGATGAGCGTCATCCCGACCATCGCCCCGTTCCTGTTGCCGCGCCTGCTCCCCCGCCTGCGCCGCGACTATCCCGACCTGAAGCTGTTCCTGCGCGAGGAACCGAGCGCGGCGGCGTGCGAGGGGCTGCACCATGGCCGCACCGACTGCGTGCTGCTGGCACTCCCCTATGGCTGTGGCGAGGTCGAGGTCGCGCCGCTGTTCGAGGATCGGCTGCTGCTCGCCGTGCCCGGCAACGACAGCGGCGACACCGCGCCGCTGGTCGCCGACGACATCGATCCCGAACGGCTGCTGCTGCTCGAGGACGGGCATTGCCTGAAGGACCATGCGCTGCGCGCCTGCGAACAACCCGAAGTGCGTGGGCAGGCGATGATGATGGGCACGTCGCTGCACACGATCGTCCAGATGATCGACAATGGGCTGGGTACCACGATGTTGCCGCAGATGGCGATCGACGCCGGCATCCTCGAACATACCGGGGTCACCGCTCGACCGATCGAGTCGAAAAACGCCCAGCGTCGCATTGCGCTGGTATGGCGGCGCGCCTCGCCGCGCGAACGCGATTTCCGCCTGCTGGCCGACGTGCTGACCGCTGAGCGGGGCTGATCCAGCTCCGTCCGGGGGGAACCGTTTTTGCGGTTGAACCGTATTTCCGGGGTCGGTGCGCGACGCACCGCGCATCAATTCACCGCAACCACCGGAGAAAACCGATGATTCGCGCTACTATTTCCGCCGCCGCCCTCAGCCTGTCGCTGGCCGGCGCGGCCCATGCCCAGACCGCCCCGGCGCAGCCGGCACAGCCCGCCCCGACGGCGACGACCGGCGCACAGACCGGCACCACGGCGACCGTGGCTACCCCTGTCGGTACCGTCCAGACCGGCGCGCAAGCGAACACCAACGCGGCCGCTACCGCACCGGTGATGGTCGGTGGCGCACCGATGCTGCCGACCGCGACGATCGTCGCCAACGCATCGAAGGCAAGCAACCTGTCGACGCTGGTCAAGGGAGTGCAGGCCGCCGACCTGACCGCGACGCTGTCGGGTCCGGGTCCGTTCACCGTCTTCGCCCCCACCAACGAAGCATTCGGGCGCCTCGCCCCCGGCACGCTCGATACGCTGCTGAAGCCCGAGCAAAAGGCATCGCTCACCAAGGTGCTGACCTATCACGTCGTGGCGGGCAAGCTGGACGCGGCGGCACTGAAGTCTCAGATCGAGGCTGGCGGCGGCACCGCCACGCTGACCACCGTCGAAGGGCAGCCGATCAAGGCGACGCTGGAAAACGGCGCGCTGGTGCTGACCGATGTCGGTGGCGGCAAGAGCTATGTCACTCAATATGACGTGCAGCAGTCCAACGGCGTCGTTCATGTCGTGAACGGCGTGCTTGCCCCCAAGCTCGGCTGATCCGGGTTCAGGTCGAACGACGAAGCCGGGCGGGAGCGATCCCGCCCGGCTTTTCGTTGGCATGGCCCTACGCCCTAGAAATTCCGTTCGGTTCGAACCGCTTCGAGCCTGTCGAGGAGCGTCCGTCGAGAACGCCCGGCCCCGGGCGAACCCTTCACAGGTTACCCTGGCGGAACCCCGTTCTCGATACGCGCTCTCGACTTCGCTCGATCGCTACTCGAACCCAGCGGGTAAGGCCGGCTTCAGATTGAGTTCTCGGCCATTCGTTCTGCGCAGCCGTCGAGCGAAATCGAAATAGCGGATCGAAGGACAGGCTCCGATACTACGCTTCGGGCCCCCACCGCGCCGCTGCAGCATCGTCACTCGACCGCGCCTCGACCCAGCGTGCATCACCACCACGGCGCTCACGCTTCCAGAACGGCGCACCGGTCTTCAACCGGTCGATCAGGAACGCACACGCCTCCAGTGCCGCGCCGCGATGCCGCGCGGTCGTGGCGACGAACACCACCCGGTCGCCGGGTACCATCGGCCCGACGCGGTGAACCACCACCGCCCTTGCCAGATCCCAGCGCGCCACGGCCTGTTCGCACAGCGCCTCCAGCGCGCGCTCGGTGGCCCCCGGATAATGTTCGAGCGCCAGTTCGGTCACACCGTCATCGCCGCGCACCAGCCCGGTGAAGGTCGCCACCGCCCCGGCATCTTCGGCCTCGGCAGCGACGAATTCCGCCGCCAGATCGATCGGCGCGTCCTGTACGACGACGCGGATCATCCGCCGGTTACCGGGGGAAAGATCGCCACTTCGCGCGCCCCCGCGATCGGGGTGTCGAGCGGCACGAACGCCTGATCGACCGCCGCACGCAGCCGGTCGCGATCCTCGAACGCCACCGCATAGCCGCCGCCACGCGCCGCCAGCCAGTCGATCAGGCCGGCGACGGTGGTCACGTCGGCGGGCGGGTCGATCCGTTCGCTGCCCTGCCCGATCGCCTCGCGCACCCATGCGAAATAGAGGATGTCGACCGGCATCAGCTGTCCATATGCTTCAGGCCGACGCGCAGATAGTCCCAGCCGGTGATGGCGGTCAGCACCGCCGCCCCCCACAGACACACCAGCCCGGTGACATGGACGAACGCATAGGCAGGCACCGCCCCGGCGAGGATCAGCGCGCCGAACGCGACCAGTTGCAGCGTCGTCTTCCACTTGGCCAGCTTCGACACCGGCAACGATACCTGAATGCCCGCCAGGAACTCGCGCAGGCCCGATACCGCGATCTCGCGCAGCAGGATGACGAGCGCGGCGATCAGGTGGATGCCGGTGATGATTGCCACGTCATGCCGCGTGCCGACCAGCATCAGGATGACCGCCGCGACCATAATCTTGTCGGCGATGGGGTCGAGGAACACCCCCAGCTTCGACACCGTCCCTTGCGCGCGCGCCAGGTAACCGTCGAAATAATCGGTGATTCCCATCAGCGAATACAGGGCGAAGGCGATGGCATATCCCGCCTCCCACATCGGCCACCACAGGAACGCGACCAGCAGCGGCACCGCCAGGATACGCGACAGCGTCAGGATATTGGGAAGCGTCAACACGACGGGTCGTCTAGCATCCCGGCCCCCTCGCGCGAAAGCGGCAATCGGCGATTGAAGCGGGCGGCTCGGCTCGGCTACACCGCCGCCACACCCTGCGGGGACACTGACTAGGTCGTTTTCCGAATGATGAATGCGCTGGGGTTGCTGAAGCAGCGCCGTTTCCTGCCGCTGTTCGTCACCCAGTTTCTGGGGGCGTTCAACGACAACCTTTTCAAACACGCGATGGTGCTGTTCGCGACCTACCAACTGTTCCGCGATCCGGCGAGCGAACAGAATTTCAACGCGCTGGCCACCGGCCTCGCCATCCTGCCGTTCGTCCTGCTTTCCGCCCTGTCGGGCCAGCTCGCCGATACGCATGACAAGGCGCGGATCATCCGCATCGTCAAGACGGCGGAAATCGGCATCATGCTCTATGGCGCGGCGGGAATGCTGATCGCGCGGACCGGCTATGTGACGACCGGCGTGGTGATGATGCTCAGCGCGGTCGTGATGCTCGGCGTTCATTCGACGTTCTTCGGGCCGATCAAATACGCGATCCTGCCCCAGCATCTTGATGACGATCAGGTGCTGGGCGGCACCGGCCTGATCGAGGCGGCGACCTATCTGTCGGTGCTGACCGGTACGATCGTCGCGGGCTGGATCAGCGTCGAATGGGCCGCCGGGCTGGTGGTTGTCGTGTCGCTGATCGGCTGGTTCACCGCGCGCTTCGTGCCGCCGGCCCCGCGCAGCGGCCCCGAACTCACGATCAATTTCAATCCGCTGACCTCGTCGTGGCATCTGATCGCCGCGACGATGCATATCCGTCGCCTGTTCCTCGCCATCCTGTCGATCAGCTTTTTCTGGACGATCGGGTCGGTGCTGATCGTGATCTTCCCGGTGCTGGTGAAGAACGTCCTGACCGCCGATCAGCAGGTCGCGTCGCTGACCATCGCCATCTTCTCGATCGGGGTCGCGATCGGATCGGTCATCATCAACGCGTTGCTGAAGGGGCGCATCTCCGCGCGCTATTCGCCCGCATCGGTGATCGCGATGGCGGTGTTCGTGCTGGCCTTCGCGTTCGAGGCGCGCAACTGGGTGCCGGCACCGGGCGACAGCCTGTACGGCGTGGTCGACTTCGTGACCCATCCGCAGTCGCTGTTGCTGCTTGCGACGCTGGCGCTGATCGCGATCTTCGGCGGGATGTTCGTGGTGCCGCTCTATGCGTTCCTGACCACCACCGTGACCAAGGATCAGACCGCGCGGACGGTGGCGGCGAACAATGTCGTCAACTGCGCGTCGATGACCGTCGGCGCGATCAGCGTGATCCTGCTGACCAAGGCCGGGCTGGGTCCGACCGACATGCTGCTGATCGTCGCGGGCATGTGTCTGATCTCGGCATGGCTCGCCGCACGGCTGAACAGGGCGTGCAAAGACGGCTGTCCGGCCTGAACGGGACGCAGGCCGGCGCCGTGCCCTACAGCAGGAACGTATAGAAGCAGATGAAGAACGCGGTGAAGCTGACCGCGAACAGCTTCAGGTCGCTGTCCTCGTTCGACAGCGGCACGCTCGCCAGCTTGGGCAGGCTGGCACGGAACGGGTGGCGGCGCGGAGTGATCGGCTGCGGTTTCATCATGACCGCCTTAACGAATTAATCACGATTTCGCCCAACGCCGATCGTGCCCCGCCCGTCCGGAAGCGGGACGCACGACACGGGCTACTCCGCCACCGCCACCGTCCGGTCGAGATGCACGAATCGCGACACCTCGCCTTCCGACACGATGTCGCGGCGCGGTGCGATGCCGCGCTGACGCTGATCGAGCAATGCGTCGATCAGCACGCGGTCGGCGGCGCGTAACCCGGAAAATGCGAACAGTCGCGAACGATATGGCAGCGCTTGGACCCCAATCATAGGGGATTTGCGCTAGCGGCTGTTGCTGTTCCGTTCGCTATACTGGTTTAATCGCGCGGGCTTCTCGACCGTTTTGCCACCTATGTGCAGCTGCGTTGGCGGTACACCGCATATCGTGTTCGGATCACCGGGCGCAGGCAACAAAAAACCCCGCGTCGCCGCGGGGTCTTTTGGAAATGGTGGAGCCGAGGGGGATCGAACCCCTGACCTCTGCAATGCCATCGCACCCGACAGGCCGGATTTCAACGGCTTCGGGGCAAGCGGAGGGATTGCAGGGGTGAAGCGCCCCTAAGGCAAACTGTGCCGAAATCGACGCGTCACCGGAGAAACACCGGAGCCGCTCGGCACCGATCCCACCATCGGAAACGCGCCTGATCAGCGCTCCTTAACCCACGCACTAGCGGCGTCAGACCCCGGTTCTGGCGGCGCTTTCGTGCGCCCATCGACTTCCCTGTTGGGAGCCGACCGATGTCGCTTACCCCTTCGACCCCCCGTGAAATCGCTCGCGCATCACGCGCCCTCATCCGCAACGCCGGCGCACGATTTGCGGGCCGGGAGCGCGGATGCGATCGCGCTGTCCACCGCGAGAGCTATGACGTCCATGACAGCCGTGCGCAGGTGTCCCTTCGGTTGGCCGACGGCAGCGAAGCTGCAACACTGGCATCCATTGACGCACTGGTAGCGACAGCCCGCGAGTTCGACCTGTTCGAACGAAAGCGAACAGGCCGACGACCGCTTGGCGAATACGCGATCAACCTCTTAAGCGTGATCCTGCGCGGTCACTGGCACGAATTTCAGTCTGGGAAGATCGATCCCGCGATCAGTCAGCTGATGAAAGCGACCGGCTATGTCAGGCAGACGGTAATGGACTGCAAGGAGCGCCTCGAGCGTCACGGCTTCATAGGATGGGTTCGACGCACAATACGCATAAGCGACCCGGTACCCGGCGGTCCGATCCGCCAGCAAACGAACAACAGCTATTTTGTCGACGAGGCGCGCATTGCCTCCCGCGCCGGCCGCAACGTCCGTGACCGGTTTCGCCAACTACTCGCCCGCGTGAAGGCCCGCATGGTGCTGCGGGCCAAACAGCGCCCAACAGCGCCACCCCCACCCACGCCAAGCCCTGCTCCCCGCCCGGCCGCGTGCGGTAGCCTAGCTGCGGCCCTTGCCGACTTAGGCGCGTGCTTCGATCGAGGATCAGGCCCGAGTCTGGATAATGGACTGTCTCCCCCCTCAGAATGAAGATGAGAAGGTGTCGCTTCCGCGACACGCATCAATAGTCAGCACCACCCAGCCCAACCGACCCGCCTTGCGTTTTGTCCCCGCCTGCCACCGCCCGGCAGACGAACCCTCGCGTCCCGTGGACGCCGCGGGACAGGGCGGCTGCGCCGCCCCGAGGCTTAGCGACGGGGACGAGCACGGACCGTGCCGAAAGAGCCGCCCCGCCCCCCGCGGGGACAGGTCAGGCCGCGGGTAACAGGAGATCGGCCCAGATTTGCATCAGCCGACGGCGCGCGCGGATCTGCTTCGATCGATTGTACGCACCCTCAACCTTCACGTTCACGTCGGCCTCTTTCTTCCCCGCGTGCGCCAGCGCGCGGTCGATCGTCACCCGCTCCGCCGGCAGCTTCTCGTTCAGGATCGTCGAGAAGGTGGCGCGCCAACCGTGCGGCACATGCCGGCCGGCGAAGCCGGCCTTCCGATACAGCGCGCCGATCGCGCTCTCCGACAGGCGGCCGAAGACGAAGTCGGCGTCGATGCCGAACGCGCGGACGATGCGGAGGATCTCGACCGCCTGCCGCGACAGCGGCACGAGGTGGTCGAACCGCGCGTCGCCCTTCTTTGCCTTCGCCAGTTTCATGCGTGCCGCCGGCACGCGCCACACCGGCGCGGCCGGGCCCACCACGTCGCCCGTCCAGTCGAGCCCCTCGACCTCGTCCCAGCGCATGCCGCGCAGCGTGCCCTGCCGGACAGCGGTCAGCGCGAGGAAGCGCGATGCCAGATCGACGATCGCCGGGCCGCCGGCGGCGGTCGACGCGGCCAACAGCTCGCGCGCGTCGTCGAGCGTGATCAGCGCCAGCTGCTCGCCGGCGATCGGCGCAGCCGACAGCGCATGACGGACTGCTGTCGACGGATCGACCTCGGCCAGCTCGTTGGCGATTGCGAAGCCGAACACCTTCGATATGCGCTGGCGCAGGCGCTTCGCGGTCTCGATCGCGCCGCGCGCCTCAACGGCGCGCAGCAGGTCGCGGATGTCGCCGGCACCGATATCGTCGACGTCGTGTCCGCCGATCGCCGGGAACACGTCCCGCTCAAGGCTGGTGATGACGTCGCCGGCGTGGACGTCCGTCCAGCTCGATCGCCAGTGCGCGTGCCACGCGCGGGCAACGGTGGCGAACGTCCGGTCGACCTCGACACGCGCTGCGCGCTCCTCGCGCGGATCTCGCCCGGCGCGCAGCGCGTCCCGTGCAGCTGCTGCCGCCTCGCGTGCGGCCGTCAGATCGATATCGGGAAACTGGCCGACCACCAGCAGCTGCTCGCGGCCGGCGACGCGGAATCGCACACGCCATGATTTGAGCCCGGTCGGCGCGACATACAGGTGCAGGCCCTGCCCGTCGGACAGCTTGTAGGCGCACGGCTTCGGCCGCGCGGATCGCACCGCGGCGTTGGTCAGCATCTAGTTTCCTATCTGAAAGCACGAACCAATGTGCCAGTCAGGCACATCCAATTCGGTTGTTTTGTGGTCGAACACGGCGCACAGTTTGACCGTGGCCT
>NZ_LMLN01000008.1:25970-31925 GCF_001421915.1 Sphingomonas sp. Leaf62 | reverse complement strand
ACCGGCGGACATTCCGTCCGCCGCCGGCATCGTCGAGGGCGCGGAAAACCGCGAGTTTGCGAACTTGCGCAAACCCGCGATACCCGTGCTGTACCCCCACTCAGCGGGGGCGGTTGCGGATGATCAGCTCGGTTACCTTCGTGCCGGCACGGGCGGCATGCCCCGAGACCGTCCACGTCGTGGCGACTTCCTCGATCGCGAAACGAGCGAACGTCTCCCGGATCAGCGGCGTGTCGTTAATCGACAGCACGAAGCTGCCGGCGATCGTGTCCAGTCGGTCCGCCAGCGCCCGGTACTGGTCCGGTCCGAAATCCAGCCCGTACCCGGTGGTCTCATGATACGGCGGGTCGAGGTAGAAGAGCGCGTCCTTACTGTCGTACCGGCCGATCAGCTCGACGGCATCGAGCTGCTCGATCGTCACGGGCGCGAGGCGCGCGCTCAGCCGCCGCAGATCGGCGCGGAGCCGGGCGTGGTCGAAGCGCGACGACTGGTCGCGCCGCAGGCCGAACGTCCGGCCGACGACCTTCCCGCCGAAGCCGAGCCGCTGAAGATACAGGAAGCGGACCGCGCGCTCGATATCGGTGAGCGTCGACGGGTTGGTCGTCCGCATCCGATCAAAATCGGCCCGGCCGGCGAACAGGTACGCCATCTCGTCGACGAACGGCTCGTAATGCCGGCGTACGATCCGGAAGAGGTTGGCGACGTCGCCCGACAAGTCGTTGATGACCTCGACCGATGCAGGGCGGGCACGGCGCAGGAATATCCCGCCCATGCCGACGAATGGCTCGATATAGGCCTTGTGAGGAATAGTCTCGATGATCGCGCAGATGCGCTTGGCGAGGTTGCGCTTGCCGCCGAGGTAGGGGGCCGGCGGGCAGGCGATAGGCAAATCGGTCAAGGTCAGCTTCTTCCTGGAGAAGCACGTCGGTCAGGCCGCGCTGGTGTCGCCGCGACAAGCGGCGAGGGTCGCAACCCTTCGGACCTCCGGACATGCTGGTCCGAAGGTTCGAAGGATGGCGACGAGGAAGGAAGCTGTCGGGGTGGCCTTCGGGGATACGTTGGCGGGCCACCTAGTCCACCACCCGAAACCGGGTGGCTAACCGCGCAGTCAAAGGCGGCTGCGCCCTGCGTATTCCCCGAAGGTTTTCTATTTCGCAGGCCACCCGGCGAAGCCGGTAGCCTTTGAACCGCGCGCGCGGGCTGATCCTAACGGTTAGGTTCGAACCAGCTCGCTCGCTATGCCCTGCCGGGCGAGGTGCCTCAAGAGGCGATCGCGGACCCGTCGATCACGATCCGGAAGCGCGTCGACGCGCCGATCGCCAGCGTGCCGATATCGAAGCAGACGTGAATCGAATCGTCACCCTTGCGCTTCGTGCCGACCGGCAGCGCCTTGATCGCATAGGGATCGAGCGTCGGCGGGACGGCGATCGCCAGCCCGATCGTCGCACGCGGGTCGTCGCTGCCGACCAGCAGCACGCGATCGCCCGCCATCGTCGCCCGCGCGCGACCGCGCTCCACGACTTCGTTGACGGTCTCATATGCACCGGGCTGGTCGAAATCGATCAGGCGCATGTAGCGCAGGTCGGCCAGATCCGCGCCGGTGCCGTTCGTCAGCTGGACGTCGATCAGGATACGCTTTCCCTCGACCGAGATCCGCTGGTCGACGCCGATCTTGTCGTCCGTGGTACCGACGAAGCGGATCGCTTCGGCCTCGGCCGACACGGTGCCGTCGATCTGGTGGTAGCCGGTCAGCAGCGCCGAGGCCGACTGGACCCGCATCCCGCCGGCGCGGTGCGCGGTGACGAAGCCCTCGACCGAGCGACCGTACAGGACTGCATCGCCCATCAGCGGGTCCGTCGCGTGGCAGAAGATGCCGCCGCGCAGGAAGCCGCGACCGGCATCGGTCGGGATGCCGGCCGGCAGCGGACCGGCGGTACCGAAACTGCCGAGGCTACCGACGCCGAGCAAATAAAAGTCGGTCAGCAGGAAAGCTTCGAGCCCGCCGGCCGGCGTGGTGAAGGTGCCGGTGCGGACCTTGGTCGCCGGCGTCGGGGATGGTGCCGGCGTGGGCGCTGGCGGCTGCTCGATGACAGGCGCGGTTGCACTGTAGGTGGTACCTTCGACAAGGTAGAGACACTCGACGGCCGGGAAGAAGCATACCGATGTACCCCAGCGATAGGCGAACTTGCGCTTCTTCGCGTCCCACACGCCATCGGTTGCTTTCAGCGGCGCGCCGAATTTGATCAGCTGACCGGGCTTCAGGTCGATGGTCTTGCCGTGGACGGCTTTCAAAGTATCGGTCATGCGAGGCTCCACTTGTTGGTAAGGTCGGTGCGGATCTGCGCACCCTGCTCGTCGGTGATCGCGGCGTTGAAGGCGAGGAACTGCGCGATATCGCCGTGGAAGGCGGTGGTCGGGTACCGGCCTTCGGTGCTGGTGCCGCCCTGCGCGTTGCCGAGGTTCATCCGCGCGGCACTGGTCCAGACGGTTGGCGAGGTGTGATCGGCGTTGTCGATAACCTTCACGCCGTTGACCCACGCGTCGCTCTTGCCGGCCTTGTGGCGCAGCATGACGAGGTACCAGACGTTCTCGTTCAGGGTGCCAAGCGAGAGGTCCGCGGTCGACTGCGACGTCGTACCGAACCGGAACGAGCTTGCCGATCCCGAACGGCGGACGAGCCCAACGACCCGCGCAACCGCGGTACCGATCTGCTCGCTCCAGCCACCGATAACGCCGGTGAAGGCCGCGGTTGGTTTGAACAGGAAAACGAGCGTGAATTCCGGGTCAGTGCCTTGGAGGACGCTGCTCACCGGCACGTTCTGATCAGACTCGAGCACCGTGCTGGCGACACCACTCGATCCGCGGGTGAAGCCGACAACCGATCGGCCGCCGAGCTGGCTCGACTTGCGCTGTGGCACCAGTGAGACCGTCGCTGCCTTCGCGAGATTGCCTGCCCCTCGCGCGGGATCACCGGCATTGGCACCAGCAACCATGACCGGGTTGCCCCACGTCGGCACGTCGCCGGTCGCGTTGGCGAACATGGCGTCCCGGCTTGCATCGAAGTCAGCGATGAGGCTGGCGAGCGACTGGTAGGCGTACGTCTGATCGACCGGCTTGGCGACGACCGCCAGCACGAAGTCCTTGAACTCCGACTGCCCGACACTGTTGGTGGCAGTGATGCGGATCGTACGATTGCCGACCGCGTCACTGGTCGTGCCGGTCAGCTTGCCGGTGGTGTTGCTGAATACCAGTCCGGTCGGCAGCGCGCTGAACGTAATGGTGGTCGACGGATTGGTACCGTCGGTGACCAGAATGCCGAAATCGATCAGCTTGTAGATGTCGATGTCGACGGCAACGCCTTGCGTGACCGAGAAGTTGGACACGTTGATTTTCGGGCCGACCTCGAGAACGAAACGATGAACGTCCGACGAGTAGCCCGGCTCGTCGGCGTAGCGGCCGAACTGCACACGCCCGGGGGTGCTCGTGCTGCCACTGACCGACGGGGTGGTCTTGTTCAGGGTAATGCCCGGCGGCGCGTCGTCGTACAGTTCGCCGTTGATCGAGCCGCCCGGCTCGTTCGCCTCGCACATCAGCGCCTGCATATCCTCGTTGACCGCGCGTCCCCACAGGGCCGTCGTGCTCGGCAACGCCACGTTGAACGACGCGCCGGCGGCAACCTGAATCAGGACCGGTGCCGCCAGCGCCTTGAAGTGGCCGTTCTTTGCAAAGGCGCGCCACCAGCTGATGACGTAGAGGCTCTCACCCGCCGGGCGGGTGACGTTGTACATGTGAGCCGTCCAGATCATGTGGTAGGCGTTGCGGAGAACGGCGGTACCTTCGGTGTCGAAGGTGAACTGCAGTACGCCGTTCCAGTAATATTCCAGCCAGCCCGCCTCGGTCATCTTGATCGCGAACTTGTGCGGGACCGACCAATCCGGAGCGATCGCCGTCGGGCTTCCCTTCGACCGGGTGGTCGAGCGCGTACCGTTGAACCAGACGTTGTTGTTGAACTCGATCTCGCGGCCGTCGCCGGCACCGTCGGGATGCGAACCGGCTTCGACATCACCCTCGATGTCGTTCACCGTGAAGCTGATCCGCTGCATGATCCAACCGGTCATGTGATCGCGGGCGTTGGCGAACCGCTGCTCTTCCCATTCGAACACGCCGGGTGCCCGCAACAGAGTGCGCAGCGCGGTGGTCAGCATCGAGGACAGGACAGACTTGTTGTTGCGGGAGACGTGAAGCGCCTCGTCACCGACCATGTCGCGCTGCTTCAGCCTGAGCTTCCCGCCGGTCTGCGTGATCATGTCCGCCATGGACGCGACCGGTTTGCCCCGGTTCGAGTTGTTGTACCCGGTGAAGTTCGGGTCGGCGTCGTATCCGCCCAGCCCTTCACTGCTGCGCGGTCCCTGACCAGCGGCCGGGATCAGGTAGTCGCCGCGAGTGGAGGTGTACGGGTTGAATCGGTCCTTTGCCGCCGGGCCGATGATCAGGAGTGGACCGTTGAAGTCGTCGCCGGTGGTCAGGATCATGCCCGCCATCGGTCCATCATTCGCGATCGCGCCGATCGCCATGCCGGCGATCGTCTCGGGCGTGCCGGACGCATCGTCGTTGATCAGTGTGATGGTCTTGCGGGCGCTAAGCGGCAGTCCAGCGAGAGCAGCGTCGATGACGATCGTCTCGTCCACCTCGACGGTGGTGTCCCCGACGACCGAAATGTCGAAGGTGACCGACGACGCGTTCGCCGGAATGGTGACGCTGGTGGGCGCGGAATAATCCAGCCCGGCCGATGCCGTACCGGAATAGGCTAGGTTTACCGTCAGCGGCCCGGTCAGGCCGTTACGTACGACGTTCAGCGTGTTGCTGACCGATTGCGTCCCGCTGTTGCCCTCGACGATCGAGACAACGGTGACGACGAACGCCAGCGATGGTGCCAGCGCTGCCGGCATACCGCCGAGCGGAAGGACTGCACGAAAGGTCAGTCGAACCGGCTGCTGCTTCACGCCGTCGGGCGACGTCGCGATGATGACGATCGAGTACGACGTGCCGGACATGGCAGCGCCAGTCCCGCGCAAGATCCGGTCACCCGAAAGGACCAGTTGCCCGGGTACCGTCCCGGCAACCTCGAACGTAGAACCGCCGCCGAACGGATCGACGAGTTTCGCGATCAACGTGCCCGGCATCAGGTCGTAGGCGAACTGCGAGGTGCGAACGGTTACCCGCTGGCCCTCCGGAAGGCTGACGTCGAGCCCCGGGACGTTGGGGTTCAGGATATTGTCCATGGTCGTTCCGATCGTGAATTCGGGAGGGGATCAGCAGCCGGCCGGGGTGGTGCCGGTGCGCAGGATCGTGTCGGTGCAGGTCCGCTCCTGACGGACCGCAACAGCGCGCACGTTGCCGCGGCCGACGGCGGCAACGGCTTCAGCGAACCGCTCCAGCAGCTCGGCGAGGAAGGCTTTCGGGACCGACACCAGCTCACCCGTCTGCGGGGCGGCCAGCGGTGTGATTGTCTCCGTCCGGGTCAGTGCCTCAGGGAGCGGGGGAAGTTTCGCCCGCTCGGTTCGCGCGAGCGATGCTCGCATTGAGGTCGTCGCGCAGCCGGTCGACAGGCACGACAGGAGGAGCAGCGCCGGCAACAGCCGGCGGAGTGGCGTCGAGTGCATCGCGCAGATCCTTGATGGTGGAGCGGAGAAGGGTTTCGGACAGCGCGTCCGCGCGCGCGGTCCGGTCGGCGATCGCGATCGTCACCTCGGCCGCGAGGCGCTCGTCAGCCCGCGCCTCGGCAGTACGCTCGCGGTGCTGTTCGCCGATCGCGACCCGGGCGCTGGCACCGCCGGCGGTCCGGCCGGAGCGATAGACCATCCCGATCGCCAGCCAGATCGCGCCGGCGATCGCCAGCACGACGGCGGCGATCGCCACCGGCTTCGCGGCGCGGGTTGGCACCCCGAACCCAAT
>NZ_LMLN01000008.1:24537-25942 GCF_001421915.1 Sphingomonas sp. Leaf62 | reverse complement strand
CTCGTTCTGGTCGACGCGGCCGTTGCCGTTGCGGTCAGGCGAGAAGTCGCGGTGGCCGCAGATTTTCGCGGTCGGATATTGCGCCTTCAGCTCTCGCAGGATGTCGAGCAGCGCGGCCTTCTGCGCCGGCGTGCGCGTGTCCTTCGGCGTCTTCCCGTCGCTGCCGACCCCGCCGACGTAGCAGATGCCGATCGTCGTGCGGTTGTGCCCTTCGACATGCGCGCCGGCGGTACGCAGCGGCCGGCCGATCTCGATCGTGCCATCGAGACGGATGACGAAGTGATAACCGATGTCGGCCCACTTCTTGGCGAGGTGCCAGCGCCGGATCTCGGCCGCATCGACATACTGGCCTTCGCGGGTGGCCGAGCAATGGACGACGATGCCGGTGATCGCGCGATTGATCGGCGTGCGGACGGCGCGAAGCCACGCCGGTACCACGCCGCTCAACAGCCCGAGCTTTTCTGCAACAGCCGGTTGCGGCATGCCGCGCGCGAGGATCACGAGGAAGAAAAGCGCGCTGCCGATCCACTGCTGGAACCGGTCGGGGATCAGGGCGACGACATTCGGCGGCAGCGACTGCCATCCGGCCTGCAACGAGACCGGATCGATCGCCGCAAACAGCGACACAAGGATGCCAAGCACGGCAATGCGGACCGAATGCGCGCGCGCGAGCACGCGCCCCCGGTTGAGGAGCGACGTCAGCATTTCGTATTCCTTCGGAAAGGGCGGCGTCAGCCGCGAATGGTGTCGAGGATCGGTTGGGCAAGCGACACGACGGTCGCGAGCAGCATCATGATCAGGCCCGCGTCGATCATCGGCCGGGCTTCCGGTCGTCCGGGACCAAGGCGTCCAGTCGCGCCTCAATCCGGATAGTCCGCTCGCGAATGTCTGTGATCCGCTCCTCGCGCCGCTCGCGATCTTCGGTGTCGTGCTTTCGCAGCTCCTCGATCTCACGCGTGTGCCGGGCTTGGGTGGATATGTATTCGCCGCCGGTTAGCAGCGCGCCGCAGAGGGTCAGCACCAGCGCGATCGCGGGCGCGAACGCCAGCCACCGCGGCGCCGGCGGAGGCGTCGTGTCGGTCATCGCAATTCCTTCAGGTGTCAGGGCTTCGGCGGCAGGCCGAGGAACGCTGTTTCCACATTGCGCAGGCAGTGGCCGGGGGCTTCCCCCAGCAGGACGAACAGGCCGTCGATCGCTGGCGCGACGATCGCCGCCCAGCGTGCGCCGCGCAGCTGACCGCGGCCGACATAGCTGCTGATCGTCTCGTCGGCCGAGGGGCACGTATCGGTCAGACGCAGGAGGTATGCGACGCCGACGATCGCGACCTGTGCGAGCTGGTCGACCGACACGAGCATCTGCATCACCACGTCAGCCAGTCGGCGCATCGGGCCATCCTCCAACGAT
>NZ_LMLN01000008.1:0-24445 GCF_001421915.1 Sphingomonas sp. Leaf62 | reverse complement strand
GAGCGGCGTTGTGCATCCCCATCGTTCCGCCCGACCGCGCTGATCCTTGACGCGCTCCCAAGCTAGGAAGCGCGCATGGGGCAACTCCGTATCGCCGGGCGCTGGTTCGAAGCCTGCTGCCTCTGTCCAACGCCAGACCTTCCCGGTCACCTCCTGCACGTCGCACGGCACCGGATGGCAATCTGGTGGTACGTTGACGAGTAAGGTTTCCAGATCCTGTGCCGAGATGGTCGACCGGACGACGCCATCTGCGTCCTGAACGATGGCGTACTGCTTCACCTCTTCAGCTCCGAGATCGTGACAGTCGGCGTAGCGATGGACTGGTTCTTGGGCGAATTGTTGGTGACCCGTACGATGTACGTGACCAACCCCTGACCCGGGGTGTCCACTGCCCAAAGGCTGAAGTACGGGGCCTCCTGAAAATCGCCCGTTGCGACCGCCGTATAATTGCCGTTGACGACCCGCAGCAGGATCACGCCGACCCGGTTGTCGGGTCGCGCCATCTCTACACTGTACGAACTGCCCAGCTTTACATCGATCCTCAAGGTACCACCGGCGCTGTTCAGCGATACGGTGGCGACGTCGGCGGTTTCATACTGGCGCAAGAACACGCCGTTGCCCGACGCGNGCCGTTGACCAGCAGGGTGCCATCCACGATCATATCGGCATCGACGTAGAAGACGCCGCGCTGGCCATTCGATTTTGACAGACGGACCCTTGTCGAACCGTCGCCGGTGGTCCCGACCACCTCCCAATATACCCCCGTGCGACCATCGGCGGCGGCTAGTACGGCAGCCTGCTGCTGCACCGTGGCAGCCGTGCCATTATACTCGCCACGCAGGGTCTGCACCGTCTGCGCCACCGCTCCGGCTTTCTCATCCGCGATTGCCGTCGCGCGGGTTTCAATCTGCGCCGCCAGTACGCGTTTGAGGCCGCTATCCGTGCCCAGATTTACCTGTGCTTCGAGCGCTTCGGTACGTGAGGCCGCAGCATACCGGTTCGGCAGATCGGCAATAACGTCTTCGCTGGACTTGATCCGAGCGTTCACCGTCGCATCGACATACGTGATCCGGTCGTTCACGTCGGACGTATACTGGTTCAGCGCACTTGGCTGCTGGCGCGACATCTGCGCTTCGAGGGTGGCCGTGCGCGATGCCGCAGCGTACCGATTCGGCAGGTCCGCCAGCACGTTCTCGCTCGTGGCAATCCGCGCCAGCACGCCGCCGGGGGCGTTCAGCGCGGCATCGGCCTTGCCCGCCTTGATCTCACCATCGGTGGCGGGGCGCAGCGCGAGGCGGTGCCAGACCATATACTTCGCGGCCATGCCACGACCGAAACCGGACCATCCATGCATGGCGTGCACGTTGATCTGGTCGCGGCCGTCGAGGTCGACCATCTTCGTCCAAGATCGGGTCTCGCCGGGCCGGTCACCGATGAGTCCGTTGATATCGGCATCGGAACAGAAGTCGATATTCCAGACGCCGTGCAACGTGACGCCGGCACCGCGCGCGCCCGAGCTGTCGAAGCCGGCGGTCACCTCAATGACCCACTTGCCAGCCCCGGCCGTGTAGATCGTCTGGAAGAAGCCGCTGTCGACCTCGGCCGTGTCGTTCAAGGTTTGGACGCAGAATTGTCCACCGCCGCGGCCCGGTGCGAGGCGGTTTGTCCGGAAGTTGCCGCTCGTACTCCAAAGGAACCACCGAGCGGGCAGTGTCGCGCCGTCCGGCCAGAAGTTGAAGTTGTCGTTGAAGACGATGCTGGTGCTGGTGGCCGATGCCGCCGCCTCCAGTGTCGTCGCGCGCGAACCCAGCGCGCGATCTGCGTCCGCATAGGCGCGCGTCACCTCTTCCGCCTTTGCACCAATCCGCGCGTCGACCGTCCCAAGGCTGGCTTCGATCGACTGCGCGCGTTCGGCAAATGCCGCGTCGGCGCGCGCGAGTGCGTCGGTCGTGTCTTTGACCCGCGCGACCGTGCCCAGCAGCACAGGCGAGGCGCGACCGACGCTGTACGGGTTCCACGTCGTCTGACCTTCGCGGACGGCCCCGACATACGGACGCAGGAACCATGCGTAACTGTCGGTATAGTCGCGGATCGTATCGAGCTTGCGCAGGATCAAATACGCGCTGATCGCACCATCCGGCACGCGTGCCGCTACAATCCCTGCACGGGCATAGAACGACAAGCTGTTACCCAGATTCTCGATTGGCCCAACGATCGGCGACGGAATTGCAGTAAGGTACCCGCCGGCCGCATCGCGAAATGCCAAGAAGGCGGTAACCTGTGCCCGGTGGCAGTTCACCAGCGCGGAAAACTGCAAATAATGGCCAGCGGTGACGGGGAAGGTCGCGCTTGCCCATTCGAGATACGCCGACCCGTCACCACCGTTCGGTGGCCCATATTGGAGGATCGACAGCACATTCTCGCCGACCGGATGATAAGGTTCGCCAGCAGCATTGAGGCCGAAATACGGGGGAGCATTCAAAGGACCGCCGGGCGCATGGACCCCGGTCGACCAACCGTCCGTCGTCACCAAATCGCTGTTCGGCACCATGTTGCCGCCGCCAGTGGAAAAAGTCGCCTCCACCGTGTCGACACGCCGCCCAACGGCCGCGTCGCGATCGATCGCCGTCGTATCAACGCGTTTGATCTCGGCCCGCACGTCGCGGTCGTCATAGCCGCCTTCCGCCACGATGCTGTCGATCCGCCGTGTGAGGGCGCGGTCAGCGTCGGCATAGGCGGTCGTGATCTGCTCGGCCTTCGCCGCGATCCGGCTGTCGACCGTGCCGAGGCTGGCCTCGATCACCTCCGCTCGCTGCGCGAATGCTTCGTCGGACCGGGCGAGCGCGTCGGTCGTGACTTTGACGTCCGCGCGCACTGCATCGTCGCCGTCCTTTACGCTGGCGGCAACAGTAGCGACCTCGCGCCCCAGCGCACGATCTTCATCGGCCCGGACCGTTTTCTCGGTGGCGATCATCGCGCGAAGGTCACGGTCATCATAACCGCCGCTTTCGGCCACGATCGAATCGATCCGCCGGGTCAGGGCTTCGTCGGCCCCCTGCGCCCGGGATGCCTCGGCGGCGAAGTCGCGAACGGCGTCCTCGAGCACCCGATCAGCTGCATCGATGCGGGCGTTAGCGTCTGCAGCCGCCCGGTCCGCATCCTGCCGAGCAGCAGTGATCCGATCATTCGCGGTTGCCACGGCGAGGTTGACCGCTGGAATGACGACATCGTTGATTTCGTCGACCAACGCCAGCACGGCATGGGCGGGCCGGCCGCCTACAGCACTCGTGTCCTTCGACGTGTTCTCGCTGGTCTTGTCGGCTCCGTCCTTTGGTTTGGTACCGTCCGGGTCAGTGATGTCGGGCCATGCCACCGGCCCGCTGCCGCCGATCGGCGATAGTTTTGCCGCCCTGCTCAACCCATCGATTTGCAGCGACAGCTTGCTCGTCGCTTCGCCGACCTCAATCGAGGCTTCCTTGAAGAAGCCGTAGATCGTGAGTGCCTCGTTGCCTTCATCGCCGATCCAGAGCGTCGGGGTGGCGCGCACGCCGGCGATCCGGTCGAACACCGTGTCGACGGCGTCGGACCGTATCCGGGCGCTGGCCTGCATCCGCTTCGACCATGCGCGCTGGACGATCGTCACCTCGCCGAAGTCGTCGACCTCCTTCCGGCTATAGTCGGTGATGCCGGCGGTCGGGCTGGCCTCGGTGACACCCAACGCGACGGTATGTCCGACCAGCAGCGTGCCGACCGACACCGAGCCGCCGCCAGCGATCGTCACGGTCACCGAACCCCCGGGCAGATCGCTGAACACCATCGCAGCGGTGCCGATCGCCAGCGTCCGGTCATAACCCTGCGCCTGCACGTGGACGGTAGTGCCGGCGACATCGAGGAGCGCGATCGTGTTCGCGGTACCGGTCGCGAGGGTGACGACGATCGGCGCGGCGGCGGTGGTGGCGCTGCCGAGCGCCTGATCGAACATCGCCCATCGGTTGGTCGGTCCGATATCGATCCATTTTCCAACCGATCCGGTTGGATCGTTGCCGACATTGCCGCCGGCAAGGCTCTCGAACACCCGGTGACCGACCCGGACCTTGGCACCATCGGTATAGGTCGTCGTCGAGACCCACGCCGGCGCATCGTTCTCAGCGACGCTGGTGGCGGTCAGCACCGCGTCCGTCATCGCCAGCGGCCGGACCATCTTCAGCGCAGAGACCATGCCTTCCGGCGCAGGATCGCCCCCCGGATCGGCGCGGACCTCGGATTCAGCGAGACCGTCGACGCTCAGCGAGCAATAGGACTGCGGCGGTACCGCCAGATCGATTTCGAACTCTTTCAGCAGCCCGCGCACCGACAGCGCGCGCCACCGATCGTCCGCCACCCACAACGCCGGCGTGGCGCGCAACTCGGCAAGCCGCGACTGGACGCGGCCCGCCTCCTCAAACGGGAGGGCGAAGCGGAGCGACATGCGACGCGAGAAGCCGCGGCGCACGACCGTCGTCACCCCGAAGTCGTCGGTCACCCGGCGACTATAGTCGGTGATGGCGATCGTCGCCGCGGTCTCGGTCGTGCCGAGCGCGATCGTCGATCCGTTGTCGAGCGTTACGATCATGCAGCCTGCGCCACGCTGATCGCGTCGCCGCCGCTGTCGGCCGTCACCGCCTCCAGCACCTTCGCCGATCGCCCGGCCGCGCTGGCGGTCGCAGCGTGGCCGGTGTTGTTGTCGGACCGCATGCCGGCGACTTCCTGCCGCAGCGCCTCCAGCTGGCTTGCCATCGATGCCGCGGTGTCGTTCGCCGCCGGTTGATTGGCAGCCGCCGCGGTTGCCGAGGCGGCGAGAATCGCCGCGTTCGTCGCCGCGGCCGACCGGCCGGCGATCGCCGCCTGCGTCGCTTCCAAGCTCGCAGCGGTCTGTGCCTCGATGCGCGCCAGCTCCTGCCGCGACGTCGCCTGCTCGGCCGCCGCCTTCAGCAGCGCTTGGCTTAGCCCGGGCAGCGACTTGGCGGCATCGATGTCGCCGCCGCGTGCCGAGGTGATCGCGGCGTTGAACGCCCCCAGCATCGTCGCGAAGCTGCCGCCGCCGGCGGTGTCGAGACCGCGGATGCGCTTCACCTCGTCGAGCAGGCTGTCGCCGACCGACTTCCACGCCTGCCGCAGATCGTCGGCCGCGCGCGCCGCCTCCTTGGCATCCTCGATCGCGTAAATCTGCTGCTGGAGCGCGCGGTTGCTGGCATCGAGCTTCGCCAGCTCAAGCGCGCGGATCGCGGGGGTATCACCGTTCAATTCCAGCAGCCGGCGCTGGAGGCCCTCGCGTTCGGCCAGCACGTCGGCCGCCGACTTCGCGCCGTCCATCGCCGCCTTCAGCTCGGCGAACGCCGGCGCGATCTGGAGCAGTGTCGCATAGGTCGCCTGACCCGCGGCCGTCGTCAGATCCTGCGCCTCGACCAGCGAGCGGAACGCCCCGATCGTCGCCGGCATCGTCGTGCCCATCCGGACGAACACGCCATCGAGCTGGCGCATCCGCGCCGCATTCTGTTCGGCGGGGGTGTAGAACGATTTGAAGTAGGCGTCGGCTGCGGACGACATCGCAGCGAGGCTGTCGAACTGGTCGGCAATGCCCATTTTCGCGTCGATGCCCAGCGCACGCGCCGACATGCCGAGCTGGTCGAGGGATACGGTCACCGCCTCGACGGTCGAAGCAACGCGGACCAGCGTTTCGAAGGCACCCTCGCCGACCTTCTGGAATCGATCGATGCCCGGGAACGCAGCGTCGGCCATCTTATCGGCGGCGGCACCGAAGACTGCAGTCAGCTTCTCAGCGATCTGCTCGCCGGTCAGGCCCTTCAGGTCGATCTTGCCGATATCGACGACGAAGCTCGACAGCCGCGCCTCGACGGCCGCGGTCGATTCACCCAGTGGCCCGGCCGCCGCGCCGATCGCGCTCGCGAAGCTGCCCAGCAGCAGGGTGAACTGCTTTTCGAGATCCGCGTCGGCATCGCCGTATTTGGTCGAATAGGATTTGCCGGTAGTGATGCCGAGGAATTTCTTCTTCTTCTCGACATCGGCATAGGTCGACGCATCGAAGCCGCCGGTCATGATGCTGCCGACCGTCTGCGACTTCGCCGACAAGCCCGATGCGATCACGCTGGTCGACGCGCCGAACAGCGACCCAAGGACAGAACCGATCCCGTTCAGGATGCCGCCGATCACCGGGATCTTGCTGGCGATGCCCCAACCGGTGGTCGCACCCTTCAACAGAGATCCGGTGGCGTCCGACTGGAAACCCTCGCGAACGTTCGGCCCCATGTCGCCGGCGCGCACCACCGCCGTCGCGACGCCGCCGATCTGGCTGTCGATCGACCGCAACGACGCGGCCATCTCGCGCGCGAAGCTGTTGGTCAGCGTGTCGACCTCGCGGAGCTGGTCGATCGCGCGCTTGACCGATTCTGACTGCGCCTTGGTGTCGCCCAGCACCGTACCCGAGCCGTCGTTGGCCTTGTCGAGCCGGTTGCGCGACGATCCGCCAAACGAGCCGACGACTGACACGCCCATCGCCGCGATCGCGGCGGCGGTCGCCGCGCCGGCTGCGATGTTTGCCGGGAAAGGGAGGGTGGAGATCGCGGTGATCACTGCTTCGGTCGCTTTCGCGGCAGTCCGTGCGACGCTTGTCGCGATCTTGGCACCGGTCTCGACCGCGTCCTGCGCGACTGCCCTCACCGACATGGCAAATTCAACCGCGCGGAACGCCTTCTCAGCAACCGACAGGACGGCGAAACCCTTCGACTTTTCGTCGAAGAAGCCTTTCGCGGCGGTCGTCATGTCGCCGTAAAAGCCGATCTGCATCGCCGACGATCGACGGTTGAACAGATCGTTGATCTGCGTCGTCCGCCGCGCCTTCAACTGTTCGTCGGTAATGTCGGAAAGCGAACGCAGCTCGGCGTCTCGCGCAGCGGTGAGACGCTGCTGGTCGGAGATATGACTGGTGAAGATCGCCCCCATGTCGCCGAGCGCGCGGCCGGCCTCGCCAAATGCTTCCGACATGCCCCGCGCCGCGTTGCCCGCGTTGGTCGCGATCGTGTCGAAGAGCAGCCCCTGATGCTCCAGCTCATCGTTGAGCGCCTTCGCCTGCAAGCGGACCTGCTCTTCGCCCTTCGCGATCTCGACCGCGTTCTCGACCTGCCGATCGCGGAAGAAGCCGGGTGGATAGGTCGCAGCGGCCTCTCGCTCGGCACGCCGGCGCACCATCGCAAGCGACCGGGCGGCATCGGTTTGCCCGATCAGCGCCAGTTCCGCCTTCAGGTCACCGATCCGGTCGGTAGCGGCGCGGTCCTGTTCGAAGAAGCGTTTGCCAAGCTCCGCCCCGCGCGCCGCGTCCTGCGCCCTTTTCTGGTCCTCCAGCGCCTTGGTCGCGCGGTCCGCCTCGGTCTTGAGCCCTTTCTGCTGTGCAGCCTCCTGCGCGGCGAGTAGCGGCAAGGCGGCGATCCGTTCCTGCACGATCTGCGCGGCACGCTCGGCGGTGACATTGCCATCGGCCAGCATCGCGTTGACCTCGGTCTGGATGCGCGCCTCGTCCTGCATGACAGCACTCGATCGCGCCGCCTGCGCGATGCGCTCGGCCACAGCGAGCTGGATCTGCCGGGCGACGGCCGCGGCGGTGTCGCCACGCTTCTTGATCGCCGAACTCTCGGCTTTGACCTGCGCTTCGGCGATCAGCGCCGCGCCGCCCGACACGCCATAGGCGTCGACCAGCTTGTAGGTATTGGCGATCTGCACCGCCATCGCCTTGGCTTCGTTCTGGAGCTGCTGTGCGTGACGATCGGCACCGTTGCCGCTTTCCAGCGTGGCACGCGTGCTGGCGGCGGTTGCCAGCTCCTGCGACTGCGCCGCGGTGATGAGCTTGCCGCGGTTCTGAAGTTCGGTGCGCTGCGCGGTCAGCGACGCAACACGCTTCCCGTCTTTGGCATCCTTGGCACGGGCCAGCGCGACGTCGAGGCGGGCGAGCTGGACCTGTCGTTCTCCTTCGGGAATGAACGTGCGGACGGCGTTCGAATACTGCGCCTGCGCGGAACGAGCGCGGGCGAGCTGGTCGGCCGACAAGCCGGCAGCAACGCCGTTGTCCTTCAGCAACCCGTTGATCCGGCCGAGATTGACACGCATCTCGTTCAGGCCGCCAGCACCGGTCACGTTGTCGACGATCGACATCGTCCCCGACGCCCGCGAGCGGGCCTGCGCATTGCTGGTCGCAGCCTTTTCGCGCTCGAGCTGCGCCTTCAGCCGGGCAATCTCGTCATCATATGGCTTGGTGTTGCCGCCGCCGAGCGTGCGCTGTTCGAACCGATACTTGTCCTGATACGCTTTCTGCAGCTTATCGAGCGTGCTCCCCCCGCCGAGCGCGATATCGATCGCGCGGCCCATCTCGGTCCATGCTTCCGACGCCGCGTCGCGGATCGAGCGCCATGCGAGGGTCAGCTTGCCGGCATGATCGGCGGCACCGTCGAACGCCGGCTCCAGTCCCTTCAGCAGCGCCGCCTGCGCACCGTACAAATCGTTCTGCTCGACGAGCTGCCGGATATGCTCGACCTGCGCCTGCGACAGCGCACCGAACTTCGTCGCCAGATCCTGCGCCCCCTTGATCGGGTCTTGGAAGGCAGCGCCGAGCGTCTGCGTCGCGCCGGCGGCGTCGGTACCGGTCGCGGCGGCGAAATCGCGGGTCAGCAGGATCAGATCCTGCATGACGGGTTTGCCGATGCCGCCGAGCCGGACATACCCCGTCTCGATCTCGCGCGCAGCGACGACGGTGACGTTGCCGGCACGCGCAGCGCCCTCGGCAATACTCTCCATATCCTGCGCGGTCAGCAGCGCTGCGCGTCCGGCACCCTGCGCCAGCGCCTCGAATTCATGGATCGCACCGGCATATTCATGCCATGCAGCCGCAGCCGCGAGGATCGGGCCGACGGTGACGGCGACGACGCCGGCGAGCGGTGCCCAGCGCATGGCAAGCGTGCCCAGCTCGCTGGCGAGACCCTTGGCCCCGCCCTGCGCCTGCTGGAACACCTGAAAGACCTGCCCGCCCTGCGTGGCGACCACCTGAAAGGCGCTCGATCCGGACAGCAGCATGGTGATGGCATCGTTCCCTTGGAACGATAGCTGGGTCAGCGACTGGCCGACGCGGCGGTTCGCATCCTCCAGCTGCTGCGCCCCGGCGTTGGCACCGGCGACCGACTGTGCGTGCCGGTAGAGCGCGTCACGCGACATCTGCACCGACTGCGCATATTCCTTGTGGCCGAAGACGCCGGCGGCGAGCAGCCGCTCGGCCCGTTGCAGCTCGTCGTCGAACCGGACCTGTGCCGCGTACATCGGGTCCATCGCCGATCGCAGCATCTGCGCGTCGGTGGCCAGTTGCCGCTCGGCGGCACTGGCAGCGCGAGCGGCGTCGGCCTGTTCACGCATCGCGCGAGCATTCGCCCGGGCAGCGGCAGCTTCCTGCTCGGCCATCATCCTGTCGAGGGCACCATAGCTCGCGCCGGCGTCGATTGCCCGAACCCGGCCGACGCCGGTGGTGCGCTCCAGCGCGGCCTCGATATTGGCACGCTCGGCGAGAATGTCGTTCTGCCGGCGCAGTTCGGCGATCAGCTCGCGCTCGGCGATCGCCTGCCGGCGGGTAACCTCCAGGACGCGCGCGCGCTCCTCGGCGACCTTCTTTTCCGCCGCGGCTTCTGCCGCCGCGTCCGACGCCGCCTGCCGGCCGCGCGAGGAGGCAAGCAGCCGATCGGCAAGCTCGAGGTTGCCGAGCTTGGCGGCGTGCAGCGCCAATTCCTCGACACGCGTGTCGCGCAGCTCGTCACGGGTCTTGCCCAGCGCGGCGGCCTCGCGATCGAGTTGGCGGATCATCCGCTCGCTGGCGTCCTCGAGCCTCTTCTTCTCGAGGCTGGCACGGCGCATCTCGCGCGACGTCGCATCGCCGAACGCGATGATCTGCGCGGTCGCGCGACCGGTATTGATCATGCTGCCGGTGGCGCGCTCGATATCGTTCGCACCGGAAAGGACGCGATCATGGGTCACGTCCATGGCAGCATCAATGCGCGCGAGCGCGCCGATCGAACCACCATATTCGATTTCAAACCCTACGCCGAGGGAGGGTGCGGCATCTTCCATGTCGGTCTCCCTCGGTTCGGGTCAGTTTCGGCGGAACAGGGCCAGCAGCGCCGCTTCTTCCGAAGCACGCTCTTCCGCGGTGACAGGTGCCCGCCATGGCGGCGGGCAGGCCTCTTCCTCAGCGCGGCGGCCTTCGGCGACATACGCGACGGACAGCGCGTGGATCGTACGCGATTCCCAAGGGCACAGCGTGATGCACGACGACTTCTGCCACTCGTTGATTTCGAGCCAGCTCAGCGCGGCGGGGGCCATGCCCCCACCCGCAGTCATGCCGATCTCGATCCATCGACTGATCATATGCGGAAGGCGGTTGGGCGGCATCGCTACCGGCACCTTCCGCGCGTTCATGGCGGTCAGTCTGCTGACCGGCTTGTAATTCGCCATCGCGGCGCGCTTCGATCCTTCCGGCGGTTTCGGCGTGGCATGCAGCCACGCCAGATACCGCGCGTAGAGCGTCAGCTCGTCGGCGAGGCCGGCGTAAAATTTCCCCAGTCGTTGAGGAATTTGTTCGCCTGCTGGACGAGGAAGCCGAAGCCCGGATCGCGATAGACCGCCTCATGCAGATCGCGGCCGGACAGATCGCCATGCGTCAGGTTTTCGAACCCGATCGTCAGATCGGCGAGATCCTCGACCGCTTCGAACCGGCGTTCGTCCGACGTCCGGGCGACGATCTTGCCGTCGTTATCGTTGTGCCGCTTCACCGACCGGGCGAGCTGGCGCGTTTCCAGTTCCGCGAACGGGCGCGATGCCGGGCTGTGAAAGATGATGCGGACCGGCTTGCCGTCGTCGAACAGCAGCGCGCCGGCAGCATCGCGCACATGCATCGCCGCCGACATGGCGACCTTCAGCTTCGAAACGTCCATTAAAATACCTCTCGCGGGTGTCGCACCGACCCGCCCCGACACCCGCGAGGTAGCGGGACGGGCCGATGCAGGGAGCATCCGGCTGCGCCGGAATGGGGGTTAGGAAGCGGCGACCTCGACCGGCTTCGAGCAGATCTCAACGACCGGGGTGGCCGTGGTGACGGGATCGGCACCATCGATGGTGATCGGCCAACCGAACACGCGACCCTGAAAATAGACCTTGGTGCCTGACTGGAGGGTCACGCGGAACGAGTAGAGCTTGTTGCTCTCGTCGTTGCCCGCGGTCTTGGCGAGCGCCTGCCCGGCGTCCGTTTCGTCCAGCGCAAACTGCGGCGACACCGACCCGTAATCGGCGCTGCCCTTCAGCTTCTGCTTGGCACCCTTGAGGGGCTGAAACTCCGTCTTTGCGAAGGTCGCACCGATCTGGCCGATCTTTTCGCAGTTACCGGCCTCGGTGAAGGTCAGGGCGGCAAAGCCGGTGGCATCCTGCGTTGCGGGCGCGGCGACGCAGATTGCGATCGCCGAACCTGCACCGGTCTGAAGAGCCATAGTCTATCTCCAATGGGAATGGCCGGCAGCGCCGGCGGGGGCGTGCCCGGTCAGCCGGGCACGAGGGATCAGGCCGCCGCTTCGGCGTCCGGCTTTTCCGACGTCGCCAGACCTGCAACGCGGTAGTTTTCTGCGGTGCCAGCATCGATGCCGACCAGCTCGGCGTTCTTCTCGAATGCCCGGCCGGTGCCGGCGTCGGTGAATTCGCGCGTTGCGTAGAACGGGGTGGCCTTTGGTTCGCTGGCGGCGACGGCGGTGGTGGTCTTCGTCTTCGGGTCCATATTCATGCTCCTGCTGCTTCCTCGGGGGCGTCGAAGCTCACCCGGAAATCGTGGGTCTGTTCGAAGGAGTTGGCCGGCCCCGCGATGTCGGGACCGGCACCGGCCGGCAGGATCGAAACCCGTTCAGCGCCGGCGATCGCACCGGACCGCGCGAGGCAGACGGCTCTGACGCGTCGCAGGATCAGCTTCTGATCGAGGTAATTCTCGGCCCGGACCGTGACCGCCACCCGCTCGGTCCACCGGACCATGCCCGTACGTTTCAGCGGCTGCCGCTCAATCAGACTGATCGTGCGGATCAGCAGCGCAGGCAGCTTTACGATGTCGGGAAGGCGGCCGGTCTTGATGTTCTTCCCCGGTACCATGGCGGTGACCGGGGCGGCCTCACGCAACACAGTGCCGATGATGTCAGTGCCGATCATGGGTCGCTGTCTCCCGGATCGGGGGCGATGCCGGCACGGCTGACACGGGCGTTGATGTAGGCCTGCGCCGCCGCCTTCGCCTCGACCTCTTTGAGATCCATCGCCGGCCGGAAGATGGGGTGCGGGTCGGCCCCGGGATGGTGAACCGTGCGGCCGACAGGCTTGCCGTTGATGACCAGCGTGCCCTGTTCCCGGGCAAGGTAGTTGATCCGCGACGCGGTCATGCCCTCGCGCTGGCTATCGTCGACGGTGATGAAGTGCGGTTCTGTACCCCACTCCTGCCATCTCGCTAGGCTGTAGGCCCAACCGTTCTGCGCCTTCGGATCGACACCGACGAAGGCAGTCACATGGCCTTCACCACGTCTGGTCTTAACCGTGAGCGCGGCAGCGACGTCTGGCGATCGGGACTGACTCTTGGCTTCGTCGGCAACGACCTTCGCGCCGGCGCGCGCGGCACCGGGCAGCAGGCTCCGCACGATCTGCCCGGGGAGCTGCGCCATGTACCTGCGAACAGCGTCGCGGCCTCGAGATCGCGCCATCAGGCCGGGTTGCCGGCCGTCGAATAGCTTTCGACCATGAACTCGACCGCTTCACGGCGACCGATCTCCGCCGGACCGGCGACGATTTGCATAATTCGCCCACCCATTACGAAGCGCATGTCGGACGAGACATCCTGCCGGTACCGCATCCGGACCCGCGCCGGGCGGGTGGCCACGTTGATACCGCCGGCCAGTTGTTCGGCACGGCTCGGCAGGACGTCCTGCACCTCTGCCCATACCATCGCGACCGGTGCCCAAGTCCCCGAGCCGGCTCCGTGCAGGCTGTCGTCGGCGATCGGCCGCTCGATCGTGATCCGATCGCGCAGCCGGCTCGCCAGACCCTTCCCGACCGCCATTAAAGCCGGTGCCGGCGGAAGCTGCGGCAAAGCGAGCGCGCGCGTGCCTCGCTCGCGGCGAATACCTCGCCGCCCTCGCGATCGGCATCGTACGCCGCGATCAGCAGCAGCATGGCCCGGCGCAGGTTGCCCGGGACGTTGCCCGGTTCGTACCCGGCGCGGACGGTGACGCGGAGCTGCTGGTCGGCCGAGGTCATCGACCATCCACTGGTCGACCGGATCGTGGCGGGGCGGCGCGCCGTGTCGAGCGCTCCGATCACCGACACTTCGGTCCCGTCTTCGTCGACGACGGCGATCGCCAGCGCCGCGGCCGACGCGATCGGCCATGCCCGGAGCGTCACGACGCGACCGGGCACCCGGAACGTCTCGACGGCATCGCCGGCGATCAGCGTCTGCCCGGTATAGGTCTCGACCCATTCCCGGGCATCGCGGATGTATCGAGCAAGATCGGCATCGCGTGACGCGTCGCCGTCCATCCGGATCTGCGCACGCGCCTCCTCGATGCCGATCGGCTCGACCACTGGATCAGTCTTCCGCCGACGACGCGAGCGCCGCTTCGACGATCTGACGACCGCCGGTCAGCGGATCGTTGAAGTCGATCCGGTTCATGACCTCGGTCGTCCCGGCGCGCAGGTCACCGTCGACGGCAGGGTGCAGCGGTTCGAAGGCCGGCGTTTCCACCGGCGGGATCTGCGGACCGTCCGCCGGCGTAACCGGCTCGATGGTTTCGATCACGTCGTCGGTACCGCCGGCGGCGGCCGACAGGGCAGCAAGGGCGCGGCCGATCGCCTTGTCGACGCCGGACCGTCCCTGCCCACTTTCCTCCATCACACGCAGGTCGGCCAGCTGCTCGGCCGTCAGCTCCTTCAGGACGGTGGTGATCGCCTCGACAGTCCCGTCGAGAATTTCGTTCAAGTCGCGCATGCGGATCTCCTTGGCTCGCCAAAACCGCGCAGCGTCGCCCGCGGCTTTGGAGAGCCGGGCCGGCCACGAGGCCGGCCCAGCAGGGAAAGGATCAGGCCCCGATCTTGATGATCTTCATGGCGTCGGGGTTTTTGACGCCGCCGCCGACGCGCTTCGTCACGTAGAAGCAGATGTACGGTTTGTTCGTGTACGGATCGCGCAGGATGCGGACGCCGATCCGGTCGATGACCAGATAGGTCTCGCGCATGTCACCAAACGCCAGCGCCAGTGCGTCGGCGACGACGTTCGGCATGTCGGGCATGTCGACGACCGAATAACCGGCGAGGGTCGAGGGCTGGCCGGCAACGAAGGTCGGCTGCCAGAGGTAGTTGCCCTGTCCATCCTTCAGCTTGCGGACCGACCCGAGCGACGCGCGGTTCATGAAAAACTTCGCGTTCTGCGAATAGATCGCCGGCAGCTTGTAGATCACGTCGACCAGCTTGTCGGAGGCGATCCCGGTCGCATTGCCGCTGGTCAGCACGTCGATCGCGCCGAACGGATGCCGCGCAGCGGCCGTACCGCCAACGGCATAGTTCAGGAAACCGTGCGGCTTGTTCACGCCGTCGCCGGCGGTGAAGGCGATGCCTTCCTGCCGCGAAAATTCAGTCTCGATCTCGTCGATCAGCCAGCTTTCGAGATTGATCTCGGCATCGTCGAGCACGTCCTGCGACGCTGCCGCGTTGGCATAGAGCTGGCCCAGCCCGAAGCCGAGCGCGGTGAACTGCGGCGTTGCGGTCGCGGGGCGCGAGGCGGTCTCACCGACCCAGCCACTGCCGACGCCGCGGTCCGTGAACAGCTTGGTGAAGGCGGCCTTGCTGATCGAGATGACCGTCGATTCCGAGCGCATCGGCGAAATCAGCTTCAGCCGACCGGTGATCGAGCGATCCCATTCGTTCGGCGTCAGCAGGCCGCCATCGGCCGGGACGCCTTCCGACATGGCAGCACGAACGCCCGCCTTCTGCGCCGCGGTGAGCTTGAGCTCGTCCTCGCGGCCGCCGGCGCGCATAAAGCTCGCAAAGGCGGTCGAATATTCCGGATCGACCGGCTGTGCGGTCAGGCCACCGTTCATGCTCGCGGCCGCGATCTGGGTGGCGTGCTCGTTCAGCGCGGCTTCCAGCCCGTTCATGGTCGCATTGATCGCGTCGAGCTTGGCCTGCACCTCAGCACTGTCGGCCTTCTTGCCGACATTGGCGTCGACAGTCGCTTTGAACTCGTTGTGCGCGGTCTGGAGCGCGGCGATCATCGCCTTCGGGTCGCCCGACACATCGGCGCGGATCGTCGTGCCGGTCAGGGCGCGCGGCATCGCCAGCGTCGGGGGGGCGAGCGTCAGCGCCGGCTTTGCGGCGGGGAACAGCGCGCGGAACGGGGCAGCGAACAGCGTCGCGACCGCCGAGAGGGCGGCGCGGTTGGTCATTTTCATGGAGATCAGCCTTTCGGTTTAGCTGCGGAGGTCTGCGAGCAGTGACGCCATGGCGGCGGTCAGCTCGGGGTCTTCGCCGCCAGCGTCCGGCGTGTCGGCGGTGTCTTGGGCAGCGCCGGGCGTGCCCTTGATGCTCTTGATGCGGGCACGGGCTTGGCTGCGCGTCGCGCCGCCGGCCATCAGTGCGAGTTCCATCGCGCGCACGTCGTTGACGCTGCGATCGGCCGCCTTCGTGCCCTCATCGGTCTTGGTCTGGTCGGCCGCGAGCAGCTCGTCAGCGAAACCACGGTCAATCGCGGTGGTGCCGGACATGTACGTCTCGTCATCCATCCACTTCGCGCATTCGGCGGCGGTCTTGCCGGTCCGTTGCGCGTAGACGTCGGCCATGGCCTGATCGAACGGGGCAAGGAACGAGGAAACTTCGGCCATGTCGAGGCGGTTGCCAGCGGCCACGACCCAGCAATTGTGGATCATGATGAAGCTGGCAGCGCCGATCATCACCGTATCGCCCGCCATCGCGATCACTGAGGCGGCCGATGCCGCCATGCCCATGACCTTGATGGTGATCGCCTGCGGATGCTCGCGCAGGATGTTGTAGATCGCCAGCCCCTCGAACATATCTCCGCCGGGGCTGTTGATCTGCACCTCGACCGGGCGATCGCCGATCGCGCGCAGCTGCGCGGCGACCTTCTTCGCGGTGATACCGCCGCCGCTCCACCAGTCCTCACCGATGACATCGAACATGGTGATGACGTTGTCGCCGGATTCGAGCGCAGCCGGGCGAACGCCGGCGGCATCGGCGTTCCAGCGGTCGAGGACCGGTGCCGGCGTGAACGCCGAGACGCCGCGCTCGGCGGGGATGGGGAGTGCGCCGGGGCGCTGACGCGCGAACACGGTGCTGAGAAGGCGTTGGTGACGGAGCCGCATCAGCCCTCCTCCAACATGCGGTTGAGGAGCGCGTTGACGCGTTTGGTCGCGCGGCTCTCGACCTCCATGGCATCTGTGACCGCCTGCTGCGCCGTTGCCAGCGTCGCGCGCTTCTCGACCAGCGTGGCTTTCGCCTGCCGGACCTCGGCGATAATGCCCTCCAGTTCCTCAAGCATCTTCAACTTCCTTGGGTGCCGGCGCGGGCTTGCCCTTGGGCAATCCGCCGCCGTCCGAATGGGGGTTCAGTTCGAAGGCAGCGCGGACCTCGTTGGGCTCCATCCACGCGCCGTTGTTGCCCAGCGCCTTCGAGAAGAAGGCGGCCTGCTCGGTCAGCGACCCGCGCAGCAGCGCGCCGTCGTTGAACTTCACGTACAGCTCGTCGGCGTCCTGCTCCGCCTCGGTCAGGCATGACCGCTCGATCGCCTGCTCCCACGCGACGAACCACTTCGTCAGGCAGTAGGTGACGAGGAACAGGCCCAGCTCGCGGATGCCGCTGCCCCAGCTGGTCTCGTCCATCATCAGCAGCGGCCGGGGGACATCGGTGAACCGCGCAACGTTTTCGACCTGGCGCTTTACGGTCTCGTCGGTCTGGCTGCTCTCGGGCGTCGCGAACGGCTTTGCCGTTGCGCCGTCTTCCAGCAGCAGCCAGCTGCCGGCGTTGTCGGCACCGCTATGATCGTCGCGCAGACTGGCCCGCAGGCGTTCGAACGCGTCGTCGTCGAGATCCTTGCCGTCTGGAAACTCGATTGCGCCGCCGGCCATCATGCCGGTCGACATCAGCTTCGCGAGCGCGCGATCGGCAGTGGCGGCGAGGCCGAGCGATTCAAACGCGACATCGAGGAGGCCGAGCCCCTTCAGCCCGTCCTTGCTGATCGGGTGGCGGAAATGGAACACATCCTTCGCCTGAAGAGTGACCGTCGCGCCGTTCTTCGGCCGGTACCGGAAGGTCAGCACCCAATCGTCGGACAGGATCGGGTCGACCGTACCGCGTGCCATCGGGATGAGTTGCAGGACGGCCGGCTTGCCCCCGCGCAGGCCCCAGACGATCCGCGCATAGGCATTGCCATCGAGCAGCGCGACGGTCTGCATGTACGACTTGAACTCGAATGCCGTCTGAAATTTGTTCGGGCGTTTGTGGAGCACCCGATAGAGCGGATGATCCTTCGCCTTGTCGGTCGTGCCATCCGCCTTCCGACGATGCAGATGCGTTGGCAGCATGCCGATCGACGACGCGATCAGGTTCACTGCCCGGAAGAATGCGCTGTTGCGCAAGGCCAACCGCTCGCCGACGACGACGCCGGTCGTAGCCTGACGCCCGCCGTTTACGAAGTCGCGAAACTCCGGACTGTCGAAGTCCATCGTCGTGAAGGCCTGCACCGGGCCGCCCGGTGCGACAGGAAGCGTTGCGCGCTGCTGCTGACCGGTCGATCGGCGATAGCCGGACGCGCGCCGATACTCGTCGGGAGATACCGTCATCCGCTCTCCCTTCAGATCCGTCGGACGCCGCGCGATGCGTAGACCGACTTCTTCTTCGGCTTTTCCATCGCGCTGGCGGCACCGACCGCCATGGTGGTGGTCACCATACCGTCGATCCGCCCCCGCGATTTTGCCTTCTCGAAACAGCGATTGCCCTGCCCATCGGCATCGAGGACCGCGCCGGCCGCGCAACTGTAGGTGACCGGGGAATCATCAATGACGATCCGGCCTTCGAGGATGTGGTCCTCGGTCTTCGTGATCGAATGCGGCATGCAGAGCTGCCGATCTTCGAACATCACCCGCTTGCCCTGCGCGTGGCTGACGATCTTCAAGCCGCGGCCGGCCGGTTTGTCCGGCCCTTCGTACCGCCACACTGAGAGGCCGACGATGCCACACGCTTCGATGAAGCTGGTGATGAACGCCGGGTCGACGACCAGCTCTTCGACGTCCTGCTCGGCGTCCAGCTCCGCAACCTTCATGGCGACGAAGGTGTAGTCGATCGTCGCACCCGGCGTAGCGACGAGAAAACCGTCCTCGACCCAATCGAGATAGGGTGCCTTGTCCGCGTCGGCGCGATCGCGCAGCCCTTCCTGCGTCGTCCAGTACCACGTCTTCACCGCGATCGGCGCGTCGTCGGTCGCCTCCCATGCGGCACTGACCGCGGTAAGGTCGTTCTTCTTCGACAGATCCATCGACAGGTAGCAGCGCCGCCCGCGCATCGCCTTCGGATCGACCGGCCCTTGGACCGCCGACCACTTCTCCTCGTCGATCCAGAAGTCGGCCGACGCCGTGTCGATCCCGAAATACAGGCGCTTCACACTCGACTTGGTCGACGGCCGGAGCTGCGCGCTGGCGACCGTCTCGCGGATATTGTCCCACGGGAAGGTCTCGCCGATCGCCGGCAGCGACTTCTGCCAGCAACCTTCATTTTCGAACACGTTCTCGCGATCGGCCTTGTCGACCCGGAAGATCAGCGAGAACGCACTGTCATCGCGCGCTTCGCCCTTCGCGATCGCTTGATACATCTCCGAATAGGAGGTGCCGACCTTCTGCGACGTGCCGGGCGTGTTCGTGCCCAGCAGCATCAGGGCGTTGCCGGCGACCTTGTCGACTGCGCGCTTCCACGTCTCCAGCGAGGCGTCGCTCTTGAATTCGTGGATCTCGTCGCCGGCGACATAGCTTGGTCGCGGTCCTGACTGCGCCTCGCCACTCGCGATCGGTTGGAAAAATGAACCGGAATCGGGATGCTCGATCTTCCACGCGTTCTGCAGCTCGCCACGAATGACGACCTCGCCCAGATTATCGAGGCTCTCACCTTCCTCGGCACCCGGGATCGGCGCGCGGCACATCGCCACTGCGTCTCGAAACAGGACGTTCGCGGTCGCCTTGTCCTCGCCGATCGCATAGCACTGCGCCCGGGCGATGTCGCACCAGCCCATTATGTAGATGCCGATGGCACCCATCAGCGGCGATTTGGCCTGCCCCTTTCCGGATTCGAGCCAGCCCGACCGGAAACGCCACCGGTTTACGGCGTTGCGCCACCCGAACAGGCTTCCGATCGCGAAGGTATGCCACTCCAGCGGGTAGAATGGCTTGCCCTCGGACGGGCCATCGGTGACCTGAAACACCGACGGCAGGAAATTGATTGCGTGGGCGGCCTCGTCGGGACGCCAATAAATCCCGCGACGCTCGCCGTCGCGCATGTCGCGTAGGTGCCGCTCGGCCGCGTGCCGGGCCAGCTCGCCGACCGTGAACAGCTTCCCGTCGACCGCAGCGCGTGCCCATGCCGTTGTCGGATCGGGGTCCGACAGGAACCGGTTAGCCACGGTCCTTCAGATACCCCGCACCCATCACCCGCCGCACCTTCTTCGCGACGATGCCGCCGGCGCTACGGTTACGCGGCGAAATGCACAGCTCCTTCTCGATTGCCGCGGCCTGCGCCGCCGCGTTCGACATGGTCGTCCACCATGGATTGTAGGACGGCACGCCGGTCTTCTTGGCCTTCATGACCGGGCCGGACTTCAGCACTTCGCGCGCCGAAATGTCATAGGTGACGTAGGCCACAACCAGACGCTTCACCGAATGCGCGTTCACCACTGCCAGCTTTTCGGCACCGCGCATCTCGCTGATGATCGACTGCCAGTATTGGCCGGCGACGTCGCGATCCGCTTGGCGACCGAACACGGTCCGCCAATTGGGTTCGGGCGGCACACCATCGCCACCCTCGATCGCAACGACGTTAGACATGGCGACCTCCCCGGCGATCGGGCCGAAACCCTCCCCCCCTAAAAATTGCTCTCGCTGCGCATGGCGGGGCGGTTCGGTGTCCGGTCAGGACCGCCCCAGACTTATCGACCGGGGGTGCCTTGCGCCGCTCACATCGCCGGGTCACGCTTCACTCTCCGCGAATCGCCGCGGATCAGGGAGTTCACAGTAATGTTCAGCGTAGGGGATGTTGTTGTTTTGAGATCGGGTGGACCAAGCATGACGGTCCTGTGGTCGAACGATAGTGAAACCTGTTGCACTTGGTTTCCGACAAGTCAGTCGCTCGAACCAGCAATCCGAAATTTTATGTCCGGCGTTCTGAAGAAGATTGACTGACGCCGCACGGCGCCGACGACCTGTTCCAAGGGTGGTCGGCGCTCGTAGGGCGACCGCTGCGGTCCACGCCCTTCGCCTTGACCGGCTCACGATGTCCGAACTGCTCAGCGGTCGCCTCGACATGGCAAGGGTCGCAGAGGTTGCGGGTGTTCTCGTCCTCGTCGCTGCCGCCCAGCGCCAGCGGCACGATATGGTCGACGACCGTGGCCAGCACCGTCCGACCGCGATCGCGGCATCGCTCACAGAGCCCGTCCGTTCGTTCGAGGCGGTGCTGGCGCTGACGCTGTCCGGCTCGGCCGCGAAGCCGCTGGACGATCAAGCCGAGGCGAGGTCGAGGGTAATCTGCTTCCAAGGCCCGTCACGACGATCGCGCCGGTAGAAGCGGATGTACTCCTTCGATCCCACGATGCGCATGGACTCACGGATAGCGTCCATGGCGCGCTTCCAGCGCGGGTCAGCGATCTCCGAGCGCAGCAGCATGAAAAGTTCGGCACGGTTGATCTGGCCTTCCTTCTCAACCGAGAAAGCCCGGTTGACGATCGTCCGCAGCTCAGCACCGCTACCGCTTGCCCATTCGGTCAGGCATTCGTCGATCAGCGCCTTGGCCGGTTGCAGCTCCGGACCGAATTCGAATAGGTCCGCGACAGCGACCTGTACCTTCATCATCCCATCGAAGGTGGTCAGGGTGATGTTGCCCTTCTTGCCCCCAAGCGCGGCACCGTGGGACTGCGCCAGCAGCCCCATGAACGCCTGCACCCGATCGAAGGCGTCGGCCTTGAACGCGACGAGCGTGTCCGACTGTGCCTGCGCCCGACTGATCATCGCTCGCACCGTCTCGTCCATCAGCAGGTCGCTGGCCTTGATGGTCGCGATCGGAGTGAGGTTGCCGCGGGCATCGGGCAGATACTGTTCGCCGTTGACGTCAACGGCGGACGGGTGGCGGTGACCTGTCATGCCGACATCACCTTCGACGCGACCGACATCAACGCGTCGATCGGTAAGGCCGAGAGGATCTCGCGCAGCAGGCTGACGGGCACGCCCACCAGCGCGTCGTCCGGGTGGCCGGCGTTGACCGCCTGTTCGATCTGCTCGCGCGGGGTTCGGGGGGATGGCATTACCATGCTGCTCTCTGGCCGTCGGCGCTCACATAGAGCGGCGGATTGGTGGGGTTGGGCCGCTGGCCGCGGAAGGCTGCGACGATCAGGGCTGCGATGGCCTGCGCCTCGCACTCCATCTCGTCATATTCCGCGACGCTAGGCCGCCCCAGACGCGCCCGATGCGTCAGTCTGTCGATCCGGTCGGTTGCGCGATCGAGCTGATCGGCGATCGTTGGGCGCGTCTGGTCGGCGCGATGCTGGCGGGATTGGTCGTGAGCCATAGGATCAGCCTCCCCCGACGCAACGACGCCCGCCGGTCCCAAGGGGGGAGGACCAACGGGAGTCGGGCACAGCTGTCGCGGGGTCGGATTAGCGGGTTACGTGACCGCTTTTGGACCTGCACATACGTGCAGTGTACGCTTGTGCAGGTCTAGCAACGCTTCCACCGATCGAGCGCGGTAGTCAGGACGCCGCGCGCCCGACGGTTGGACATGCGCCACCGTTGTGCCGCGGTCGTCAAAGCCATGTCGTCGACGATTATCGCCAGCAGCATCTGACCGTGCACCCCGACAGCTTTGCGCCAGCTGTCGTAGGCGCGCTCGCGGATCACTGCGGCGATCGGCTCGGCCGATGCCGCCAGCGGGCCGCCGCCGGTACCGCGCACCTCATAGCTGGCAATACGGACGGCGACGTCGGCAACGGTCGCTTCATAGGCGGCAGCGATATCCTGCGCGGCGGCGAGCTGGTGCGCGTCGATCGCGCCGCTCGCAACGAGGCGGGCGAGCGATCCAACACGACGGGACGCGACGGCGTGGTGGTGATGCGTCTCAGGTGTGCCCTGCGCTTTGTGGGAATAGTCCTCGCGAAGCTGTACGATCTCCTCGATACCGGGCGCGAGGCGCACGACCGGCGGGACCTTCCCCTTCCTAGCCTTGTTCCGTCCCGGCTTCGGCCGCGGCCGGCCGAGCACGAGATGCTCGAACCGCTGGCGCTCGCGCTCGGTGGTGGAGATTGCCGGCATCAGCGGCACGCGGGTTTCAGGCTGAAGGCTGGCTAGAATCATCCGCGCGACGATGCTCGATCACCGCCACGATCGGTAGCTGCACAAGCGTAGAGGGGCTGATCCGCATAATGTCTTCATCGACGGTAAAGCCGTAGCCGCGCAGCCGTTGGATCGCGATGTAACGCTCCAGCCCCGGCACGGTCAAAGCCCGCTGCGCTCCCGGTGTTTGCTGTACCGCCCCTTCCTGACGAAGCAGCGAGATGAGCTGACGCGCCCGAGACTTTGCCACGCCGAGGTGCCGGGCGATCTCTTCCAGCGACGGACTGCGTCCGCTCGTTACCAGCTCGCCGACGACAAAGATGAAGGCGTCCATTTTTCGCGTGGAGCCGACCACACGCAACGCATTACCCGTCTCGATCAGATGCGCGACGATGAACGGCAGCATCTCGAGTGTTCGTGACCGGTCCCCGACCGGCTCAATCATCGTCATTCGCCAACCCCAGCCCCTGAGGCGGTTTAGCCGAATTCCGTGAATGTTCTATGCTTCGCAGCGCAGCGGCGTCCTCCAACATCGACGGACCAATGCGTACCGTAGGATCGCCCGGATAGGGCAGCGCTGAAGACGGCCGCCGTCCACATTTGGAACAGGTCAGCCGATCCACGAAATAGCCGAGCGGCATCGGCCATTTGCGCGTCCGCCGCACATGGTCGACCTGCTCGCCATCGAGGATCGCTTGGTTCCCGCATCTGCACAGGACGCGCAGGTTCGCACCAAACCGGATCAGGTCGAAGGTCGTTCGGAAGCTCTTGTTCCCCATCAGGAACAGGAAGCGAACGAAATCCAACAATGCAAGGCCTGCCGAAACTGGGCCGGGCGGCCCTACGATGTTGTTGCCCCGGCCACGCCCCATCCCGGCGGGGCGCTAAGGCAAGGCCAGCTCTGCGACGCATAGCGGAGGGGGCAGCGCGGTCGGGTGTAAGTCATTGCACTAGACTTATCGGAATTTGGAACCGGGTAACTCTGCCTTTTGTGGGTCTGTCAAACCAAGCTCCTTAGGAATCGCGACCATTAGGTTGTTGTAGGCCTCGGTTGCATGCGGACAGAGAGTACCGTGGGTAGCAGTCCATACCTCTTTGTTGAGAGCCATTGTACGCACGTTGTCAGACAGGGAAAGAAAAACTACCTCTTGAAAGTAAAAACTTTCTGAAAAGTATACTTTATTGATAGCAAGTTTGCTTGATAGCAAATTACTTCGTTCCGCCGCGTAGATTGCCCACTTTGTTTTATCCTTCTCTAAAAATACGGATTGGCAAGATCTAACAGCGAAATTATTTATCTCTTCTATCGCAGGCAATATTTCATCTAGAATTTTAGCCCGCTTCCCCACAAGATACGTCATACTTGCGAGACGTACTTGCCGCGCATTGTCTGCGATCTCTCTTTTTGCCGCCGCCTTGGCAGCCAAAATCTGCTGATGCTCGGCTTGCCTTGCAGATTGATGGGATAGGAAAGCGCCAACCGCGAAAATCATAAGCGGCGTTGCCGTAGAAACCGTCAGCTTTGCGACTTCCAAAGTGTTCCAGACATTCTTCGGCTCGGCGACAAAATCATCGCGGTCCCGCAATCGACGCCATCTCGCAAGCCCCGCCCCGATTCGCATACTTCCTCCCTGTGCGAAGAAGCTACCGCCCAAACTTTATTTCGTCGATAACGGTTTAACGGCGGACGTACACTCCGCCATCGTCGTACTAAAGCCGCAGGAAACCGTGATTCCGGTAAGGCGCTTTACCGGAAG